>JBILNT010000174.1:0-7263 GCA_044374875.1 Rubrivivax sp.
GCCATCCTGCTGGCAAAGATCCAGGACGAGGGCGGCCACGGCCTGTACCTCTACGCCGCCGCCGAGACCCTGGGCACCAGCCGCGACCAGCTGCTCGAGGCCCTGCACACCGGCAAGGCCAAGTACAGCTCGATCTTCAACTACCCGACGCTGACCTGGGCCGACATCGGTGTCATCGGCTGGCTGGTCGATGGCGCGGCCATCATGAACCAGGTGCCGCTGACGCGTTGCTCCTATGCGCCGTACGCGCGGGCGATGGTGCGCATCTGCCGCGAGGAAAGCTTCCACCAGCGGCAGGGCTACGACAGCCTGCTGGTGATGATGCGCGAGGGCACCGATGCCCAGCGGGCGATGGTGCAGGACGCCGTGAACCGCTGGTGGTGGCCCAGCCTGATGATGTTCGGCCCGCCCGACAGCGAGAGCACCCACGGCACGCAGAGCATGCGCTGGGGCATCAAGCGCATCAGCAACGACGACCTGCGGCAGAAGTTCATCGACGCCACGGCCGAGCAGGCGAAGGTGCTGGGGGTGACGCTGCCCGACCCGCAGCTGAAGTGGAACGCCGAGCGCGGCCACCACGACTTCGGGCCGATCGACTGGAGCGAGTTCTGGCGTGTCGTTGGCGGCCACGGGCCGTGCAACCGCGAGCGCCTGGCCGCCCGGGTCAAGGCCTGTGACGACGGCGCCTGGGTGCGCGATGCCGCGCTGGTCCACGCCCGCAAGCAAGCCACCAAGGAGAAGGCCGCATGAGCGCGCCGGGCTGCTCCCAGGCGCTCACCCCGGAGTGCGAAGCAAGGAGGGTAGTTCAATGAACGCCAAGACCGAAACCGCGGCCGCCGAGTCGGTGCGCGACGAATGGCCGCTGTGGGAGGTGTTCGTGCGCCCCAAGGCCGGCCTGGACCACAAGCACTGCGGCAGCCTGCATGCCAGCGACGCGCGCATGGCGATCCAGCTGGCCCGCGAGGTCTACACGCGGCGCCAGGAAGGCACCAGCGTGTGGGTGGTGCGCAGCAGCGACATCACGGCCAGCGACCCGGGCGACAAGGACATGTACTTCGACCCGATGGAAGACAAGGTGTACCGCCACCCGACCTTCTACGCGCTGCCCGATGAAGTCAACCACATGTAGGAGGCGGCGTTGAGCACCGCAACCGCCTCGCTGCGCATCCAAGCCACGCCGGCTGTCCGCTACGTCCTGCGCCTGGGCGACACCGCGCTCGTCCACGCCCAGCGCCTGGCCGAATGGTGCGGGCACGGGCCGGTGCTGGAGGAGGACATCGCGCTGACCAACCTCGCGCTCGACCTGATCGGTCAGGCCCGCGCGCTGCTGACGCACGCCGGGCGCCTGGAGGGGCAGGGCTTCGACGAGGACCAGCTGGCGTTCCTGCGCGACGAGGACCAGTTCTACAACCTCACCCTCGTCGAGCAGCCGATGCGCCGCAGCAGCGCGCACGCACCCGGCGGCGACTTCGCCGACACCGTCGTGCGCAACCTGCTGGTCGCCACCTGGCTGAAGGCTTTCTGGCAGCGCCTGGCCACCGCGTCGTCGGACGCCGAGCTGGCGGCCATCGCGGCGAAGTCGCTCAAGGAGGCTCGCTACCACCAGCAGCACGCCGCCGACTGGACAGTGCGCCTGGGTGACGGCACCGGGGAGTCGGCGCGCCGCATGCGCGCGGCGCTCGAGCGCGCGTGGCCTTACACGAACGAGATGTTCGCCCGCGACGACGCCGACACCGCCGCCGAGGCTGCCGGTCTCGGGCCAGCGCGCGACACCTTGCGCGAGCCTTGGCTGCAGGAGGTGCGTTCGGTGCTCGCCGAGGCCGGGCTGGACATTCCGGCGGACACCCCCTTCGTCAGCACCGGCACGCGCGGCGTGCACAGCGAGCACATGGGCTTCATCCTCGCCGAGATGCAGTCGCTGCAGCGCGCGCACCCGGGCGGGGTGTGGTGATGTGCGGTGCCGAGCTGCGCAGCCGCCTCGACGCCGCCTGGCAGGCGCTCGACGGCGTGCCCGACCCCGAGGTGCCGGTGCTCTCGGTGCGCGACCTCGGCATCGTGCGCGACGTGGCCTGCGGCGATGACGGCACGCTGGTCGTCGCGCTCACGCCCACCTACAGCGGCTGCCCGGCCACCGAGGTCATCGAGTCCGGCGTGCGCGAGGCGCTGGAATCCGCCGGGCTCGGCCCCGTACGCATCGAGCAGCGCCGCTCGCCGCCCTGGACCACCGACTGGATCAGCGACGACGGGCGCCGCAAGCTGCGCGAGTACGGCATCGCGCCGCCCCAGGCCGGCGCCGGCGCGGCGATGGCGGAGGCGCCGATCCGCGTTGTGGCCCGCGGCGTGGCCTGCCCCCGCTGCGGCAGCGCGCACACCGAGCGCCTGTCCGCCTTCGGCGCCACCGCGTGCAAGGCGCTGCACCGGTGCCTCGACTGCCGCGAGCCGTTCGAGCACTTCAAGCCCATCTGAACCCACCCGGTACCTGCCCATGAGCGGCCTGCACTTCCACCCGCTGCGCGTCGCCGACGTGCAGCCCGAGGCCGACGACGCCACTGTCGTCACGTTCGACGTCCCCCCCGAACTGTCGGCGAGCTTCCGCTTCACGCCGGGGCAGTACCTGACCGTGCGACGCCCGGGGCAGGAGCCCCGACGCTCGTATTCGATCTGCGCCGCGGCCGGCGAGCGCCTGCGTGTTGGTGTACGGCGCGTGCCCGGCGGCGCGTTCTCGCCCTGGCTGACCGCGGAGCTGCGCCCGGGCGACGTCCTCGAGGCCATGGAGCCGCAAGGCCGCTTCGGCGCCGCGATCGAGCGCGCCGCGCCGCGGGGGCGCCACGTGCTGGCGATTGCCGGTGGCAGCGGCATCACGCCCATCCTGTCGATCGTGCGCACCCTGCTGCAGCGTGAGCCGGCGAGTCGCGTCACGCTGCTCTACGGCAACCGCACCGCGGCCTCCACGATGTTCAAGGAGGAACTCGAGGACCTGAAGAATCGCCACCTGACCCGCCTGGCCATCCATCCGGTGTTCTCGCGCGAGGTGGTCGATTCACCGCTGGCCGCGGGGCGGCTGGACGCCGACAAGCTTGCGCTGCTGCTGCGCCTGGTCGGCCCGCACACCGTCGACGAGGCCTTCGTCTGCGGGCCGCATGCGATGAACGACGAGGCCGAGGCTGCGCTGAAGGCGGCCGGCGTGGCCGGCGAACGTATCCACGTCGAGCGCTTCGGCATCCCGCCGGCGCAGTCGGAGAGCGTGCAGCATCCGGTCAAGGAGGGCGATGCCACCACCGCCCGGATCGCGATCGTGCGCGACGGCCTGACCCGCGAGGTGGCGTTCCAGCCCGGTGACGAGAGCATCCTGGCCGCGGCCTCGCGCGCCGGGCTCGACGTTCCCTACTCGTGCCGCAGCGGTGTGTGCGCCACCTGCCGCGCCAAGGTGCTGGAAGGACAGGTTCGCATGGACCGCAACTTCTCGCTCGAGGCCGACGACCTCGCGGCCGGCTTCGTGCTGACCTGCCAGGCCCACCCGCTCAGCGAGCGCGTGGTCGTGTCGTTCGACGAGCGATGACGCGAGCCGGCAGCGTGCGCCCCCGCGCGCGGGACTGACGATGGCCCGCCCCCGATCGGCCGCGTACGACGACCAGCGCGAGCAGATCCTGGCCGCGGCGGCGGCCGTGTTCGCGCGGCGCGGCTACACGGCCGCGACGATGAACGAGGTGGCCGCGGCCTGCGGGGTGTCGAAGGCCACGCTCTACCACTACGTGCGCGACAAGCACGACCTGCTGGCCCAGATCAGCGCGGGTCACGTGTCGCGGCTGGAAGCGCTGGTGGGGGAGGTCGACGACCTGAAGCTGCCCGCCGAGGCCCACCTGCGCGAGCTGATCGGCCGCTTCACGAAAGCCTACGCGCGGGCCCGCGACGAGCACCGGGTGCTGACCGAGGACGTCAAGTTCCTCGCCGAGACCGAACGCACTGCCGTCGTGGCCGGGCAGCGGCGCGTCGTCGACGCCTTCGCGGCGGCCGTCGCGCGATGCCGCCCGGATCTGGCCGAGGCGGAACTGTCCCGGCCGCTGGCGATGCTGCTGTTCGGGATGATCAACTGGACCTTCACCTGGCTGCGACCGGGCGGGGCGCTGACGCACGAAACGCTGGCCCCGCTGGTCACCGACCTCTTCTTCGGGGGCCTGCCTTCGGTTCAGGCGGCCAGTGCCAGTGCCGGTGGCACGACGCCGGTCAGGCGCGCAAGCCGGTCCGCCTGACGGTTCGCGCCTTCCATCTCCGCGCCCCGCGCACTCTGGCTCCGGCTGTCGCGCGCGGGGCCTTGCTGCGCCTGCAGCAGGCCGCGGGCCATCGCGCCTTCCAGCAAGGCACGGGTGCCGGCGTCGCCGAGTTGCGTGGCGAAGTTCTGCCAGCGACGCTGGACGCGCGGGTCGAACCAGGCCGCGGCGAGCATGGCGTCGGTGTCGCGACCGAGCTCCGCGCCTTCGATGACCCTTGGTGCAAAGGCCCCGATGAAGAGCTGGAAGTCGTTGCGCAGCGAAGCATCGGCGACGAGCGCCGACCAGCGGCGCAGCCTGAGGCTCCAGCCCGGGCTGGCGAATTGACGCGACACCAGCCATTGCAGCCGCTGCAGCGGATTGGCGAGTTGCAGTCGAGGCGTCGGCACCACGCACAGCGGCCATGCAGCCGCGTCGGCATGGGACATGGAGTGCACCAGCGAGACCAGCGTGGCCAGGCGACGCAACGCGCAGGCGTCGAGACCGCAAGGGGCAGGCTCGCGCCCGGCCTCGACCTCCCTGACCCGGCGCAGCAGCGACTGCGACGAGAGTGCCAGCAGGGGGGGGAGCGCCGTCGCGGCAGCGCGGGACAGCAACACCAGCCTGCCCATCGCGGGTGCCTGATCGGGCGAGAGGCAAGCGGCGACCGCCCGGTCCATTCGGTCGCCCTCGAACGGCGTGCCGGTCACGGGGCAGCTGCCGCGATCGATGGCCTGCAGATCCTGCGGGGTCACTGCGAGGCGGGCCATCGGGCGCCCCGCGCGCCAGGCCTCGGTGCGCAGTTCCAGCCAGCAGTGCTGCGCCCAGGTCGTCCCGGCCGATCGTTGGCCGAAGACCGCGCGGCCTGCCTGCCAGCCCTGGGTGATCGCGTCGTCGACGCCGGCGCAGGCACCGCTTGGCGTGATGCCCAGCCGTGCGTGGTCGAAGCCGATCTCGAAGCCTAGCGGGTCGGTGGCGGGGATGGGGCAGGGAAGGTCGAGGCGGGCCTGGTTCGTGGTCATCGCAAACTCCTGCAAGGCGCCGGGCTGCCCGGCATGCGTTGCAGTCTGCGAATGCGCTGGCTCACGAAGTGAGCCAGCGCGGCCACGCCCGTGCGTGAACGCGCCGGGCCGTCACCGATCGCCCGTCCCGGGGTGCGTCGCACGCAGGGGCCGCCAGCGCGCCCGCGAGCCATGGCCGTGACCGTGGTGCTGCTGGCGCGCCCGGGCCCGCGGCGGGGCGAAGGCGGGGCGAAGGCACGCGCGAAAGCACGCGCGAAAGCACGCGCGAAAGCATGGCCCCGGGTCGCCTACACTGCGTCGCCTCGGCGGCAGTTCGCCTGCCGCGGCGCGCCGTTCCTGCACAGCGCCATGCCCCTACCCGACACCACGACTTCCGCCGCCGCCCCCGACGCCGCGCGCACCGTGCCCTTCCGCGAGGCCCTGCTGTTCTGGCTGAAGCTGGGCTTCGTCAGCTTCGGCGGGCCGGCGGGGCAGATCGCCATCATGCACGCCGAGCTGGTGGAGCGGCGGCGCTGGATCAGCGAGCGACGCTTCCTTCACGCGCTCAACTACTGCATGCTGCTGCCCGGCCCGGAGGCCCAGCAGCTGGCCACCTACATCGGCTGGCTGCTGCATCGCACCTGGGGCGGCATCGTCGCCGGCACGCTGTTCGTGCTGCCGTCGCTGTTCATCCTGGTGGCGCTGTCATGGGTGTACGTGCGCTTCGGCGACGTGCCCTGGGTGGCCGGCATCTTCTACGGCATCAAGCCTGCGGTGACCGCGCTGGTGCTGCACGCGGCGCACCGCATAGGCACGCGGGCGCTGCACAACCGATGGCTTTGGGGCATCGCTGCGGCGGCCTTCGTCGCCATCTTCTTCTTCGATGCGCCGTTCCCGGCCATCATCGCCGCTGCGGCGCTGATCGGGGCCATCGGCGGGCGCTTCGCCCCGGCGGTGTTCACCACCGGGGGAGCCGCTCATGGCGCAGGGCTTGGCGCCGCCGCGCCGGCGGTCATTGGCGACGGCATGCCGCCGCCCGCGCACGCGCGTTTTTCTCGCGGCGGCCTTGTCCGCGTGGTCGCGGTCGGGCTCGCGCTGTGGGTCCTGGCGATGGCGCTGCTGGTGGGCTGGCTTGGGCGAGACAGCGTGCCGGCCCAGATGGGCTGGTTCTTCACCAAGGCGGCACTGCTGACATTCGGCGGCGCGTACGCGGTGCTGCCCTACGTTTACCAGGGGGCGGTCGAGCACCACCAGTGGCTCAGCGGCGTGCAGATGATCGACGGCCTCGCGCTCGGCGAGACCACGCCCGGCCCGCTGATCATGGTGGTGGCCTTCGTCGGCTTCGTCGGCGCCTGGGGCGCCCAGGTGCTGGGGCCGGACCTGCAGTTCGCCGGCGCGGTGCTGGCGGCCTGCGTGGCCACCTTCTTCACCTTCCTGCCGTCGTTCGTGTTCATCCTGGCGGGCGGGCCTCTGGTCGAGGCCACGCACGGCCGGCTCGGCTTCACCGCGCCGCTGCTGGGCATCACGGCGGCTGTGGTCGGCGTGATCGTCAACCTGGCGCTCTTCTTCGCCTGGCACGTGCTGTGGCCAGGGGGCTTCGACGGCCCGTTCGACCTGCTGGCCGCCGTGATCGCCCTGGGGGCGGCGCTGGCGCTCTTTCGCTTCAAGGTGGGGGTGCTGCCGCTGATCGCGGCATGTGGCGCCCTCGGCCTCGTGGCGCGCCTGGTGGGCATCGGCGGCTGACAAACGCCGCCGTGGCGGTCAGTGGGTCTGGCCGTCGCGAAGCAACACCCGACCGGCGGCCAGGAAGCGCATGACGAAGTTGCGGGTCGGGGCGTGCACGGGATCGGTCGACACCATCGTCTGCAAGGTTGCCGACGACCGGGAGGCCAGGTGCGACTCGACATAGTCCTCGTTGTACTGGTCGATCGCGCGCTGGTAGTCGTGCATCTCGTAGACGACCCACACCGTGCAGGCGCCCATGATGGCCAGGCCGGTGTCGACGTCGATCAGCC
>JBILNT010000032.1:0-26278 GCA_044374875.1 Rubrivivax sp.
TGCCCACAGCCTGTGGCGATGGGAAAAAGGGCAGCCAAATACACTCGCGATGACTACAACGGATCGCCGCGCGCGGCGTCCATCGACCCGGCGGCTCCAGGCTCATACCTGGATTGGAAAAGACTGCGGCTCGCGCCACGGCGTGGTGGCGCGGCGACGCGCGCCGCTATCCTCGCGCGATGGACATCGAGGTGCTGCATGCCGACGACGCGATGGTCGTCGTCGCCAAGCCGGCCGGTCTGCTGGCCGTGCCCGGGCGCGGCTCCGACAAGCTGGACTGCGCCGCCGCGCGCGTGCAGCGCCACTGGCCCGACGCGCGGGTCGTGCACCGGCTCGACATGGCGACCTCGGGACTGCTGGTGTTCGCGCGCGGGCCCGAGGCGCAGCGGCGCCTCTCGGCGGCGTTTGCCGAGCGCGCGGTGTCCAAGCGCTACGTGGCACGCGTCCATGGTGAAGTGGCGGGCGGGCAAGGCGAGATCGCGCTGCCATTGGCGGCCGACTGGCCGAACCGGCCGCGGCAGAAGGTGGACCTGGCGCAGGGCAAGCCGTCGCTCACGCGCTGGCGGGTGCTGGAGCGCGAGACGTCGTGCACCCGGCTCGCGCTCGAGCCCGTCACCGGCCGCTCGCACCAGCTGCGCGTGCACTGCCTCGCGGCCGGGCACCCGATCGTCGGCGACAGCCTCTACGGGCCCGGCGACGACGCGCCCCGCCTGATGCTGCACGCCGAGCACCTGGCCTTCGCGCATCCGGTGTCGGGCCAGCCGGTCGCGTTCACCGATCCCGCGCCCTTCTAGCTTCGACTCGACCGTCGACAATCGCGCCATGCGCATCCCTGTCGAACTCCCGAAGGCCTACCGCCTGCTCAACCACGGCCCCACCGTGCTCGTCGGCGCCGCCCACGCCGGGCGGCGCAACGTGATGGCGGCCGCCTGGGCCATGCCGCTGGACTTCGATCCCCCCAAGGTCGCGGTCGTGATCGACAAGAGCACGGTGACCCGCGGCCTGGTCGAGGCCTCGGGTGAGTTCTCGCTCGGCGTGCCCTGTCGAGACTTCGCCGACGCCACCTTCACGGTGGGCAGCGTCTCGGCGCGGGACGTGCCTGGCGAGGACAAGTTCGAGCGCTACGGACTGGCCAGCTTCGCCGGTTCGGCGACCGGGGCGCCGCTGCTCGAGGGCTGCGTCGCCTGGCTGGAGTGCCGGCTGCTGCGCGAGCCGCGCAACCAGCAGCTGTACGACCTGTTCCTCGGCGAGGTCGTCGCGGCGCAGGCCGACAGCCGCGTGTTCCGCGACGGCCGCTGGCAGTTCGACCCGGGCCAGGAGGGCCTGCGCACGCTGCACCACCTGGGCGGTGGTGCGTTCCTCAGCACCGACGACCCGATGCAGGCAAGGCTGCTGCCCTGATCAGGGCAGGCGCCTGGCCCCGCTGGCCTGCAGCGGCGCGCGCAGTCGGCGCTCGAACTCGGCCGGCGCCACGAACTGCAGCACCTCGCGGCCCTCGGCGTCCAGGGCCACGGCCAGCCCGCGGTCCGGGTAGAGCCACTGCTCGATGCGCTCGCCGCTGGCCCAGCGCTCGGCCGGGGCGCCGAAGCGCTGCTGCAGGGTCGCGGCATCCAGCTGGGCCCCAGGGATGAAGGTCAGCCCCGCCAGCGGTGCGCGCAGCGCCTCGGCCCGGTCGTCGGGGTTGAGCGTGTAGCGCACCGTGCGCCCGTCGACGGGTTCGGCGCGCGCGGCACGCGCCTGCCAGCGCGAAAGGGTCTCGGGAGCGGCTTCCGCCACGATGACCAGACGCCCCGCGAAGCCGCCTTCGCGGTACGACTCCAGGTGGGCCTCCAGCGCGCCGGGCTCGCCGCGCGGGGCCATGACGGCGACCTGCAGTTCCTCGGGCCAGCGGGCCTGGGCGTCGGCCAGGCGCGAGCCCGGCAACGTGAAGCCCATCGCGGCGACGGCACCGCCCGGCACCGCCCGCGCCTGCCAGGGCGCGGCATCGACCGTGGACGAAGCAGGCAGCGGCGGGCCGCCGCGCAGCGCCTGCAGCAGCGCCGGCAAGAATGCCGCCAGCAGCACGACCGCGCCGGCGCCCAGCGCGATGAGGAACGGATGCTTCATGGGGCGGCGATGATGCCAGCGCCGGCGCCAGGGCCGGGGCCGGGCGCGGCTGCCGCTATCCTCGCGGCCACGCCTTGCGCCAACCTCGACACCATCCTTCCATGTCCACCCCCCTCGTGATCCTCACCGGCGCGTCGCGCGGCCTCGGCCGCGCCGTGGCAGGGCAGTTGCTGGCCCGCGGCTGCCGCATGCTGACACTCTCGCGCAAGCCGGCCGACCTCTGGCCGCCGGCCGGCTCCACCCTGGAGCAGTGGGCCGTCGACCTCGCCGACCCGGCGCCGGTCGCCGGCCGGCTGCAGGCCTGGCTGGAAGCGCAGGATCCGTCCACCCTCGCGTCTGCGACGCTGATCAACAACGCCGGCGTCATCTCGGAGCTGGCGCCGCTGGGCGAGGTGGCGGCCGCCGACCTGGCCAACGCCGTGCGTGTCGGGCTGGAGGCGCCGATGCTGCTCACTGCCGCCTTCCTGCGCGCGACGGCCGGCTGGCGCGCGCCGCGCAAGGTGATGCTGGTGTCTTCGGGCCTGGGCCGCCGCGCGATGGCGGGCAGCGCCTCGTACTGCGCCGCCAAGGCCGGCCTGGACCACCTGGCACGTGCGGTGGCGCTGGAGGAGGCCTCGCGCCCGAACGGCGCGCGCGTCGTCTCGCTGGCGCCCGGCGTGATCGACACCGACATGCAGGTGCAGCTGCGCGGCGCCGACCCGGCGCGCTTCGGCGATCGCGAGCGTTTCGTCCAGCTCAAGACCGGAGGCCACCTCGACAGCCCGGCGGCGGCCGCAGCCAAGCTCGTCGCCTTCCTCGACCGCGCCGACTACGGCAGCAACCCCGTCGCCGACGTGCGCGACGCTTGATCGCGCAGGAGAACGCACGATGGAAGACATGAACGCGCCGCTGGTGCGCATGGAGAAGGACCCGGCGGGCTACGCCGTGCTGACGCTCGACCGCCCCCAGGCGATGAACGCGCTGTCGCGGGCGCTGATGGCCCAGCTGGCCGACGCGATCGACGCGCTGGCCGCCGACGCCGAGGTCCGCGTGCTGATCCTCACCGGCGCGGGCCGCGCGTTCTGCGCCGGGCTCGACCTCAAGGAGCTCGGCGCCGGCGGCGGCACGCTCGGCGAGGGCACCAGCGGCGTGGCCGCGCGCGACCCCGTCGAGGCGCTCGGCCGCTTCCGCGGGCCGGTGATCGGCGCGATCAACGGCGCGGCCGTGACCGGCGGCTTCGAGCTGGCGCTGGCCTGCGACGTGCTGCTGGCGAGCCCGCAGGCCCGTTTCGCCGACACGCACGCGCGCATCGGCATCGCGCCCGGCTGGGGGCTGTCGCAGAAGCTCAGCCGCGCCATCGGCATCTACAGGGCGCGCGAGGTCTCGCTGACCGGCAACTGGGTGAGCGCGGAGCAGGCCGCCGCCTGGGGCTTCGTCAACCGCGTGGTGCCCGCCGAGGAACTGCTGCCCGCCGCGCGCCGGATGGCGGTCGACATGCTGGGCGCGCTGCCCGAGATGCTCGTGCGCTACAAGGCCGTCATCGACGACGGATTCGCGCTGTCTTTCGGTGACGGGCTGCGGCTCGAGCGCGAGCGTGGACGCGAGTTCAACACCCGCCTCGAGGCCGACGCGATCGAGTCACGGCGCGAAGCCGTGCGCGAGCGCAACCGCGGCGGCTGATCCGCGCGTTCAGGCGTCTGCGAGCATCACCCCGATGCCCCGGGCCGCCTGCAGCAGCGGGTGGTCCAGCGGCACCGTGCGGTTGCGCCCGGCCACCTCGGCAATCGGCACGCTGGTGCAGGCGTCGCCCTGCAGCGCCACCATGCGCCCGAAGCGCCGCTGCCTGACCAGCTGTGCGGCGTGCCAGCCGAAGCGCGTGGCCAGCACGCGGTCGAAGGGCGTGGGCGAACCGCCGCGCTGCACGTGGCCGAGCAGCGTCGTGCGCACCTCGCTTTGAAGCAGCGGCTGCAGCCGCTGCTGCAGCAGGTGCCCCACCCCGCCGAGGCGGATCGGATCGGGGCTGTCGGCAAGCGTGGCCTGCACCGTGAGGCCTTCGCCGGCGGCGCGCGCGCCCTCGGCGATGCAGACGATGGTGTAGCCGTCGCGCGCCTCGCGCTCGCGGCAGCGTTCGGCCACGGCCTCGACGCTGAAGGGCACTTCGGGCAGCAGGATGACGTCGGCACCGCCGGCCATGCCGCCTTCCAGCGCGATCCAGCCGGCATAGCGACCCATGGTCTCGGCGATCATCACCCGGCCGTGGCTGCGTGCCGTGGTCGAGAGCCGGTCCAGCGCCTCGGCCACCACGGCCACCGCGCTGTCGAAGCCGAAGGTACGGTCGGTGAGCATCAGGTCGTTGTCGATGGTCTTGGGCACGCCCACCACCGGCAGGCCGAGCGCCGAGAAGCGGTCGGCGATGGACATGGTGCCGTCGCCGCCGATGGCGACCAGCGCATCGAGGCCGAGCTCCTGCGCGTAGGCCATGGCCTGCGCGGAGCAGTCGGCACCGCCGGCGCCGAAGTAGTGGAAGGGGTCGCAGCGGTTGTGCGTGCCGAGGATGGTGCCACCCTCGGCCAGGATGCCGTGCACCTCGGCCACGCCCAGCGGGCGCACGCGCCGCGTGAGCAGGCCCAGGAAACCGCGCTCGATGCCGGTCACGCGCGCGCCGCACTCGTTGACGAGCGCCAGCGTGACCGCGCGGATCACCGCGTTCAGCCCGGGGCAGTCGCCTCCGCCGGTGAGGATGCCGATGTGCATGGCCGCATCATCCCAGCCAGGCGGCGAGGTCGCCCTTGAGCCTGCTCAAGTCGGCCTCGCGCGTGTACATCATGTGCCCGGCGTCGTAGTAGCGGTGGCTGACGCGGCTGGCCACGTCGGCCGGCACGTCCAGCTGCGCCAGCGACCAGTCGCTCGCGCTGTACGGCGTGCCCAGGTCGTAGCGGCCGCTGGCCACCAGCACCTTCAGGTGGGCGTGCCGGCGCAGCGCACGCGCCAGATCGGCGCTGGTGCTGGCGAAGCCGTTGCCCTGGGCCTCGCCGCGGTTCCAGTTCCACTTGCGGTTGACCTCGCCGTTGAGCACTTCGTAGCGGGTCTCGCTGGTGACGCCAAGCTGTTCGCCGAAGTAGGCCATCGCCGCCATCGTGTAGGGCGCGGCGATCGATTCGATGCCGGGGTCGAACTCCCAGTCGCGGGTGCGGCTGGCCGCCATCGGCCCCGTCACGCGCGCATCGAGCCGGCCGACGATGCGGCCCTGCGGCCGCATGGCCTCGAAGAAGAAGTCGTGGTCGGCGATGCGCAGGTCCTTCTCCTCGACCAGGGCAGCCGACAGGCCGGTGAGTTCGGCGATGCGACGGGCCACGCGCGCGCGCCGCCTCGGCTCCAGACGACCGCCGGCGTGCAGCGCCGCGAGGTAGTCGTCGGCGACGAAGGCCTCCGCCGCGGCGCGGGCCGACTCGGGCGTGGCCGCATGGGGGCCGCGCAGCAGGCCGTGGTACTGCGCCACGTTGGCGAAGGCGGGAAGGAACAGCGCCCAGGGCAGCGGATTGCGGCGGTCGAACATCAGCGTCTGCAGGTCCATGGCCAGCGACACCAGGACGACGCCCTGCAGCGCCACGCCCATGCCGATCAGCTTGTCCGCGAGCGCCGCGCCCCGCGTCGTGCCGTAGCTCTCGCCCGCCAGGTACACGGTCGAGCCCCAGCGCTGGTGACGCGCCAGCCAGGTGCGCATCACCTCGGCCAGTGCATCGACGTCGCCGTCGACCGAGAGCATCTTCTTGCGCGCGGCTTCCGAGGCGGTGATCGACCAGCCCGTGTGCGGCGGGTCGATGAAGACGAGGTCGAAGTGCTCGAACCAGGTCAGGGGGTTGTCCTGCACCGCGTAGGGCGGCGCAGGCAGGCTGCCGTCGTCGGGCACGACGACGCGCTTCGGGCCCAGGGCCCCCAGGTGCAGCCAGATCGATGCCGAGCCCGGCCCGCCGTTGAAAGCGAAGCACACCGGCCGCGCGGCGGCGCTCGCGCCTTCGAGGCGGTAGGCGGTCGTCATCACCGCGGCCTGGGGTTCGCCCTTCTCGTCGGCAACGGGGAGGAACTCCGCCGTGGCCGTGTAGGCCATGGCGCGGGTGCCCACGGTGACCGCGCCCTGGCTCGTCGCCGCAGGCCGCGCCAGCAGCTTCTCGCAGCGTTCGCGCGCCTTGCGCTCGGCGTCGTCGGCGGTTGCGCCTGCGGGCGCTGGCGTGGTGGTCGCATCGCTCATCGGGTCTCCCCCACATCGGACTCAGGCGCGACCATACCGCACCGGATAATCCCGCCATGACCCAGGCCGGCGCGCACGTGGTGCGCATCTTCATCGCAGGGCTGCTGGCGGCGCTGCCGCTGGCGGCCACCATCGCCATCTTCTGGTGGGCCTTCAGCCTGCTGGCGGGCTGGCTCGGCCCCGACAGCGCGATCGGCGGCGTGCTCAAGGCGATCGGGCTGGGCGTCACCGGCTCCGAGATCGTGGGCTACCTGATCGGCATCGGACTGGTCGTCGCGGTGATCTTCCTGCTCGGCCTGGCCGTCGAGGTGGGGCTGCAGCGCGGCATGACCACGCTGGTGCAGTCGGTGATGCGGCGCATCCCGCTGGTGCGCAACGTCTACGACCTGGCGCACAAGATGGTGGGCCTGTTCTCGCAGCGCGACGAGGAAGGCGTGAAGTCGATGAGCGCCGTCTGGTGCCACTTCGGCGGCGTCGGCGGCGCCGCGGCGCTGGCCCTGCTGTCGACGCCCAAGGCGGTGCTGATCGGCGGGCGCCGCTACCTCGGCGTGATCGTGCCCACGGCCCCGGTGCCCGTCGGCGGCGGGCTGCTCTACGTGCCCGAGGAGTGGATCACACCGGCCCAGGTAGGCGTGGAGGCACTGACCAGCATCTACGTCTCGATGGGCGTGACCTCGCCCCAGCACCTGCCGGTGGCACCGGCAGCCGCGGAGCTTCAGCCCGCCAGGAAGGACGCGTAGCGCGCCAGGTCGACGTTGCCGCCGCTGACGATCACACCGACGCGGCGGCCGCGCAGGTCCAGCCGGTCCTCGAACGCGGCCGCCGCCGCCAGGCAGCCGGTGGGCTCGACGACCAGCTTCATGCGTTCGGCGAAGAAACGCATCGCCGCGACCAGCTCGGCGTCGCTGACCGTCACGATGCCCTTGACCAGGCGCTGGATCACCGGGAACGTGAACGCGCCGCTGTGCTGGGTCTGGGCGCCGTCGGCGATGGTCCTGGGCGTCTCGATGTGGACGATGCGGCCTTCGGCCAGGCTGCGCTGGGTGTCGTTGCCGGCCTCGGGCTCGACGCCCCAGACCTCGATGCCCGGCCGCAGGTGCTGCGCCGCCACGGCGCAGCCCGAGATCAGCCCGCCGCCGCCGACGCAGACCAGCAGCGCATCGAGTTCGCCGCCGCCGGGCATCGCGCGCACCTGCTCGACGAGTTCCAGCGCGGCCGTGCCCTGCCCCGCCATCACGTGCGGGTGGTCGTAAGGCGGGATCAGCGTCATCCCGCGCTGCTCGGCCAGCCGGCGGCCGATCGCCTCTCGGTCCTCGGTGTAGCGGTCGTAGAGCACGACCTCGCTGCCCGGCTGCCCTTCCTGGTAGCCGCGGGTGGCGGCCAGCTTGATCGCAGGCGAGTCCTGCGGCATCACGATCACCGAGGGCATACCGAGCATGCGCGCGGACAGCGCGACGGCCTGCGCGTGGTTGCCCGAGCTGAAGGCGATGACGCCTGCGCGGCGCTGCTCGGGGGTGAACTGCGCCAGCGCGTTGAACGCACCGCGGAACTTGAACGCGCCCATGCGCTGCAGGTTCTCGCACTTGAAGTACAGGCACGCGCCGGTGCGCTCGTCGGCGGCGCGCGAGGTCAGCACCGGCGTGCGGTGGGCGTGGCCCTCGAGGCGCCGCGAGGCGCTGGCGATGTCGTCGAAGGCAATGGCCAGGGGGGTGTGGTTCATGCGTCGGTCACTTCGGAAGGCCTCGCGGCAGCCTGCTGGAAGCCGCCGTGACGCAAGGTCAGCACGAGGGTGTCGCGGTGCGCCGGGCGGGACGGATCGGCGGGCTGGATCGGCGTCGTCTCGTGGATCACGCGCTCGTCGTCCAGCAGCAGCACGCTCCAGGGCTCGGCCAGGGTGAAGCGCACACCCTGCGGGCCACGGGCGTCGAACACGCGCGTCTCGCCACCCTTGACGTTGCGGCGCGCGACCAGGATCACTGCCACCAGGTCCACGCCGTCGCGATGCGCGCCCTCGGGGGTGGGCCGCCCGATCCCGCCCGAGGTGTCGATGCGGAACGGATGCGCCTCGACGAACCAGCGTCGCGGGCCGCGCAGCGTGTCGGCCACCGAGGCCATGGTGCGCAGCAGGGTCTGCCAGGCCGGGTCGGCCGCCAGTGCCTCGGGCAGCGGTTCGAACCAGCGCTCAATGCCGCCGTGCAGCGCGTTGTACTCCACCGGCTGCCAGTGGGCGCGGTGCGGCACGGCCTCGACGCGCCCCTGCTCGACGACGAAGGACCCGTGGCGGCGACGCCGGTAGCGGCCGCCATCGAGCAGGTGGCGGTCGGGCGGCAGGTCGTCCCAGAAAGGCAGCCAGCCCTCGAAGGCACCCGCGGGCAGTCCGGCAAGGCGGGCCAGGGATGTCGCGTCGAGGACGGCAAAGCCGCTGGCGGCGAGCTGCGCAGGCAGGTCGGCCACGGCGGTGAGTGGCGGCGGTGGGGTCATGTCGGGATGATTCTGGCGAAGCCGGGATCGCACTCTAGACGCTTGTCAGCTTCATGCCATCCGCGGACGTTAACTTCAGTACTGACTCCGCAACGGATCCCGCATGAACGCGACAACCCAGGCCGAGCTCCGGTCGCGGCAGCTCGTGGAGGTCATCGACCTCAAGTGGCTGCTGGCCGGCGAAGGGCATCGCGTCCACGTCGAGCGGCTGCTGGCGGACCCCGCCTACGCCCGGGCTTGCCTTGCCCTGGCGGACGCCTCCGCGAGCGAAGCCGTCCGCGCCGCCGCCGGCCGGCTGCGCCGGCACCTCCCGGCCTGCGAGGCCTGATCGCGCTCCGAGCCCGTGCATGGACCGGCCGCGTGCAGGCGGCGCTTCATGACGCCACAGACCGAGGCGCAACGCGCAGCCACGTCCGGCGACATGGCGCGCACTTGCAGCGACGAGCGGGGGTGCCAGCGCGCACCGAGCGGGCGGGGGCGGTCGGTCCGCGGGTTCTCAGCCCAGGAAGTCACGCTTGCCGAGATCCACACCGGCGTGGCGAAGCAGCGCGTACAGCGTGGTGGCGTGGAAGTAGAAGTTGGGCAGCACGAAATGGCGCAGGTAATCCTCGCCGCTGAACCGCAGTTCGGCCACGCGGGTGGGCACCACGATCTCGCGTGACTCCGAGCCATCGAGCGCCTCGGCCGGCACCGCCTCGATGTGGGCCATGGTGCGGCGGATGCGCTCGCGCAGGTCGTCGAGCGTGGCTTCGTCATCGGCCCACTTCGGCACCTCCTGCCCGGCCAGGCGCGACATGCAGCCCTTGGCCATGTCGCTGGCGATCTGCACCTGTCGCGCCAGCGGCAGCATGTCGGGGGCCAGGCGCAGCCCGAGGTAGTTCGCGGGGTCGAAGCGCCGGGCCGTGGCGTGCGCCTCGGCCTTGTCGAGCCAGACCAGCATGTTTGCGAGCATGCGCAACAAGACCGGCGCGCTGCTCGAATGCATCGAGATCGTCATCGAGGATTCCTGGTGATGGACACCCGGCGATGCTAGCGCGCTGCGTCGCCCGGGCGCGCGCCGACCGCCCAGCGTGCGGATGGAGGAGGATTGACCTGTTCATAATTTTCGATGAAACTAGAAACATGAATGAAAAAGCCGCAGTCGCTGCCCTGGCGGCGCTGGCCCAGGAAGCTCGCCTGCGGGTCTTCCGCGCCCTGGTCGGCGCCGGCCCGGCCGGCATGACGCCCGGCTCGCTGTCGTCGATGCTCGGCATCCCTGGCTCGACGCTGTCCTTCCACCTGAAGGAACTCGTTCACGCTGGCCTGTTGAGCGTCGAGCGCGATGGCCGCAACCTGCACTACCGCCCAGCGCTCGAGCGCATGGATGACTTGCTGGCCTACCTCACGGACCACTGCTGCACGGGCATGTCCTGCGCGCCCGGCAGCGTCAGGCGGCGCACCACCTGCTGACCCGGAGATCCCCATGAAGCGATTCCACGTCCACCTGCACGTCGATGACCTGGGCAAGAGCATCGGCTTCTATTCGAAGCTGTTCGGCGCCGAACCGACCCGCGTCGAGGGCGACTACGCGAAGTGGATGCTCGACGATCCCCGCATCAACTTCGCGATCTCCACGCGCGGCAGCAGGCCCGGCATCGACCACCTCGGCTTCCAGACCGACGATCCCGCCGAACTGGCCGCGATGAAGGCGCGCGCGCAGTCCGCCGACATGGCCTTGCTCGACGAAGGCGAGACGACCTGCTGCTACGCGCGCAGCGAGAAGCACTGGGTCACCGATCCCCAGGGCATCGCCTGGGAGCATTTCCACACGCTGGGCAGCATCCCGGTCTTCCACGAGGCCGCCGCGCCCGACGGCGCGACGGCGGCCTGCTGCGCCCCCGCGCCGCAGGCTCCTGCCGTCGTGGCGCCAGCGGGCGCGGAGGGCGGCGCGTGCTGCGCGCCCGCGCCCCGGGGCAAGGCGATCGGCATCCCGGTGAAGTCGCAGTCGTCCTGCTGCTGAGCGACCGCGACCGCTTACCGCGCCGTCGAGGGCGGCCTGCCGATCCGCCACGGGGCTGTCACACGATTGTCATTCCTCATTTCTAGACTCTTGGAAGTACAGTTTTCATCCTCGAGGGAAAAGCGATCGTGAGAGTCGGCATCAATGGCATGGGGCGCATCGGACGCCTCGCCCTGCGCGCTGCCCTGGGCGCGGCCCAGCGCCCCGCGGACGACCCCCGCGCAGGCAACCGGCTGGAGGTGGTGCACCTCAACGAACTGAAGGGGGGCGCCAGCGCGACCGCGCACCTGCTCGAGTTCGACAGCGTCCAGGGCCGCTGGCGCCAGCAGATCGCCGCCGAGGGCGACTCGGCGATCCGTATCGGCGAACAGAGGCTGGGCTTCTCGTCGCACGCCACCGCCGCCGAGATTCCCTGGGGCGATGCCGGCGTCGACGTCGTGCTCGAGTGCACCGGCAGGTTCCTGACCCCGGAGACCCTGCAGGGCCACCTCGATCGCGGCGCGAAGCGGGTGATCGTCGCCGCACCGGTGAAGGTGGGCGACGTGCTCAACATCGTGGTGGGTGTCAACGAACACCTGTACGAACCGGCGCGCCACCGCATCGTGACGGCCGCCTCCTGCACCACCAACTGCCTGGCGCCGGTGGTCAAGGTCGTGCACGAGGCGATCGGCATCCGCCACGGCCAGATCACCACCATCCACGACCCGACCAACACCAACCTGGTGGTCGACGCGCCGCACAAGGACCTGCGCCGCGCGCGCAGCGCGATGCTCAGCCTGGCGCCCACGACCACCGGCAGCGCGACTGCCATCGCGCTGATCTATCCCGAACTGAAGGGCAGGCTCGATGGCCACGCCGTGCGCGCGCCGGTGCTCAACGCGTCGCTGACCGACTGCGTGTTCGAACTGCGGCGCGAGACCACGCCGAAGGAGGTCAACGCCCTCTTCGCCCAGGCCGCCCGCGGGGCGCTGGCCGGCATCCTCGGCTACGAGGAGCGCCCGCTCGTCAGCGCCGACTACGCGCGCGACACCCGCAGTTCGATCGTCGACGCGCCCTCGACGATGGTCACCGACGGCACCTTGCTCAAGGTCTACGCCTGGTACGACAACGAGATGGGCTACGCCTGCCGAATGGTCGACCTGGCCTGCCACATGCAGCGTCGAGGCATCTGAGCCGCCTGTGATGAGCCCGGGCACCCGCAACTACGCCATCGTCACCGCAGCGTACTGGGGCTTCACCCTCAGCGACGGCGCGCTGCGCATGCTGGTGCTGCTGCACTTCTACCGGCTCGGCTACTCGCCCTTCACGCTGGCCTTCCTGTTCCTGCTGTACGAAGCGATGGGCGTGGTCGCCAACCTGATCGGCGGCTGGCTGGCCACGCGCTACGGCATCGCCCGCATGCTCGCCGTCGGCCTGGCCACGCAGATCAGCGGCTTCCTGCTGCTGTCGGCGCTGTCGCCTTCGTGGACGGTGGCGCTGTCGGTCGCGTGGGTCGTGATCGCCCAGGGTGTCTGCGGCGTTGCCAAGGACCTCACGAAGACCGCCAGCAAGTCCGCGATCAAGATCACCGCCGGCGAGGCCTCGGGAAGACTCTTCAAGTGGGTGGCCTTCTTCACCGGCAGCAAGAACGCAATGAAGGGCGTCGGCTTCTTCCTCGGTGGCGTGCTGCTGCAGACGGTCGGCTTCCAGCATGCGCTCTGGGCCATGGCTGCGCTGCTTTCGCTGGTCTTCGTCGGCGTCCTCGCGTTCGTGCCGCGGCTGATGGGCAGGAGCAAGGCCTCGAAGTCGGCGAAGGAGCTCTTCGCCAAGAACCGCGGCATCAACCTGCTCGCCGCGGCCCGCGTGGCGCTGTTCGGCGCGCGCGACGTCTGGTTCGTGGTCGGCGTACCGGTGTTCCTCTATTCGGCTGGCTGGAACTTCACGATGGTCGGGGGGTTCCTCGCGCTGTGGACCATCGGCTACGGCGCGGTGCAGGCACTGGCGCCAGCGATCGTCCGGCGCAGCGAAGACGGCCTGAGCGCCGAGGTTCCCGCGGCGCGCCTGTGGTCGGCCCTGCTCGCGCTGGTGCCCGTCGTGCTGGCCGGCCTGGTGCTGGCCGAAGTGCCGAACCTCGAGTGGGTCGTGGTCGCCGGACTCGGCGTGTTCGGCTTCGCCTTCGCGATCAACTCCTCGGTGCACTCCTACCTGGTGCTGGCGTACGCCGGCTCCGAGAAGGCGGCCGAGGACGTCGGTTTCTACTACGCGGCCAATGCCTTGGGCCGCTTCCTCGGCACGCTGATGTCCGGCCTGCTCTACCAGTGGGGCGGCCTGGCGTGGTCGCTCGCCGGTTCGGCGCTGATGCTGCTTGCGTGCTGGCTGGTCACGCTGGCCCTGCCGGCGCGCGTGCAGCAGGTTCAGCACCAACCCGGCGCCACGCCGCAGGCCGCGGCCGCGCAACCCGGCGCACGGCCAGGCCGCTGAGAAGCTGACGGCAGCGAATGCGCCCACCTCAGGAGCACTCCGTGAACGACAAGGTCTACAACGTGCTCTTCGTGTGCACGCACAACTCGGCGCGATCGATCATGGCCGAGGGCATCCTGAACAGCCTGGCCCGGGGCCGCTTCAAGGCCTGGTCCGCCGGTAGCCATCCTGGTCCGGCGGTCAACCCGTTCGCACTCTCGACCCTGTCGGCGATGCACATTCCCGCCGAGGGCTGTCGCAGCAAGGCCTGGGAGGAGTTCGCGCGGCCCGGCTCCCCCGAGCTCGACTTCGTGTTCACGGTCTGCGACAAGGCGGCGGGGGAGGTCTGCCCCGTGTGGCCCGGCCAGCCAATGACGGCGCACTGGGGTGTCGCCGACCCGACACTGCACGAGGGCACCGACGAGCAGAAGGCCAAGGTGTTCCGGGACACCGCGGTGACCCTCAAGCGTCGCATCGAACTGATGCTCGCGCTGCCCATCGAGAAGCTCGACCGGCTTGCCATCCAGCGCGAGATCCGGGACATCGGCACCCGGTAGCACGATGCCGGACGACATACGGCGCCCGCGAGAGGCACGCCAGGCACACCTGGGGGTCTTCGAGCGCTACCTCACCGTCTGGGTGGCCCTGGGCATCGCTTGCGGCGTGGGCCTCGGGCTGCTGGCGCCGGGAGCATTCCAGACCATCGCGACGCTCGAAGTGGCGCACGTCAACCTCGTCGTCGCGCTGTTCATCTGGGTGATGATCTACCCGATGATGCTCCAGATCGACTGGAGCGCCGTGAAGGACGTGAGCCGCAGGCCGCGGGGCCTGGCCCTCACCCTGGTGATCAACTGGCTGGTCAAGCCCTTCACGATGGCCGCGCTCGGGGTGCTGTTCTTCGAGCACCTGTTCGCGGCCTGGGTCGACCCGCGGTCGGCCAGCGAATACATCGCCGGAATGATCCTGCTCGGGGTCGCGCCCTGCACGGCGATGGTGTTCGTGTGGAGCCAGCTCGTGAGGGGTGACGCGAGCTACACCCTCGTGCAGGTGTCGGTGAACGACCTGGTCATGGTCGTCGCCTTCGCGCCGATCGCAGCCTTGCTGCTCGGCGTCACGGACATCGCCGTGCCTTGGGAAACGCTGGTCCTGGCCACCGCGCTCTACGTCGTGCTGCCGCTGGCCGCGGGCATGGGCACGCGGCGCCTGCTGCGCGGCCGCGGCGCGCGGGCGGTGCCGGACCTGGTGGCCGCCCTCAAGCCATGGTCGATCGTCGGGCTCGTCGCCACCGTGGTGCTGCTGTTCGGCTTCCAGGCGCGCACCATCGTGGACAAGCCCCTGGTGATCGGGATGATCGCGGTGCCGCTGGTGCTGCAGACCTACGGCATCTTCGCGCTGGGCTGGCTGGGCGCGCGCTGGTTGAAGCTGCCGCACGAGATCGCCGGACCGGCCTGCCTGATCGGCACGTCGAACTTCTTCGAACTCGCGGTGGCGGTGGCGATCTCGCTGTTCGGCCTGGACTCCGGCGCCGCCCTGGCCACCGTGGTGGGCGTACTGGTCGAGGTGCCGTTGATGCTGTCGCTGGTGTGGCTCGTGAACCGCAGCCGGGGGCTGCCGAAGACATCGGCGTGACACCCGCCGCGGTGGCTCGGCCCACCGCTTGACCCGAGCGCGCGCCGCCTGGATTTCGCGGGCGCGCCAGGCCGTGATGCCGCTCCTGGCGCCCGTGTCCGGCAGACACGGCAGAATCCACCCCCGTGAACGTCATCATCCTCGACGACTATCAAGACGTCGTCCGCAAGCTTCGCGCGGCCCAGCGGCTCGAGCCGCTCAACGCCAAGGTCTTCACCAACACGGTCAAGGGCATCGGCCAGCTCTCGGTTCGCCTGCGCGACGCCGACGTGCTCGTGCTCATCCGCGAGCGCACCCATTTCCCGCGCGCCCTGCTGGAGAAGCTGCCGCGGCTCAAGCTGATCTCGCAGACCGGCCGCGTCGGCTCGCACATCGACGTGGAGACCTGCACGCGGCTGGGCATCGCCGTGGCCGAAGGGGTGGGTTCGCCGGTGGCGCCGGCCGAGCTGACCTGGGCCTTGATCATGGCCGCAATGCGGCGGCTGCCGCAGTACATCGGCAACCTCAAGCACGGTGCGTGGCAGCAGTCGGGCCTCAAGGCGGCATCGATGCCGCCCAATTTCGGCGTCGGCATGGTGCTGCGGGGCAAGACCCTCGGCATCTGGGGGTACGGCAAGATCGGCCAGCTGGTGGCAGGCTACGGCCGCGCGTTCGGCATGGATGTCCAGGTCTGGGGCAGCGAGGCCTCGCGCGAGCGCGCCGTGGCCGACGGCCACCAGGCCGCGCCCTCGCGCGACGACTTCTTCGCCAGCTCCGACGTCGTGACCGTGCACCTGAGGCTCGACGATGCCACGCGCGGCATCGTAGGCTCCGACGACCTGGGACGCATGAAGCCGACGGCCCTGTTCGTCAACACCTCGCGCGCCGAACTGGTCGAGGAGAACGCACTCGTGTCGGCGCTCAACCGCGGGCGACCGGGGATGGCAGCGGTCGACGTCTTCGAGAGCGAGCCCATCCTGCAGGGTCACCCGCTGCTGCGGCTGGAGAACGCGGTGTGCACGCCGCACATCGGCTACGTCGAGCTCGACAGCTACGAGCTGTACTTCGGTGCCGCCTTCGACAACGTCGTCAATTTCATCTCCAACAACCCGACGAACATCGTCAACCCCGACGCCTTGAAGGTCCTGCGAACGGGCTCGCGGTGACCAGGATTGCGGCGGGCACGCGAGCCACGCAGTTCGCGCTGCTGGCGGGCAACTTCGCGATCGGCTGCGGCGTGATGGTCGTGGCCGGCTCGCTCAACGACCTCACACGCTCGCTCGGGACCTCGGTGGCCCTGGGTGGCCAGCTCATCACGGCCGCCGCGGTGATGATGGGCGTGGGCGCCCCGGTGCTGGCCGCGGCCCTGGCCGGCTGGGACCGCCGCACGCTGCTCGTGATGTCGCTGGCCTGGTACGCCGCCGGCCACCTGCTGGCCGCGCTGATGCCAAGCTTCGCCGCCCTGCTGCCGGTGCGGGCGCTGTCGGTGCTGGGGGCGGCCGTGTTCACGCCGCAGGCCGCTGCCGCCATCAGCGCGATGCTGCCGCCTGCCGAGCGCGGACGCGCCATCGCCTTCATCTTCCTCGGCTGGTCGGTGGCGTCGGTGCTGGGCATGCCGATGCACAGCTACATCGGCGAGTCCTTCGGCTGGCGCTGGGCGTTCGCGCTGGTGGCGCTGCTCTCGGCCGTGGCGGCGGTGGCGGTGCACAGAACCATGCCTGCCGGCATCCGACCGCCCTCGCTGTCGCGCCAGGACTGGCAGCACGTGCTGACGCACCCGCTGCTGATGGGCGTGGTGCTGGTGACCGTGCTCAGCGGGGCCGGCCAGTTCACCCTCTTCTCCTACTTCGCGCCCTACTACCGCCAGGTGCTGCAGGTCGATGCGGCCACGGTCAGTGCACTGTTCTTCTGGTTCGGCGCCTTCGGCCTGGTCGGCAACCTGCTGCTGGCGCGCTGGATCGACCGTCTCGGCCCCGCCACCTGCGTGACCGCGATGCTGGTGGCAATGGCGCTGTCGATGGCGGCGTGGCCGCTGGCCGCGGGCGCGTGGTCCATGGCGGTGGTGCTGGTGCCCTGGGCGCTGGGCTGCTTCTCGTCGAACTCCGCACAGCAGGCCCGGCTCGGCGTGGCCGCGCCGGACCTGGCCCCGGCGCTGATGGCGCTCAACACCTCGGCGATCTACCTCGGACAGGCCATCGGCGCGGCCGGGGGCGGCGCGCTGATGGCCACCGCGGGCTACGCGCCCCTGCCATGGGCATCGCTGGCATGGATGGCCGCAGCCATCGCCCTGTCGGCCTGGCTGGCACGGCGCATGGGCCACGCACCCCGCCGCTGACGAGCGCGCCCTACTTGGTGCCGAAGATCTTGTCGCCCGCGTCGCCCAGACCGGGAATGATGTAGCCGACCTCGTTGAGGTGGCTGTCGATGGCGGCCGTCCAGCAGCGCACGTCAGGGTGGGCCTTCTCCAGCGCCGCGATGCCCTCCGGCGCCGCCACCAGCACGAGGGCGCGAACGTCGCGGCAGCCACGGCTCTTGAGCAGCTCGACGGTGGCGATCATCGAGCCGGCGGTGGCCAGCATCGGGTCGACGATGAGCGCGGTGCGCTCGTCGAGATGGCCGACGAAGCGCTCGAAGTAGTGCTCGGGTTGCAGCGTCTCGTGATTGCGCGACAGGCCCACCACGCTGACCTTGGCGTTCGGGATCATGTCGAGCACGCCGTCGAGCATGCCCAGGCCGGCGCGCAGGATGGGCACCACGGTGACCTTCTTGCCGGCGATGCGCTCTACCTCCGTCGGGCCGCTCCAGCAGTCGATCGTGGTCTTCTCGAGCGGAAAGTCGGCCGTGGCTTCGTAGGCCAGCAGACGGGCCAGTTCGCCCGTGACCTCGCGGAACTTCTTCGTCGAGATGTCGACTTCGCGGAGCAGGCCGACCTTGTGACGGACGAGAGGGTGGGCAACGGCGATGACGGGCATGGCGGCGAGGGCGGCAGGCTGTGGACGGCCGGCAGTGTAACGAGGGCGCGGCGCCCTTCGGCCCGGTTCAGCCGTCGCGAGCCCGACTCAGCCGGCCGTCTTCGCACGTCGCTGGCGCAGCGCCTCGTAGAGGCATACGCCCGAGGCGACCGAGACGTTCAAGCTCTCCACGGCCCCGCTCATCGGGATGCTGGCGAGCTCGTCGCAGGTGCGCCGGGTCAGCTGCCGCAGGCCCGGGCCCTCGGCACCCATCACCAGCGCCACCGGGCCGGTCAGGTCGAGGTCGTGGATCGTGCGCGGGGCGTCGTCGGCCAGGCCGATGACGCGGATGTCGCGCTCCTTGAGTTCGCCCAGGGTGCGCGCCAGGTTGGTCACCATCAGGTAGGGCACCGTTTCGGCGGCGCCGCTGGCGACCTTGGCCACGGTGGCGTTGAGGCCGACGGCGTGGTCCTTGGGCGCGACGACGGCGTGCGCCCCGGCGCCGTCGGCCACGCGCAGGCAGGCACCGAGGTTGTGCGGGTCGGTGACGCCGTCGAGCACCAGCACCAGCGGCGGGGCTTCGACGGCATCGAGCACGTCGTCGAGCGAGCGCGCAGCGACCAGCGGATCGACTCGCGCCACCACACCCTGGTGGCGCGCGTTGCCGGCCAGGCGCGTCAGCCGCTCGTCGTCGCTGTCGACGATGCGGGCGCCGGCGGCCTGCGCGCGCTCGACGAACTGGCGCATGCGCTGATCGCGGCGCGTGGCATCGACGTGCACGTCGAGCACCGACTGCGGCGCCGTCTTCAGGCGTACCGTGACGGCGTGGAAGCCGAAGAGAACCTTGCTGCTCATGCGCCGATGGTAGCGGTCAGCCGGCCAGCCCCTTCAGGAACGTCGCCGCCAGGATGCCGCCGATCAGCACCGGCTGGTGAACCATGTAGAAGCTCAGCGACCAGCGCCCGAGAACGGCCAGCGGCCGCAGGCCGGGCGCCAGCGGCCCGGCGAGCACCGCGCGGCGGTGCGCCAGCAGCCATTGCCCGGCGGCCAGGCCCCAGAGCATCACGCCCAGCCAGGGCAGCACCGGCACGTAGTCCTCGGTCACGGGCTTGCGGGTGACGAGCCCGAGCCAGTTCGTGGCGCGGGCATCGAAGAACGGGTGCTGCCACCACTGCGGGAGCAGCACGGCCAGCAGGCCCAGCGGCCACAGCCAGCGGCCCATCGGCGCGGCCAGGCGGGCCACGACGAGCATCACGGCAATGCCGTGCAGCACGCCGAAACTGATCCAGCTGCGCGGAAACATCAGCGCCGAGCCAAGGCTCACCAGCACCGCGCAGCCTGCCACCTGGGCCCAGCGGCGCCAGAAGCGCGCCCAGCTCTGCCCGGCGTCGAGCGCGCAGGCCTGCCCGATTCCGGCGCAGAACAGGAACAGGCTGACGATGGCGGTGCGCTGGCCAGTCCAGAAGGGGTCACGATAGAAGTCCTCGCGCGGCTCGAGCAGGCCGAAATGGTTGAGGTCGAAGGCGAAATGGAACGCGGCCATCCAGAGGATGGCCGCGGCCCGCAGCGCGTCGAGGCGGTCGAAGCGCGGGGCGGCGACGGGGGCGTCGCGCGCGGCGGCGCTCACCGCGGGTCGGCGATGGAGCCGTCGTGCTCGGCCAGCGCCACCAGCCCGGCCGCCGGCTCGAAGCGCGCGCCGTGACGCGCCGCCAGTTCACGGGCGCGGGCCACGAAGGCCTTCGTGCCCATTGCGTTGATGAACTGCAGCGCACCGCCGTGGAAAGGCGCGAAGCCCCAGCCGAAGATCGAGCCGATGTTGCCGTCGGCCACCGAGCGCAGCACGCGCTCGTCGAGGCAGCGCGCCGCCTCGTTGGCCTGCGCGAACATCAGGCGGTCGATCAGCTCGCGTTGTGGCGGCTGCTCGGCGGCCGGCGGGTACAGCTTCACCAGGTCGGGCCAGAGCTGCTTGCCGTCGTCGCCGTAGTCGTAGAAGCCCTTGCCGGCCTTGCGGCCGATGCGCCCGATCGCGCACAGCTCGCGCACCACGCTCATGCCCGGGTGCTCGTCATAGGGCTTGCCTTCGGCCGCCATGTCCCTGCGCGTCTGCTCGGCGACGTGCAGGCCCAGCGACAGGCTGACCTCGTCCTGCAGCGCCAGCGGCGGCATCGGCATGCCGGCCTGCAGCCCGGCGACCTCGATGCTGCGCGGGTGCACGCCCTCCTCGAGCATCGCGATGCCTTCCATCACGTAGGTGCCGAAGACGCGGCTGGTGTAGAAGCCGCGGCTGTCGTTGACGACGATCGGCGTCTTGCCGATCTGCAGCACGTAGTCGAAGCCGCGCGCCAGCGTCTCGTCGGAGGTCTTCTCGCCAACGATGATCTCCACCAGCGGCATCTTGTCGACCGGGCTGAAGAAGTGCAGGCCGACGAAGTTCGCCGGCCGCACGCTGGCCTGCGCCAGCCCGGTGATCGGCAGCGTCGAGGTGTTCGACGCGAAGACGGCCGACGCCGGGATCACGGCCTCGGCCTTGCGGGTGACGTCCGCCTTGATGGCGCGGTCCTCGAACACGGCCTCGATGACGAGGTCGCACCCTTCCAGCATCGCGTAGTCGGTGGTCGGCGCGATGCGCGCGAGCAGCGCATCGCGCTTCTCGGGGGTGCTGCGGCCCTTCTTCACGGCCTTGTCGAGCAGCCCCTGGGAGTAGGCCTTGCCCCGCTCGGCGGCTTCCAGCGTGGTGTCGAGCAGCACGACGTCGATCCCGGCCTTCGCGGAGACGTAGGCGATGCCCGCGCCCATCATCCCCGCGCCCAGGATGCCGAGCTTGCGCACCTTCGAGGGGGCGACGCCGGCAGGCCGCGACGCGCCCTTCTTGATGGCACTGAGCTGGTACCACAGCGTGCCGATCATGTTGCGGCTTTCCTGCGACATCGCGCAGGCGGCGAAGTAGCGGCTCTCGACGACGCTGGCGGCCTCGAAGTCGAGCAGGCCGCCCTCGAACACGCTGCTCATGATGTGCGTGATCGCGGGGTAGTTGCCCCAGCTCTTGGCGCTGGCGACCGAGGGGCCGATGGAAAACATCTGCGCCACGGCCGGCGCGCGCGAGTCGCCGCCGGGGAAGCGGAACTTCGGCTGGTCCCAGGGCTGCCTGGCGCGCGGATTGGCCAGCGCCCAGGCGCGGGCGCGGGCGAGCACCTCGCCGGACGTGGGGGCGAGTTCGGTCGCGAGGCCCATGCCCGCCGCCTTCGCCGGCGCGATGTCGTTGCCCTCGGCCATGATCTGCAGCGCCGTCTGGATGCCCACCAGGCGAGGCAGCCGCACGGTGCCGCCGCCGCCGGGCAACAGGCCGAGCTTGACCTCGGGCTGGCCGAGCTTGAGACGGGGGTCGTCGAGCACGATGCGGGCGTGGCAGGCCAGCGCGATCTCGAGGCCGCCGCCCAGGGCGTGGCCGGTGATCGCGGCGACCACCGGCTTGCCGGCGGTCTCCAGGCGGCGCAGCACGGCCTTCATCTGCATCGTCGCGTCGAAGGCCTGCTGGGCGCTCTCGAGCCGCGAGATGCGGTCGATGTCGCCGCCGGCGCAGAAGTCGGCCTTGCCCGAGGCCAGCACCAGGCCCTTGACCGCGGGGTCGCCGACCAGCCGGTCGACCACGGCCGCCAGCGCCGTCATCAGCTCGTCGTTGACGACGTTCATCGGCCGGCCCGGCAGGTCCATCGTCGCGATGGCGATGCCGTCGTCGTCGACTTCGAGGTTGATTGCGCTCTTGCTCATGAGGAAGTCTCCATCCGGTGCTGGCCGCGTCGCGGCCGGCCGACGCTGACCGCGGTCAGACGCGCTCGATGATCGTGGCGATGCCCATGCCGCCGCCGACGCACAGCGTGGCGCAGCCGGTGGCGAGGTCGCGCCGCTCCAGCTCGTCGAGCAGCGTCCCGAGGATGATGCAGCCGGTGGCGCCCAGCGGGTGCCCCATCGCGATGGCGCCGCCGTTGACGTTGACGCGGTCGAGGTCGACGCCGAGGTCGCGCGCGGTCTTCATCGGCACGACGGCGAAGGCCTCGTTGATCTCCCAGAGGTCGACGTCGCGGGCCGCCATCCCGGCCTTGGCCAGCGCCTTGCGGCAGGCCGGCGTGGGCCCGGTCAGCATGATGGTGGGCTCGGAGCCGATCACGGCCGCGGCGCGGATGCGGGCCCGCGGGCGCAGCCCGGCGCGGGCCCCGCCCTCGGCGCTGCCCACCAGCATCAGCGCCGCACCGTCGACGATGCCCGACGAGTTGCCGGCGTGGTGCACGTGGCGGATGCGCTCGACGGTCGTGTACTTGCGCAGCGCGGTGGCGTCGAAGCCCATCTGGCCCATCATCGCGAACGAGGGTTCGAGCCTGGCCATCGCCTCGAGGCTGGCATTGGCGCGGATGGTCTCGTCCTCGGCCAGCATCGGCAGCCCGGCGATGTCGTGCACGGGCACGATGCTTCGGGCGAAGCGACCCTCGGAGCGCGCCGCGGCGGCGCGCTGGTGCGAGCGCAGCGCGAAGGCATCGACGTCGCCGCGATCCCAGCCCTCGAGCGTGGCGATCAGGTCGGCCCCCACGCCCTGCGGCACGAAGCCGAGCTTCTGGTTGATGCGCGGGTCCATGAACCAGGCACCGCCGTCGCTGCCCATGGCCCAGCGGCTCATGCTCTCGACGCCGCCAGCGACGACCAGGTCCTCCCAGCCACTCTTCACCTTCGCCGCCGCAAGGTTCACCGACTCCAGCCCGCTGGCGCAGAAGCGGCTTTGCGTGACGCCGGCCACCGTCTGCGCCCACTCGGCGTCGAGCACCGCCGTGCGCGCGATGTCGGCGCCCTGTTCGCCCACCGGGGTGACGCAACCGAGCACGACGTCGTCGACCAGCGAGGTGTCCAGGCGATGGCGGTCGGCCAGCGCCTGCAGCAGCGTGCGCAGCAGCCACACGGGAGTGGCCTGGTGCAGGGACCCGTCCTTCTTGCCCTTGCCGCGCGGCGTGCGCACGTGGTCGAAGATGTAGGCATCGCTCATCGGATCTCTCCTCGGGAAGTCGGCCCGCCCGCGCGTCACAGTCACATGAAGCGCGCGGCGAGCTCCTTCATGATCTCGTTGGTGCCGCCGTGGATGCGCTGCACGCGGGCGTCCACGCATGACTCGGCGATCGGGTATTCCATCGTGCAGCCTTGGGTGCCGGCGTCGCGCCGGACCGCGGGCGGCACCGAGCCAGCCTGGCGCAACTCCGCCCCTCGCGGCATCCAGCGCCGGGGGATGCCGCGAGCGACCGACTGTTGCAGCATCAGGCGTTCGTCGGTCATCACCGTGACGGGAAGCTCGGCTGCGCCATGCGCTCTTCTCGGGCTCTGTGGGTTCGGCCGGGGTCGTCGGGCGGGACTGGCGCGCCGGGCGACCTACACGCCCTTGCGCGCGGACAGCGCCTGCTTGACGGTGGCGTTGATGATGCGCAGCTCGGCCAGCGTGGCGTCGATGTGCGCCCGCCGCGCCTCGAGGTCGCGGATCGCGGCGTCGGTGCGCTCGAGCACGTAGTGCATCTGCTGCACCCGCCCTTCGCCGCCGGCGCCGTAGAGGTCGAGGTAGTGCTTGATCTCGGCGAGCGTTGCCCCGATGGCCTTGCTGCGCAGGATCAGCGCCAGGCGCGCGCGGTCGCGCCGCGTGTAGACCCGCGTGCCGCCGATGCGCCGCGGGCTGAGCAGCCCCTTGGCCTCGTAGAAGCGGATGGTGCGCAGCGTGATGCCGAACTCGGCGCAGAGTTCGGCGATGCCGAAGAGCTCGCCGGTGTCGTCCTGGTGGTGCGACGCAACGACCTCCCGCGCGCTGGGCACCGAGGACGCCGGCTGCGCCGAGGCGCGCCGCCGTGGCGGAGCCGGCTGCTGCGCCGCCGAAGGCATCACACCACCCGCTGCAGCTTCAACGCGACGCTCATGTCGCCCGAGACCTTGAACTTGCCCATCATGAAACCGGTGGCCGGCTCGAGCTCGCCGGTCAGCAGCGCGACCAGGTTCTCGCGGGTGATGGCGACCGTGCAGTCGGTCTCGCGGTCGACGTTGTCGACGGTGTTGGGGGTCGCACGGCCGTCGATCACCACCACGCCGTCGGCGCCGCAGTCGAACTTCAGGGTGGCACCCAGGCCGCTGCTGTCGCCCACCTTGGCGCGCAGGGTCTCGGTGCAGGCTTGCATGTCCATCGAAGGGTCCTCTCGAGTCTTGCTTCGAATCGCGGCCGGCCGCGAGGGGCATCGGGCCATGAAACTGACAGACAGCATAGCGACGACACCTCACGCAGGGATGCTCGTAATCACCTAGCTGTCAGCCCGTTGACGTTAACGTCACCCTTGCGCCTAATACGCCATCGCCAGTGCGCCTTGCGGCGCCGTGCCGGAGACCCGATGGACACCGCCCCGCCCGCCCACCCTGCCCACCCCGCCGGCCGCTATGCCAGCGTCTTCCACCCCGGGCTGTTCGGCGGGCAGGTGACGTGGGTGACCGGCGGCGGCAGCGGCATCGGGCGCTGTGTCGCGCACGAACTGGCGTCGCTGGGCGCGCAGGTGGTCATCAGCGGGCGCTCGCAGGACAAGCTCGACCGCGTCGCCGCCGAGATCGTCGAGGACGGCGGCCGCTGCGACACGGTGGCCTTCGACATCCGCGACGAGGAAGCCGTGAAGGCCGCCGTCGCCGGGGTGATCGCGAAGCACGGCCCGGTGGCTGGCCTCGTCAACAACGCCGGCGGGCAATTCCCTGCGCCACTGATGGCGATCAGCAAGCGCGGCTTCGACGCCGTGGTGGCCAACAACCTCACCGGCGGCTTCCTGATGATGCGCGAGCTGTTCAGCCAGTGCATGCAGCAGCACGGCGGTGCCATCGTCAACATGACGGCCGACTTCCGCAACGGCATGCCCGGCATGGGCCACAGCGGCGCGGCGCGCGCCGGGATGAGCAACCTGACGATGACCGCCGCCTTCGAGTGGGCCCACGCGGGGGTGCGCGTCAATGCGGTGGCGCCGGGCTGGATCGCCTCCAGCGGGATGGACACCTACGGCCCGGCGATGCAGCCCATCATCAAGCGCCTGAAGGGCAGCGTGCCGATGCGACGCATGGGGCTGGAGGCGGAGGTCAGCGGGGTCATCACCTTCCTGCTCTCGCCAGCGGCGGCCTTCGTCACCGGCGTGACGGTGCAGATCGACGGCGGCGCCTCGCTGGGCAGCGACATCTTCCCGCTCGGCCCCGAGGCACGATCGACGCCCTTCGAGGGCTTCCACCGCGCGACGACCCCGGCCGTGCTGAAGGGCGCCTGAGATGCCTGCGCTCGGCAGCACGCTGAACCCGAAGTCGCCCGCCTTCGAGGCCAACGCGCGGCGCATGCACGAACGCCTGGCGGAGGTGCGTGCGCTCGAGGCCAAGGTGGTGGCCGAAAGCGAGAGCAAACGCGAGAAGTTCGAGAAGCGGGGGCAGCTGCTGCCGCGCGAGCGCGTGGCGCGCCTGATCGACCGCGGCAGCGAGTTCCTCGAGCTCTCCACCCTCGCGGGCCTGGGGATGCACGACGACGACGGCAAGAAGAGCGTGATGGGCGGCGGCTCGATCGTCGGCATCGGCGTGGTCGCCGGCAAGCGGGTGCTGATCTCGGCCAACGACAGCGCCGTCAAGGGCGGCACCGTGGCGCCGATGGGCCTGAAGAAGGCGCTGCGTGCCCAGGAGCTGGCGCGAGAGAACAAGCTGCCGCTGATCGCGCTGGTCGAGTCCGGCGGGGCCAACCTGATGTACCAGGCCGAGATCTTCGTCGACGGCGGCCGCACCTTCGCCAACCAGGCGCGGATGTCGGCGATGGGCATCCCGCAGATCGCGGTGGTGCACGGCTCGTCGACCGCCGGCGGCGCCTACCTGCCGGGGCTGTCGGACTACGTGGTGCTGGTGCGCGGACGCTCGAGCATCTACCTCGCCGGCCCGCCGCTGGTGAAGGCCGCCATCGGCGAGGACGCCACCGACGAGGAGCTCGGCGGCGCCGAGACCCACGCCTCGATCACCGGCCTGGGCGAGTACCTGACCGAGAACGACGCCCACGCCATCGCGCTGGCGCGCGAAGTCGTCGACAAGCTGCCCTGGGACCTGGTGCCCGCGCCGCCCGCCGCGCCCGAGCCCCTGTTGCCGGCCGAGGAGCTGATGGGCGTGGTGCCCGCGGACGACCGCGAGCCCTACGACGTGCGCGAGGTCGTCGCCCGCATCGTCGACGGCTCGGACTTCCTCGAGTTCAAGGCGGCCTACGCCACCGACACGATCTGCGGCCACGCGCGCATCCAGGGTCACGCGGTGGGCATCGTCGGCAACAACGGGCCGATCCAGCCCCAGGGCAGCACCAAGGCGGCGCAGTTCATCCAGCTGTGCGACCAGTCGGGCACGCCGCTGGTCTTCCTGCAGAACACCACCGGCTACATGGTCGGGCGCGCCGCCGAGCACGCC
>JBILNT010000005.1:0-61529 GCA_044374875.1 Rubrivivax sp.
ACTGCCGGCAGGTCCTCGAACAGGCCGACCGGCGCCTCGCCTTGGTGCTGGGGTTCGCTCATGGTCAAAGATTAGCCAGTTGCATGCCAATTACCAAGATGGCGAGAAAAACTCTCAGGCTCTCAGCACGATGCGCGCGGTGCGCGCCACGCGCGAGCGCTGGTAGAGGTCGAGCGCCTTGGCCCAGTCGTTGCCGTGCACGCGCAGGGCCTCGCCGAGCGTCACCCCGTCCTCCATCGCCATGCACGCGCCCTGCGCCATGTACTGCGTGGTCGGGTGCGCGGCGTCGCCGAGCAGGGTGACGCGGCCGAAGCTCCACTGCCCGATCGGCTCGCGGTCGGCGGTGGCCCAGCGCTTCCAGCTCTTCGGCAGGTCGATGAGCTGGCGCGCCTTCGGCGAGATGCCCTGGAAGTAGCTCTGCACCTCTTCCTTGCTGCCTTCGCGCACGCCCCACTCCTCCTGCTCGCGCGAGTGGAAGGTGACGACCACGTTGTACTGCTCGCCGCCGCGCAGCGGGTAGTGCACGAGGTGGCAGTTGGGGCCGGCCCAGAGGCTGGCCGCGTTCCATTGCAGGTCGGCCGGGAAGTCCTTGCGGTCGACCACGGCGCGGTAGACGACGTGGCCGGTCACGCGCGCCGGGTCGCCCACGAACTGCTGGCGCACCACCGACTTCACGCCGTCGGCACCGATCAGCGCCACCCCGCGGTGCGCACGGCCGTGCTGGTCGAAGACGGTGACGCCGGCATCGTCCTGCTCGATGCGCTCGGCCCGGGTGGAGGTCTGGAACTCCACGCGGCCGGTCTCCTGGGCTCCCTCGAGCAGGCTCAGGTGGACGTCGGCACGGTGGATCACCGCGTACGGGTTGCCGAAGCGCGCGCGGAAGGCCTCGCCCGTGGGGATGCGGCCGACGAGGCTCTCGTCGGTGGCGTCGTGCATCACCATGCAGTCGGTGTAGACGGCACGGCCACGGGCCTTCTCGCCGACGCCCAGCGCGTCGAAGGCCGAGAACGCATTCGGGCCGAGCTGGATGCCGGCGCCGATCTCGCCGATCTCGGGCGCCTGCTCCAGCACCTTGACCGCGAAGCCGCGGCGCACCAGCGCCAGCGCGGCGGCGAGGCCGCCGATGCCGCCGCCAGCGACGAGCACGGGAAGGGAGCCGGTCAATGCAGTCATGGGAATCTCCGGAACGGAATCAGTATGCCTATGATATGCATGCTGATGATCAGCGTAGATACTTAACGTCGTCGCGAACATCAGGGTTTTCACGGATCTGCGGCGCTTCCCGTGCCTGAGTTATCCGCCTTCCTGATCACAGAAGCGCAAATCCGATTTCCAAGGGGAAAAAGGCGCTCCCTAACATCGGCGTTCATCGATTCACTACAACAGGAGACAACCATGCAACTCAAGCGCATGCTGACGACCGCGGCCGTCGCCGCCCTGCTGCCGGTGGCGGCTCAGGCGCAGAACACCACGCTGCTGATGAACAGCTTCCTGGCCCCGCAGCACCCGGTCACTCGCGTGGTGATCAAGCCCTGGGCCGAGAAGGTCACGGCGGCAACGGAAGGCCGCGTGAAGATCGACGTCGCCCCCAACAGCCTGGCCGCGCCGCACCAGCAGCTCTCCAGCGTGAGCAAGGGAGTGTTCGACGTGGCCTACCAGTTCCACGGCCTGATGGCCGAGCAGGTCAAGCTCAACCAGGTCGCTCACCTGCCGTTCGTCAACACCACCGCGCGCGGCAGCTCGATGGCGCTGTGGCGCACCTACGAGCGCCACTTCGCCAAGGCGGGCGAACTCTCCGACGTGCAGGTGCTGGCCATGTTCGTGCTGCCGCCGGGGGTGAGCTTCGGAATGGACAAGCCCATCCTCTCCACCGCCGACCTCAAGGGCCAGAAGATCTACGGCCTGCCCGGGGTGCCGGCCAAGGTGCTCGAGGCGGCGGGCGCGGGCGTCGTGGCAGCGCCCGCAGCGCGCAGCTACGAGGTCGTCTCCGGCAAGACGGTCGACGCGTTCGTGGGCTACTCGGTCTCGGACGCCGACGGTCTGAAGACGCTGCCCTATGCGAAGCACGTCACCGACGTGCCGGGCAACCTGACTGCACCGTCGTTCGTGCTGTTCATGAGCAAGAAGCGCTGGGACGCGCTCTCGGCCAGGGACAAGGACATCATCCGCTCGCTCAGCGGCGAAGCGTTCGCGCGCAACATGGCGGTCTACGACGAGCTCTAGTCCAAGGCCCGCGCTGCCGCTGGTCACGCGGCAGCGCCAGCACGTCAGCGTCGGCCTGTTCGAGAGCCAGCGCAAGGGATGGGCGCGCACCGTGCGCGTGGCCGCGTGCGACGCCGTCAGCACGCTGGCGCTGGCCGTGCTGACCTGGCGGCTGCTCGTGCAGGCCCGGGAGGACTGGGACGGCGGCGCGGCCAGCGTGGTGCTGGGCCTGCCGCAGGCGCCGCTGGGCTTCGCGCTCACGGCACTGGCCGCGACCTCGACCGTCGTGATGGCGGCGATGACGTGGCGCAGCCTGACCGGCAACGGAGAGAAAGCATGACCGTCGCACTCCTCGGCTTCGCGGGCGTCTTCCTGCTCGCGTTCATGGGCGTTCCCCTGGCGTTCGCGCTGCTGCTGTCCGGCGTGGCCGGCTACGCGTACCTGCGCGGCTTCGAGCCGGCGCTGTTCATGGTCGGACAGATCGTGATGGACTCGGCGTCCAACTACGGCATGTCGGTGCTGCCGATGTTCATCCTGATGGGCTACTTCGTCCACAAGGCCGACATCAGCGGCGAACTCTTCGATGCGGCCTACGCCTGGCTCGGACACCTCAAGGGCGGCCTGGCCCACGCGACGGTGGCCGCGTGCGGGCTGTTCGCCGCCATCTCGGGCAGCTCGATCGCGACCGCGGCGACCATGACCAAGGTCGCGATGCCGCCGATGCGCAGGCTCGGCTACGACGACCGGCTGTCGACCGGGGCCGTGGCCTCGGGTGGCGTGCTCGGCGTGCTGATCCCGCCCTCGGTGCCGCTGGTGATCTTCGGCCTGATCACCGAGACCGACATCCGCAAGCTCTTCATCGCCACCATCATCCCGGGGCTGCTGCTGGTGCTGCTGTTCCTCGGCGCGGTGTGGCTCAGCGTGGCACTCAACCCCAGCCTCGGCCCGCGCGGCGAGCGCCAGCCGATCCGCAGCCGCATCCTCGCGCTCAAGGGCGTGTGGTCGACGCTGCTGCTGTTCGGACTGGTGATGGGCGGCCTTTACGGCGGCGTCTTCACGGCCACCGAGTGCGCCGGCATCGGCGCCACCGGCGCGCTGCTGATCGCGATGGCACGGCGCAAGATGAGCATCATGACCATGCTGGAGTGCCTGAAGGAAACCGCGTCCACCACCGCGATGATCTTCGCCATCGTCTTCGGCGCCCTGGTCTTCGCCAACTTCGTGACGCTGTCGGGCCTGACGGCCGAACTCGTCGAGATGATCCGCGGCAGCGGCTATTCGGTGCTGGGCGTGCTGCTGATGATGGTGGTGATCTACCTCATCCTGGGCGCGGTGATGGAGGGCATGAGCGTGCTGCTGCTCACCGCCCCGATCTTCACGGTGGTGGCCGTCGAGATGGGCGTCAACCCGATCTGGTTCGGCGTGTTCGTCGTGGTGATGATCGAGGTGGGCATGCTCACGCCGCCGGTGGGCATGAACGTCTTCACGGTGAAGTCGCTGCTGCCCGACGTCAACCTCTGGACCATCTACCGCGGCGTGGCGCCCTTCATCGTGGGCAACCTGATCCTGGTCGGGCTGATCATGGCCTGGCCGAACCTGGTGCTCGCGCCGCTGGCGTGGTTCTGAGCGCACCGGCGCAGACGGCATTCTCGTGCTCTGCCCGTTCGCGCCGGTGATCTGTGCCGGCTGGTCGAGGACGACCGCTGGCCAGGCACGACCCTTCACGAATCGTGAAACCCCCCGCACGCGGCGCTGCCTAGGCGCCGCCGCGGCCGCCGCCTAGAGTACTGCCCCATCGGCAAGTGCTGGGCCTTCGGGGCCTGGAAGGTGGCGCACGATGGTGGATGTTCTGGTGATCGGCGGCGGCAACGCGGCCCTGTGCGCCGCGCTGACGGCCGCCGAGGCCGGGTGCACCGTGCGGCTGCTGGAAGCCGCGCCGCGCGAGTGGCGCGGGGGCAACTCGCAGCACACCCGCAACCTGCGCTGCATGCACGACGCGCCGCAGGACGTGCTGGTCGACGCCTATCCCGAAGAGGAGTTCTGGCAAGACCTGCTGAAGGTGACCGGCGGCCGGACCCACGAGGCGCTGGCGCGCCGGGTGATCCGCGACTCCGCCACCTGCCGGCCCTGGATGCGACGCCACGGCGTTCACTTCCAGCCCTCGCTGTCGGGCGCGCTGCACACCGCCCGCACCAACGCCTTCTTCATGGGCGGGGGCAAGGCGCTGGTCAATGCGTACTACCGCAGCGCGGAACGTATGGGCGTGCGCGTGGACTACGAGTCGCCGGTCGACCGCATCGAGGTTCGCGACGGCCGCTTCCTGGCCGCCTGGTCGCGCGGCCAGCGCATCGAGGCACGCACCTGCGTGCTGGCGGCCGGGGGTTTCGAGTCCAACCGCGAGTGGCTGTCCGAGGTCTGGGGCACCAACGAGCGCGGCGAGCGTCCCGCAGAGAACTTCCTCATCCGCGGCACGCGCTTCAACACCGGGGTGCTGCTGCGCCACCTGCTCGACGACCACGGGGCCGACCGCATCGGTGACCCGACCCAGGCCCACATGGTGGCCATCGACGCGCGTGCGCCGCTCTACGACGGTGGCATCTGCACGCGCATCGACTGCGTCTCGCTGGGCATCGTGCTGAACCGCGATGCGCGGCGCTTCTACGACGAAGGCGAGGACTTCTGGCCCAAGCGCTACGCGATCTGGGGCCGGCTGGTGGCGCAGCAGCCGGGGCAGGTGGGCTATTCGATCATCGACGCCAAGGCGATCGGGCGCTTCATGCCACCGGTCTTCCCGGGTGCCCGGGCCGACACGCTGCCCGGCCTGGCGCGCCGACTGGGGCTGGACGAGGACGCCTTCATGGACACCCTGAACCGCTACAACGCCGCCTGCCGGGTGGGCAGGTTCGACCACACCTCGCTGGACGATTGCCACACCGAGGGCCTGACGCCGGCCAAGACCCACTGGGCGCGGCCGATCGACACGCCGCCGTTCTTCGGCTACGCGCTCAAGCCAGGCGTCACCTTCACCTACCTCGGCCTGAAGACCGACGAGACGGCCGCCGTGCACTTCGACGGCCAGGCCAGCGCCAACCTGTTCGTGGCCGGCGAGATGATGGCGGGCAACGTGCTGGGCCAGGGCTACACGGCGGGTGTCGGCATGAGCATCGGCACGGCGTTCGGCCGCATCGCCGGCGCGCAGGCAGCCACCGCTGCACGGAAGGAGGCGGGCCATGCGCACGCTTGAAGCCCTGGCCCGCGAGGCCACCGAACTGGCACAGGGTGGGCCGGCCGCCCCGCTGCCGCTGGGCACCGCCGAGGCCGCCGAGGTAGCGCGCGTGATGCAGATCTGCAATGCCTGCCGCTACTGCGAGGGCTTCTGCGCCGTGTTCCCGGCCATGACGCGCCGGCTGCAGTTCGACACGGCGGACGCACACTTCCTGGCCAACCTGTGCCACCAGTGCGGCGCCTGCCTGCACGCCTGCCAGTACGCGCCGCCGCACGAGTTTGCCGTCAACGTGCCGCGGGCCATGGCCCAGGTGCGTGCAAGGACCTACGCCGATCATGCCTGGCCAGCGCCGCTGGGTCGCCTGTACGAGCGCAACGGCCTGACGCTGGCGCTGGCGCTCACGGTGGGCCTGGCCCTGTTCCTGATGCTGGCGGCAGCGCGCACGGGCTCGCTCTGGGGGCCGGCGCCGGCGGGCAGCTTCTACGCGATCTTCCCGCACGGCACGATGGTGTCGCTGTTCGCGCCCGTCTTCCTGTTCTCGGTGCTCGCACTGGCCATCGGCGTGCGACGCTTCTGGCGCGAATCGCAGCCGGGCCCGGCCAGCGCGCCAGCCATGGCAGAGGCCACGCGCGACGTGCTGACCCTGCGCTACCTCGACGGGGGGCACGGCCAGGGCTGCAACAACGAGGACGATGCCTTCACGCTGGCACGGCGGCGCTTCCACCACCTCACGTTCTACGGCTTCATGCTGTGCTTCGCGGCCACCAGCGTGGCCACGCTGTACCACTACCTGCTGGGCTGGTCCGCACCCTATGCCCCCACCAGCCTGCCCAAGCTGCTGGGCACCGCGGGCGGCATCGGTCTGGTGGTGGGGACGGCGGGCTTGTGGTGGCTCAACCGTCGAAGGCATCCCCTGCAGGTCGATCCTGCACAGCGCCCGATGGACCGCGCCTTCATCGCCCTGCTCTTCCTGGTGGCCAGCAGCGGGCTGGCCCTGATGGTGCTGAAGGCCACGCCGGCGTTGGCGGTCGCGCTGTGCATCCACCTGGGCGCGGTGATGGCGTTCTTCGCCACCATGCCCTACGGCAAGTTCGCGCACGGCGTGTACCGGACCGCGGCCCTGCTGAAGTGGTCGATCGAGAAGCGGCAGCCCAGCCGGCTGCAGCTGGCCGCGGACTGACGCGAAGGCGGCACGCTCCCGCGGCCATGGCATCGTCGTTCACCCGCGTTCCCGGCGGAGCCCCTCGCCATGATCCACCGCCGCCATCTGCTGCCATTGCGGGCCGCGGACCACGCCGCTCAAGCCGCCACGTAGTGCATGAACCGGGTGTCGAGGAAGGCCTCCATGCCCTCGATGCCGGACTCGCTGCCGTAGCCGCTGTCCTTGACGCCGCCGAAGGGCGCCTCGGGCACCGACACGCCGATGCCGTTGACGGCCAGGCTGCCCACTTCCAGCCGCTGGGAGACCGCCAGGATGGCGCGGGCCGAATCGGTGAACAGATAGCCCGCGAGGCCGTAGTCGTTGCGGTTGGCCAGCGCGATCGCCTCGTCGAGGCTGTCGAAGGGCACGGCGCAGGCTACCGGGCCGAAGGGCTCCTCCTGCATGGCTGGTGCATCGACGGGCACGTCGGTCAGCAGGGTCGGGGCGACGAAGCAGCCGCCCTCGGGCGCGTCGCCGCGCACCGCGCGGGCACCGTGCTCCACCGAGCGGCGGATCAGGTCCTGCACGGCGGCCTGGCGGCGCGCGTTGGCCACCGGGCCCATCTGGGTCGACGCATCCAGACCAGGGCCCAGCTTGAGTGACCGGCTCGCCGCGGCGAAGGCGTCGATGAAGTCGCCGTAGCGCGCGCGGGCGACGAAGAAGCGCGTCGGGGCCAGGCAGGCCTGGCCGGCGTTGCGGAACTTGTGGCCGACCATCATCTGCACCGTGCGCCGGATGTCGGCGTCCTCGCAGACGATCACCGGCGCGTGCCCTCCGAGCTCGAGCGTGATGCGCTTGAGGTGCCGTGCCGAGAGTTCGGCCAGGTGACGGCCCACCGGCACCGAGCCGGTGAAGGTGACCTTGCGGATCACGGGCGACTGGATCAGCGCGGTCGACACCTCGGCGGGAACGCCGTAGACGAGCTGCAGCGCGCCCTCGGGCAGTTCCTGCGCCAGGCAGTCGACCATCGCCGCGACGCTGGCCGGGGTCTCCTCGGCGGCCTTGACGACGATGGAGCAGCCGGCAGCGAGCGCCCCGCCGATCTTGCGGGCCGAGAGCACCAGCGGGAAGTTCCAGGGCGAGAACGCTGCCACCGGGCCCACCGGCAGCTTGAGCACGTCCATGCGGCTGTCGGGCAGCCGCGCGGGAATGAGGCGGCCGTAGACGCGGCGCGCTTCCTCGGCGTACCACTTGATCAGGTCGGCCGCCATCGCGCACTCCATGCGCGCCTCGGCCAGCGGCTTGCCCTGCTCGCGCACGAGCAGGGTCGCGATCTCCTCGGTGCGCTCGCGCATCCGTGCCACGCCGCGCTCGAGCCGGGCGCAGCGCTCGTGCGCAGGCACCCGTCGCCAGTGCTCGAAGGCCTTCGCGGTGGCCTGCAGCGCGTCGTCGAGGTCGCGTGCATCGGCCAGCGTCAGCTCGTCGAGCACGCTGCCGTCGGCCGGGTCGACGATGGGCTGCCGGCGCTCGTGGCGGCCGTCGCGCCACTGGCCGGCGATCAGGAGTCTGGGCGCGCGGTAGGCAGCGGGGCTCATATGTTGCGTCCTCCGTCGACGTCCAGGCACACGCCGGTCAGGAAGCTGGCGTCGTCCGAGGCCAGGAAGGCCACGGCCGAGGCCACGTCAGCGGGCCGGGTGAAGCGACCCAGCGGAATGCGGGAGAGGAAGCGCTCGCGGTTGGCCGGCGTGTCCTCCATGCCCATGAAGTCGGCCAGCATCGCGGTCTCGCCGATCATCGGGTTGACGGCGTTGATGCGCACGCCAGACTTCGCGTACTCCAGCGCCAGGCCCTTGGTCAGGTTGATCATCGCGGCCTTGCTGCCGCTGTACCAGGTCAGCCCCGGCCCGGGCCGCACGCCGGTGGTGGAGGCCACGTTGACCATCACGCCCCGCCCCTGCTGCACGAAGTGGGGCAGCACGGTGTACGCAGACCAGTACAGGCTCTTGAGGTTGACCCGGTAGACGCGGTCGAACTCGTCCTCGGTGACCTGCAGCGCAGGCTTGTTGCGGTGCGTGGTGCCCGCGTTGTTGACCACGATGTCCAGGCCCTGCAGCTCGGTCAGGGTCTTGTCGACCATGGCACGGTAGTCGGCCTCGCGGGCGACGTCGCAGACCGCCCACGCCGTGCGGCAGCCCGCGGCGGCCAGCTCCTGCGCGAGGCCGCGGGCGCCTGCGGCATTGAGGTCGGCGATCATCACCGAAGCGCCGCGCGCGGCGAGCGTGCGCGCCGTGGCCGCACCGAAGCCCGAGGCGCCACCGGTCACGATGGCGACCTTCCTGTTCATTTCCATGTCGATTCCTTCAGATGTCGAGGACGAGGCGCGTGCCCTTGCAACGCGAGACGCAGACCATCATTCGCTGCTGCGCCGCCTTCTCCTCGGGCGTGAGCACGAAGTCCAGGTGCTCGGCCTCGCCTTCGATCAGCGGGGCCTCGCAGGTGCCACAGATGCCTTCGCGGCACGACCACGGGTAGCTCACGCCCGAACGCTCGATGGCGTCGAGCACGCTCTCGCGGGCTTCCACCCGCACGCTCAGGCCCGAGCGCTGCAGCACCACGTCGAAGGCCTGGCGCTCGCCCGATTCAGTCTCGGGGGCCTTGAAGCGCTCCATGCGCACGCTGCCCGGCGCCCAGTCGGCGGTGGCCGCGGTGACGGCGTCCAGCATCGGCGCCGGCCCGCAGGCGTAGACGGCGTCCCACGTGCGCGGCGCCAGCGTGGCGGCCAGGTCCAGCGGACCGCCGCGCTCGTCGTCGAAGTGGGTCTGCAGCCGCGGCCCGGCCAGCGCCCGCAGTTCCTCCAGGAACGCCAGCCGCGGCGCCGAGCGCGCGCAGGCCACCAGCGTCCAGTCGAGCCCTTGGGCGGCACAGTGCCGCGCCATCGCGTAGATCGGCGTGATGCCGATGCCACCGGCCAGCAGCAGCACGCGGCGGTGCTGCGGGTCCATCGCGAACAGGTTGCGCGGCGCACTCACCCGCAATGCCTGGCCCACGCGCAGTTTCTCGTGGATCCAGTGCGAGCCGCCACGGCTGTTGGCGTCCCAGCCCACGGCGATGGTGTAGCACTCCTGATGGGCCGCGCCGAGCGCGTCGATCAGCGAGTACTGGCGCACCATGCCGTTGGGCAGCGCCACCTCGACGTGGGCGCCGGGCGCGGCGCCGGGCAGCGCCGTGCCGCTCCTGTGGCGCAGCTCGATGGCCAGCACGTCGCGCGCGACGGCGCGCACCGCGCTGACGGTGACGTCGATCTCGGCGCTCATCGAAGGGCCTCGCCCGCCTTGCCGTCCTCGGCCGCCAGCATCCGGTCGATCAGCCAGCGCGCCTGGTTGAGCCCGGCGTCGGCCGCGATCGGGATCATCGGCCGCCCGGGCACGAGGTTCAGCACCTTCTGCTGCGCCTCGATCATGCGGCGGTCCTCCTCGAAGGCCTCGACGACACCGGAGAAGATCTTCTCCGTCATCACCGCGTCGTCGAGCTCGAAGTTGCGCGCCTGGCAGAACCAGTAGTGCGTGGTCGACTCGGTCTCGGGCGTCTGGATCGAGGTGTGGCGGAACTGCAGCGCCTCGGGCACGCGGCGCCCCTCGGACGCGCCGGTGCCGGCAGGTGCCGAGCCGGCGTCCATGCGCAGCAGCGCCGGCGGCGACCACTGGTAGATCTGCCAGCGGTCGACCTTGCCCTCGAAGCGCGCCACCGACTTGTGCAGGTTGGGCATCTCGTCGTCGAGGTACCAGCGGCTGATCGTCAGCGTGCCGTTGCCGGTGGTGTCGCGCTCGATCCTCGGCTTCAGGTCGGCCGCGCTGCCGGTGCCCAGCGTGGTGGGGTGCACCCAGGCCAGGTGGGTGAAGTCGAGCAGGTTGTCGACGATGAGCTTGTAGTTGGCCTGGTAGTGGATGTAGCCCGGCTTCATGCGCCACTCGGGCGAGTCATGCCAGAAGTAGTCGACGATGTCCTCCGCGCGGGCGCGCGCCGGGTCGCCCATCCAGATCCAGACCAGCCTGTTGCGCTCGACCACGGGGTAGCTGCGCACGCAGGTCTTGGGCGGAATCTGCGCCTGGCCTGGAATCTCCACGCAGGCGCCGGAGGGGTCGAACTTCAGCCCGTGGTACATGCAGCGCACGCAGTCGCCTTCCTTGCGGCCCAGGTGCAGCGGCGCCGCGCGGTGGCAGCAGCGGTCCTCGAGCGCGACCACCGTGCCACGCGTGTCGCGGTAGAAGAGAACGGGCTCGCCCAGCAGCGTGCGGGCCAGCATCCCGTCGGCCGGGACCTCGATGTCCCAGGCAGCGACGTACCAGCAGTTGCGGATGAACACGGCTGTCTCCTTGCGGCTTCATCGAACCAGAAGCTCCGGGTGATCCTAGCGACCACCCCGTGAATCACGGAAATCACTTTGGCGGGGCCATGATCAACTCGCTTGATCACCCTGCCACCGGCCACGGGCCCCGCATGAAGCTTCAGACACTGCAGGCGCTGTTGTGCATAGAGGCCGTGGGCAGCCTGCGGGCGGCAGCGCAGCAGTTGCACGTCTCGCAGCCCGCGCTCACGGCCGCGATCCAGCAACTCGAGGAGGAACTGTGCGCGCCGCTGCTGGTGCGCACGAAGCGCGGCGTCAGCCTCACGCACTTCGGCGAATCCTTCATCCGCCACGCCCGGCTGATCGTCGCCGAGAGCCAGCGCGCGCAAGACGAGATCAGCCAGCTGCGCGGCCGCTGGGAAGGGCAGGTCTCGTTCTCGGTGTCGCCGGCGGTGGCGCTGCTGGGGCTGCCCCAGGCGCTGGCCAGCTTCGGCAAGGAGTACCCGGGCGTCACGGTCAAGGTGCGCGACGGCCTGTACCCCGGCGTCGCGACCAGCCTGCGCGACGGCAGCCTGGACTTCGCTCTGTCGGCCGTGCACCGCCGCGACATCGACCAGGATCTCGAGGCCGAGCCGGTGTGCACGAGCGAGGTCGTCATCGTCGGCAATCGCAACCACCCCTTGCGCAATGCTCGACGGCTGGCCGATCTGCAAGGCTGCCGTTGAGTCTTCTCCAGCCCGCCGCGCGGCCCGGGCGCGCTGATCCAGGAAGCATTCCAGCAGGCGGGGCTGCCGGTGCCCACCTTCGGCATGGTGTGCGAGTCCTTCCTCGCCCTGCCCGGCATCCTGGCCCACTCCGACTGGCTGGCCACGATGCCGCAGGCCCTGTTCGAGAACAACTCGTTCCGCGACGCGCTCGCGGAGATCAAGGTCGACGAGACCCTGCCGAGCCTGACCGTGTACCTGTTGCGCCGGCACGACCTGCCGCTCACGCCGGCCGCCAGCGCGCTGATCCGCTGGGTTCGCCACCACGCCACCCGCCACCTGCGCGCGGGATCCTGACCGGTGCCCGAAACCGACTGGCTGATCCCGGCCGCCATCGTCCTCGGCGGCTACGTGGTGATGGGCATCACGGGCTTCGGCTCGGCCCTGGTGCTGGTGCCGCTGCTGGCGCCACGCTGGCCGCTGCCCGAGGTGGTGGCTCTGGCCATCCTGCTCGACCTGCCGACCTGCGTGGTGCACGGCGTGATCAACCGGCGGGAGGTGCGCTGGGCCGAACTCGCGCGGCTGGTGCCGGGCATGGCGGTCGGCACGCTGGCAGGCCTGTGGCTGCTCGGCGCGCTGGACAGGACCTGGCCGCTCTTCCTGCTCGGCGTGTGGGTGGTCTTCGTCGGCGTGCGCGCCCTGCTGCCGCTGGCGTCGCCAGCACCGGCGCGGCCGGGCTGGAGCCACGTCGCGGGCCTGCTGGTGGGGCTGATCGAGGTGATGTTCGCCACCGCCGGGCCGATCGTGGTGGCCTGGTTCCAGCGCCGCATGTCCGAAGCCGCCGGGCTGCGCGCGAGCGTGCCCGTGGTGATGCTGCTGGCCGGATCGATCGCCATCGCGGTGCTCTGGAGTTCGGGCCAGGTGAACCCCTCCACTGTCTTGCCTCGCTGGCTGGCGGCGCTGCCGGTGGCGGTGGCGGGCGTGGTGATCGGCAATCGCCTCGCAGCCCGCATTCCACCCGTGCTGATGAAGCGGCTGCTGGCCGCGCTGCTGGCGATCAGCGGCCTGTCGCTGATGCGTCACGCGCTGGGCTGAAGGGCCGCGGGCCCGCGCTGCGCGGGGCCGTCGGTGCGTCAGCCCTGAAGGACGGCCAGCACGCCGGCCGCCGCGGCGAGCGCGGTGACCCCCGCGGCGGCGAGCACCACGCGCGCCGGCGTGGTGGCGTCGGAAGGGCCGCGCGCCAGCGCACGGGAACGCCAGGTGCCGAAGGCAGCGACACCCGCCGCGGCCACCAGCAGCAGCCCGCCCAGCACGGTGAGCATCGCGTGCCCGGAACTCACGCCGCTGCGCAGGATGACCAGGGCATTGGCCAGCACCGCCAGCCCCGTGCGATGCCAGGCCAGCGCCGTGCGCTGGGTCTGCAGCCCGGGGTCCTGGGGCGGGCTCACGCCATGGCCACCAGCACCGCGAGCACCACCGCCACCACGCCGCTGCCCACCGCCAGCCACAGCACGGCGTCGGCGTGCGGCAGGGGCTCGGCGTGGCGCATCGCGATCTCGTTGCGCTTCCAGCGCGAGTAGGCCGAAGCCGCGAGCAGCATCGCGAGCACGCACAGCCCGCAGGCCAGCGCGACCAGCACGCTGCGGGGCCGCAGCTGGGTCGAGAACTGCACCAGCAGCACGCCGCCAGCCACCAGGGCCAGCGCGGTGCGGATCCAGGCCAGGAAGGTGCGCTCGTTGGCCAGCGTGAAGCGGTAGTCGGGCTCGCGCCCCACGCGTCGCCAGGCGGGTGCGGACGCCGCGCGGGCCGGCGGGCCGCCGCCCTGGTCCGGGTTCAGCGGGTCGCGGGCACTCATCGCTGAGGCATGTCCTTGTACGAGTAGCCCAGGCTCACCGCCGCGTCGGCCGGGATCGGGGGCAGGGCTTCGTCCCAGCGTTCCCAGGCGTCGCGCATGGCCGCCAGGCGCTCGCCCTCCCAGGGGCCGCGGTTGGCACGTTCGCGTTCGTCGGCGTCGATGTCGAAGAGGTAGTCGTTGCCGTCCACGCGCAGGTATTTCCATCGGCCGTCGCGCCAGGCGCGCTGGCCGCGGTGGTTCATGCGCCAGCCCATCGGCCGCGCAAGGCGATTCGAGGCGTCGCGCAGCACCGGCATCAGCGACACACCGTCCAGCGGGTGTTCGGGATGCGCAGCCACGCCCGCCGCGGCCAGCATGGTCGCCGACCAGTCCATCGTCAGGCAGTGCTGCGCGGTCACGCCGCCCGGCGCCACCACGGCCGGCCACTGCACGATGTACGGCACGCGGATGCCGCCTTCGGTGAGGTCCATCTTGCCGCCCACCAGCGGCCAGTTGTCGGAGAAGCGCTCGCCGCCGTTGTCGCTGGTGAACACGATCATCGTGTCGTCGAGCCGCCCGCAGGCACGCAGGGCTTCGAGCACCTGGCCGATGCCCTCGTCCATGTGGTGGATCATCCGCCGGTAGGTGTGGATGTTGCCGCCGGCAAGGTCGAACAGGCTGCCGTCGATGCGGCGCGCCCGGTCGTCGCGCGTCTGCCAGGGCCAGTGCGGCGCGGTGTAGTGCAGGCTCAGGAACAGCGGCGCGTCGCCGGCGCCCATGCGGCCGATCCAGTCGACGGCGCGCTGCGTGATCAGGTCGGTCAGGTAACCTTCCGTGTGCAGTTCGGACTCGCCGAGCCACAGGTCGTGGTGCCCGGCGGAATCGGCGTGGGTGAAGTAATCGGCGCCGCCGCTCATCGGGCCGAAGAATTCCTCGTAGCCCGAGCGCAGCGGGCCGAAATGCGGCGGGAAGCCGAGGTGCCACTTGCCCATCAGCGCGGTGCGGTAGCCGGCGTCGCGCAGCAGCGAAGGCAGGGTCGGGTGCGCGGGCGGCAGGCCCAGCGTCGCGCTGCCCCGGGTGCGGCTGCTGATCGGCTCGTCGGCACCGCCGCGCAGGCGGTACTGCCAGCGCGCGGTCATCAGCGCGAAGCGCGTGGGCGAGCACACGGGCGAGTTGGCGTAGCCCTGGGTGAAGCGCAGGCCGCGCGCGGCCATGCCGTCGAGCACGGGCGACACCGGGCCGAACGCGGCGTCACGGCCGCCGTAGCAGCCGAGGTCGGCATGGCCGAGATCGTCGGCGACGATGAAGACGAAGTTCGGGCGGGTCATGGAGGGCTGGGGGCGATGCCTGGGCGCGGGCAGCCCACACTGTCGGCCAGCGCGGGCCGCGCCGCCCGATCGCGGATTCGCGGCTGCGATCACGAATTCGCATCACCGGTGCGCCCCGCGGTGCACCGGCGCGCGGTTGCGCCCGGACGCCGCAGGGGCGTCGGCGCAACCGCGCGCGCCCCCCGACGGGGCGTGCGACACTGTTCCCCGACCCGAGCGTCGGCACCATGGCGGACGGCGGACCCGGAGCTCCACCCGATGCGCGCGACCTTGCCGATGGCGGTGATCACCGCAGCCGTGCTGCTCGGCGCCAGCGGCTGCGCCGCCTGGCGCATCGGCGAGGCCGCTGCACTGGTGCGCCAGAGCACGCCCTTGCAGTACACGCCGGCCGACGCGACGCTGCGCATGCTGATCGTGGGTGACAGCACCGGCGTCGGCACCGGGGCCAGCGGGCAGCCGGCCAGTCTGGCCGGGCTGCTGGCGCGCGACCACCCCCGGCTGTGGATCGAGAACCGCGCGCGCGACGGCGCCACCTTCGCCGGCGCCGCGGGCCAGCTCGCCCTCGGAGGGCGCTTCGACATCGTGCTGGTGCTCGCCGGCGGCAACGACGTCATCCGCCTGCGCGAGGCCGACGCGCTGCGCGCCGACATCGATCGCACCGTCGCCCTCGCCCGCGAGCGTGCCGCGACGGTGGTGCTGATGCCGGCGGGCAACGTCGGCAACGCGCCGTTCTTCCTGCCGCCGCTGTCCTGGGAGATGACACGACGCGCGCGGCTGCTGCACGAGGTGGTTCGCGAGGTGGCCGGGCGCCGGGGGGCGACCTACGTGAACCTGTTCCGCGAGCGCGACGAAGATCCCTTCGTGCAACGCCCCGGGCTGCATGCCGCGGACGGGCTGCACCCCAGCGACACAGGCTACCTGCAGTGGTACGAGACCCTGCTGTCGCAGCCGGGCCTGGCCGCGCGGCTCGCGGCGGCGCAGGCCGGCGACGGCAGCGCTGCGCGGCGCGACGGCGTCGGGCGCTGAGGGCCCCGGCGTCGCGGCCGACGCACGGGCGAGTGCCCATGCAGCGCCGAGGCGCGCGGCGCGTGGGCAGAATCGGTGCCTCGTCCCCTGGAGTGAACCATGACCGAAGACACGCGCTGCTGCGGCAGCGGAACCTGCATCATCGACGCCGAAGGGCGCTGCTGGTGCGGGCAGCAGTGGGACGGCGAGAAGATGGTCGCGCCGACACTGCAGGCCTGCGGCACGCCTCGCGCCCAGCCCGCGGGGGGCGCCAATCCCGACGGGGACTCGAAGGGATGACCCGGCCAGGGGTCTTCCATGTCCATGCCGCCGCCACGGCCGTGGCACGCCCTCGAACCCACTGAAAGCGAGCCCCCATGCTGGTCAGAGCCCTGTATGTCAGCCGCGCCGCCGGGCCCCAGACGGGCACCACCACCGCCGGCATCCTGGCCGCCTCCGAGGCGCACAACGCGGCGCACGGGGTCAGCGGCGTGCTCTGCCAGGGCCAGGGCCTGTACCTCCAGGTGCTGGAGGGCGAGCGCGGCGAAGTCAACCGCCTGTACGCCAGGATCCTGCGCGACCCGCGGCACCAGGACGTGCAGATGCTGTCCCTCGAGGAGATCACCGAGCGGCGCTATCCGCAATGGTCGATGGCCCACGTGATGCTGCCGGACAGCGATGCCATGGTCCGCATGAAGCACCCCGAGTTCGATCCCTATTCGGCCTCGGGCGCCTTCGTGCTGCAACTGGTCGACGAACTGGTGGCCGGCGGGCACCGCATCGAGCGGCCCGGGCCCGCGTCGCCGTCGACCTGAACGACGCTGGAGAATGCGTCAGGCGGGCTCGGCGGTGTCGCCCAGCCACTGCCGCAGTTGCGCATGCACCTCCGCGCCCGACAGCAGGTCGAGGTGGTTGATGCCGTGCACGACCCGCTGGCGCTGCGGCGCGAACGCCAGGCATCGTTCCGGATCGCGGTGCCGGCCCAGGGCGCTGTCCAGGGGCACCAGCCCGTCGCCGAGCAGCCTGGCCTTCAGGTCCCCGGCCTGCTGGCCGATGCTCGCGGCCACGGCGAAGCAGCGCACGCCTGAGGGCAGCGGCACGTGCTGGTGGCCATCGCGATGGCGCGAGAAGCGGTCGCGCCCCACCCAGTCCTCGTCGAGCAGGCTGCCGTGTCGCAGGTCGGTGATGCCGGCGCTGCGCACCTTGCCCAGGCGCGCGAAGGGCGCCGCATAGGGGGTCGCGCCAAGCAGGATGTCGACCCAGTTGCCGGCCCGCTCGAGCGGCGCGCCGTGATGCGGCGTGCCGAGGAAGACCATGTCCGTCAGCTGGGCGGGCCAGCGATGGCCGGCCTGCTGGCCATGGTGCAAGGCACTGCGCGCCAGCAGCCCGCCCATGCTGTGGCCGATCAGCACGAGGCGCCGCACCGGCTGGGGCCAGTGCTCGACGAGGCGCTCGAGCTGCTGCGCCAGCGCATGGCCGTTGATCGACACGTGCAGCCCGCTGTTGTAGAGCAGGTAGACCGGCGTGAATCCCAGCGCGCGAGCCAGCTCCCGGCCGTGGTCGTGCCCCTTGCGGGTCCACTGCAGGTCGTTCATGCACAGGCCGTGGATCAGCACCAGCAGGTCGCCGCCTGCGTCCGGGATGGCGGCGGCCAGCGCGGCCGACTCCAGCGGAAGGGCACGCCCGTCGCGGCGCAAAGTCATCGTCGTCGCCAGAGGATTGGCGGTGGCCGCCAGGTAGTCGCCCAGCACGCCGTTGAGCGCGGCGATCAGGGCTTCGCGCTCGGGGACGGGGTCGTCCGGGCCCAGGGCCGGCGCCAGCAGGCCCAGCAGCGCCTCGATGCTGCCGCCCACCACGCGCACGGTGCCGCGGATGGTCTTGTAGACCAGCCCCGTGAGGCCGTCGGTGCGGCCATCGAGCCTCTTCTTCGAGACAACGGGAACCCGCGCGATGCGCTCGTGCATCGCCTCGACCAGACCGGCCAGGCCTGCCGTGGCGTCGGTCGCCAGTCGGGCGACCCCGCGCAGGTCGGAGCTCGCGATGCGGGGCCTTCTTGGCGTGGCGGACATGACGAATGAAGCGGCGAAGCGCCCTCGGTCGGGTGGTGGCAGACGCGTGCCGGGACGAAGGGCCTCAGCGGCCCGGCTCGGCCGGCGCCGTCAGCGTCAGCAGCATGTCGGCATACCACGCGCAGTTCAGTCCCAGCGACTCGTCGATGCGGCGGTCGCGGTCGCCCATGTCCATCACGGCCGAATGCACGCCCAGCAGCTTCCACGGCAGGCGCCCGCCGGCAGCGGTGCTGCGCATCACGACGGGCGCGCCGCTGGTGCCGCGGTGGGTGCGGGCATCGGTGAGGAAGTAGCCGTGGCCCTGGAAGCGCAGCCCGAACGACGACGCGATCACGGCATGACGCACCACCGGCAGGTGGTGGAGCGTGTCGTGGAAGCCGAGCGGAAAGCCGACGACCAGCAGCGACGTGCCGACCTCGATCTCGTCGAGCCGCCCCTGGAGGTGAGCCTCGGTGAAGCACTCGATGGCGGCCGTGGGCGGCAGCGCCGAGCGGTCGATCTCGATGACCGCCAGGTCGATGTCCCCCCCGGCGTCGCTGCCCTGGCGCCAGACGCTCTTGCCGTTGTCGTAGAGCAGCAACGACTGGCGGACCGAGCGCGTCAGGTTGTCCGCGTCGACGTGCAGCTCGATCTCGATGCGCTCGGGGAAGTGCCGGCTGGGCTCGTCGATCAGGACGTGCCGGCTGGTGACCAGGAACAGACGGCCGCCGCGCTCGAAGAAGAAGCCGCTGGCAGCCGTCAGCGGGCCCTGCGGGGAGAAGGTCAGGACGCGGGTGGTGGTCAGCAGCAGCGGCTCGATCATGGGGATGCGGTGCGGCGGGCTTGGCGACCCGTCGGTCGAACTGGGGGTCTTCACCAACGATGCGCCGAGCCTCGGGGCGACGGGCGCCGACGACGACGTCGAGATCACCGAAGGTGCGCTTGCCGGCCCGCCTGCAGGGCACGCCGGCCGCGGCGCTGGTGGATGACGTATCGGCGCCCGAGCCGCAGGCACCCGGCCCGCACGAGCGGGCATGGGTGACTCGTCCAAGGGCCCTCAGAGCCTGAGAGTCTTTCTGCCGTGGCCGAAAGGCGCGCCAAGACGCCCCGTATCCAGGCGCAAACCACAGCCATAGCTCGGGCTATGGCGCGGATTTGCAACGACGAAACGGGGTGTTCTGGGGTGCAAGGCGGGCATGCGGGAAAGACTCTCAGGCTCTCAGCCCTGGTGCCAGACCACCGGCTTGCGCACGCCCACCCAGCGCTCGTATTGCTTCGCGAAGAGGTCCTCGACGCGGTTCCTCTTGACCTTGAAGGTCGGGGTGATGAGGTCGTTGTCGACCGTCCAGGGCTCGGTCATCACGACCAGGCAGTCGAGCTGCTCGTGCGGGTCGAGCGTGTCGTTGACCATCTTGAGGTGCTCGGCCAGCGACGTTTCCAGCGCGCTGCGGCCCACGGCGTCGGCGGCCTGCTTGACGGCCTCGACGTTGAGCATCACCAGGCCGATCGGCTGGCCCATGTTGGCGCCGGTCACGCAGCAGGCCTCGACCGAGGCGTGCATCACCAGCTTGTCCTCGATGGGGGCAGGCGCGACGTACTTGCCCTTGCTGGTCTTGAACAGGTCCTTCACGCGGCCGGTGATGCGCAGGTGGCCGCGCGCGTCGACGGCGCCCTTGTCGCCGGTCTTGAGCCAGCCGTCGTCGGTGAAGGTGCCCTTGGTCAGCTCGGGTTCGCGGTAGTAGCCCAGCATGGTCCAGGGGCTGGTGACCTGGATCTCGCCGTTGCCCGGGTCGATGCGGCATTGCACCTGGTCGTAGGGGGTGCCCACGGTGCCGAAGGTGGACGGGTCACCCAGCGTGATGTGGCTGGCGCCGAGGTTCTCGGTCATGCCGTAGCCCTCGGCGATGTTCAGGCCCAGCTTCGAGTACCAGTGCAGCAGCTCGAGCGGCATCGGCGCGGCGCCGCCGGCGGCGAAGATGCACTGGTCCAGGCCCAGCGCGCCCAGCACCTTCTTCCTCACGATGCCCGACAGGATGGGCAGCTTGAGGAAGAGGTCGAGCTTCTTCTGCGGCATCTTGTGCAGCACGCCCTGCTGGAACTTCACCCACAGGCGCGGCACGCTGAAGAACACCGTCGGCCGCGCGCGCTGCAGGTCGGCCGTGAAGGTGTCCAGGCTCTCGGCGAAGTACACCTGCATGCCGGTGGCGAGCTGGCCGTGCTCGACCAGCGCGCGCTCGACCACGTGCGACAGCGGAAGGTAAGAGAGCATCCGCGACTCGTGGTTCAGCGGGATGCGGCGCAGCCCCTCCTGCACTGCCAGCGCGAAGGCGCCGAAGGTGTGCATCACGCCCTTCGGGTTGCCGGTGGTGCCCGAGGTGTACATGATGGTCGACAGCTCGTCGGCCCCGCGCACCGGCTCGCCGGCCAGCGGTGCCGTCTTCGCGCAGATGTCGTCCCACCGCGGGTAGCTGGCCTTCGCGTCGGCGTCGGCGAGCGGGTGGCTCACGCAGGGCAGGCCCTCGGGCACGCCCGGCTTCATGTGCAGCCAGCCGTCGAGCTTGCCGACGAACAGCAGCTTGGCGCCCGAGTGCTCGAGGATCTGGCGGATCGTGTGGGGCGCCAGCGTCGGGTACAGCGGCACCGAGACGCCTCCGGCCAGCCAGATGGCGAAGTCGCTCATCATCCAGTGGGCCGTGTTCTTGGAGATGATCGCAACCCGGTCGCCCGGCTGGATGCCCTGCGCCTTCAGGTAGGCCGCCATCCGGCGCGCCTGGTCGGCGACTTCCTTCCACGTGTAGTCGCGCAGCGGTCCGCCGCCGAGCGGCTGCGTGAAGGCCACGCGCCCGGGAGCGGTCTTCTCCCAGTGGTAGAGGCGCTGGAGGGCGAGCGTGTCGGCAGGGGCGGTGGCAGTCATGAAGTGTGTCCCCGACGGGCGGGGCGGTACGGCGGGAAGACGTCGAGCGTACCGAAGCGGCAATGCCCCTGGACGCAGGACTTCCCCGAGCCGGCTTGACCGAGGTCAGGTGCGGTGCCAGACGATGGCCTGCCCGGCACCCGTCCAGCGCTCGTAGTGCGCGCCGAACAGCTCCTCGATGCGGTTCCTCTTGACCTTGAAGGTCGGGGTGATCAGGTCGTTGTCGACCGTCCAGGGGTCGGTGGTCAGCACCAGGCACTCCATCTGCTCGTGCGGGTCGAGTGCCTCGTTGACCGCCTTCAGGTGCTCGGCCAGCGAGGCCTCCAGCGCGCCGCGCCCCTCGGCGCTGGCCGCCTGCTGCACGGCCACGGCGTTGAGCATCACCAGGGCCAGCGGCTGACCCAGGTTGGCGCCGGTGACGCAGCACGCCTCGATCGCGGAGTGCATCACGAGCCGGTCCTCGATGGGCGCCGGGGCCACGTACTTGCCCTTGCTGGTCTTGAACAGGTCCTTCACGCGGCCGGTGATGCGCAGGTTGCCCTCGGCGTCGAGCGCGCCCTTGTCGCCGGTCTTCAGCCAGCCGTCGTCGGTGAAGGTCTGCCGCGTCAGATCCGGCTCGCGGTAGTAGCCCAGCATGAGCCCGGCGCTGCGGACCTGGATCTCGCCGCTGGCCGGATCGAGCCGCGACTCGACGCCCTCGTAGGGCAGGCCGACGGTGCCAGGCCGCTGGCGGCCCGGCAGCGTGGAATGGCTCACGCCGCAGTTCTCGGTCATGCCGTAGACCTCGACGATCTCCAGGCCGAGCTTGGCGTACCAGCGCAGCAGGTCTGCCGGCATCGGGGCCGCGCCGCCACCGGCGAAGGTGCAGGCGTCCAGGCCCAGCGCGCCGAGGATCTTCTTCCTGACGATGCCGCCGACGATGGGCAGCGACAGCAGCAGGTCCAGCTTCTTCTGCGGCATCTTCGCCAGCACGCCCTGCTGGAACTTGACCCACAGCCGCGGCACGCTGAAGAAGGCGGTGGGGCGCGCGCGCTGCAGGTCGGCGGTGAAGGTGTCCAGGCTCTCGGCGAAGAAGACGCGGAAGCCCAGCGCCAGTTGCCCGTGCTCGACCAGGGTGCGCTCGGCGACGTGCGACAGCGGCAGGTAGGACAGCATGCGGGAGTCGACCCCGACCGCGGAAATGCGACGCAGGCCCGCCTGCACGCTCCAGGCGAAGGTGGCGAAGCTGTGCATCACGCCCTTGGGCATGCCGGTGGTGCCCGAGGTGTACATGATGGTCGCGAGATCGTCGCCGTCGCGCACCGGCTGGCCGGCCAGCGGCGCCACGCCGCCGATCACGTCGTCCCACATCGGGTAGCGCCGCCGGGCGTCGTCGGGCGACAGCGGGTGGCTGATGCAGGCCACGTCCTCCGGGATGCCCGGCCGCATGCCTTCCCAGCCGTCGAGCTTGCCGACGAACAGCACCCGCGCGCCCGAGTGCTCGAGGATCTGTCGGATGGTGGAGGCCGCCAGCGTGGGGTACAGCGGCACCGAGACGCCGCCGGCCAGCCAGATCGCGAAGTCGCTCATCAGCCAGTGGGCGGTGTTCTTCGACAGGATGCCCACGCGGTCGCCCTGGCGCACGCCAAGCGCCTGCAGGTGGGTGGCCATGCGCCGCGCCTGGTCCATCACCTCTCGCCAGGTGAAGTCGCGCACCACGCCGCCGCCCATGGGCTGCGTCAGCACCACGCGGTCGGGGGCGGTGGACTCCCAGTGGAAGAGGCGCTGCAGTGCCAGCGCGTCGTCGGCGACGGAACGGCTCATGGTCGACCCCCACCCGCCCGGCACGGGCGATGCGCGGCGCAGCGTAGCCAAGTACGCCCTTGCGACGCAACGAGGGCTTACCGCATCCGGGGCGGCCCTGAGAACCGGTGAACGGACGGGCCCGGATTCCTGCCCGACAGCCTCCTAGCGGCCGTGTGCGTGGGCCAGACCAAGCGGGTCGGCGACCTGTCGCACCCCGCGAAGCACCAGCAAGGGGTCGAGATCGGCTTGCGGCGCCAGGTTCTCTGCAACAGCGTCCAGCGACGCCGGCTGCGTCGTCAGCGCATGCACGATGCCCGACAGCGCACAGATCGTGCGGCGGGACAGCTCCGGCGGCAACTCGCCGGTGGCCTGCACCCCCACGTGGTTGCGCACGCTGGCGACCGCCGACGGGTTCAGGCCCCAGGTTTCGCACATCGCCGCGCCCAGCGCGTCGTGGCTGACGCCGAAGCCGGTGCGCTCGAGCTGCGTGAGCTCGCTGTCGTTGGCGGCGGCGCGCAGCATCGAACGGTAGTGATCGCTCGCATGCCTGAAGAGCACCGCCTTTCCGCACTCCTCGAACAGCCCCGCGGAATGTGCGGCCCACGCGTCGAGCGACAGGCGATGGGCCAGCCGCCCCATCAGCAACCCGCGCTCTGCGGCGCGCTGCCACAGGGGTTCCAGCTCGGCCGCGGGCGGGAAGGCGGCCCGCAGCCCCATCTCGAAGGTGATGGCCGCGACCTCCCGCATGCCCAGGTAGGTGATCGCCTGTTGAACGGTCTGCACCCGGCCCTTGAGGCCGTAGAGCGAGGAATTGACCGCCTTGAGCACGGCCGCGGCCAGCGCCATGTCGGTCTCGATCAGCGCGGCCACGGCCGGCAGGTCGATGTTCTCCTCGGCCAGCAGCAGCGACAGCCGCACCAGGGCATCCGGGCGCGACGGGATGTCGATCTCCAGGGAGCGCAATTCGGGGGCGACGGGCATGGCGGGCGGCATGAGCTGCGATCTTGCAGGCCATGCTAGCCGCGCGCGCCGCTGCCGGCGGGCACAACAGCACCGCGAAGACCGCCCTACTTCTCGCGCAGCCAAAACAAAGGCGCCTCATGGGCGCCTTCAAGCATCTCGTCTGTCGCGGTCGTGCGTGCGCTGCTCGTCGGCGGCGCCGCAACGGGGTGCGGAGTGATCGTCCGTCGTGCTGTTCTGGGGTTGTTGTCTCCTCGGGCCTCCGTCCGGGCAGCCGCGGCTGGCCGCACTGCCGAAACAGACGCGCAATGTATGCGCCGCAACCCCTTTCGGCATCCGGAATTTCCCGCCGGGAGGTCTGGATGCCGCAGCCGGGTGAAGGCTGAATGCCATTCACCGCAGAGGAAAGGAGGACGCGGAGGTCCGCCGGGGAGACATGAGCAGAAGACGTCGGGACGCCGCCTGCCTCACACCTGCTTCCTCCGCGTCCTCCGTTCCTCTGCGGTGAATGAATCTTTCCGGCACCGCCACGGCACCGACCGGGCGAACCCTCAGCCTTGCGAGATCCACTCCGCCGCACGCTCGGCGACCATCAGCGTCGGCGAGTTGGTGTTGCCGCTGGTGATCGTCGGCATCACGCTGGCGTCGACGACCCGCAGGCCGTCAATCCCGCGCACCCGCAGCCGCGGGTCGACCACGGCGGCGGGGTCGTCGGCGCGGCCCATGCGGCACGTGCCGACCGGGTGGAAGATGGTCGTGCCGATGTCGCCGGCCAGACGGGCAAGTTCCTCGTCGCTCTGGAACTGCACCCCCGGCTTGACCTCGCGCGGCCGGTAGGGCGCCAGCGCCGGCATCGCGGCGATGCGGCGGGTCAGTCGCAGCGAGTCGGCGGCCACCTGCCTGTCCTGGGGTGTCGAGAGGTAGTTGGCCTGGATGCGCGGCGCATCGGCCGGGTCGGCCGAGCGGATGCGCACGTGGCCGCGCGAGGTCGGGTTCAGGTTGCAGACGCTGGCGGTGAAGGCGTCGAAGGCGTGCAGCGGCTCGCCGAAGGCGTCGAGACTCAGCGGCTGCACGTGGTACTCGACGTTCGGCCAGGCGTGCTCGGGCGAAGAGCGGGTGAAGGCACCGAGCTGCGACGGCGCCATGCTCATCGGGCCGCTGCGCGTGAGCGCGTATCGCAGCGCGATGCGGGCCTTGCCGAGCAGCGAGTTCGCCAGGGTGTTCAGCGTCTCGACGCCCTCGACGGCGAAGACGGCGCGGATCTGCAGGTGGTCCTGCAGGTTCTCGCCCACCCCGGGCAGCTCGTGACGCGGCTCGATGCCGTGCGCCTGCAGCAGGTCGCCCGCGCCGATGCCCGAGAGCTGCAGGAGCTGCGGCGTGCCCACGGCGCCGGCGGCCAGGATGACTTCGCGCGCGGCGCGCACGACCTGCGGCGCGCCGCCGCCGCAGGCGCGCAGCTCGACGCCAGCCGCCCGGAGCGCCCCGCCGGGCACCGGCCGTTCCAGCAGCACCCGCGCCACCTGCGTACCGGTGCGCACCTCCAGGTTCGGCCGCGTCGCGGCGTCGCGCAGGAAAGCCTTGGAGGTGTTCCAGCGCACGCCGCCGCGCTGGTTGACCTCGAAGTAGCCCACGCCCTCGTTGCTGCCGCGGTTGAAGTCGTCGGTGGGCGGGATGCCCGACTCCTGCGCGGCGTGGGCGAAGGCGTCGAGGATCTTCCACGACAGGCGCTGGCGCTCGACCCGCCACTCGCCGCCGTGGCCGTGGTGGGCGGCGAACGCCGGATCGGCCGCGCCGCCACCATCGCCGCGCCAGTGGTTCTCGTGGCGCTTGAAGTAGGGCAGGCAGGCTTCCCAGCGCCAGGCGTCGTCGCCGGTCACATCGGCCCAGTGCTCGTAGTCGCGAGACTGGCCGCGCATGTAGATCATGCCGTTGATGCTCGAGCAGCCGCCCAGCACGCGGCCGCGCGGGTAGCGCAGCTTGCGGCCGTTGAGGCCCGGGTCGGGTTCGGTGAAGTAGAGCCAGTCGGTGCGCGGGTTGCCGATGCAGTAGAGGTAGCCCACCGGGATGTGGATCCAGTGGTAGTCGTCGCGCCCGCCGGCCTCGAGCAGCAGCACGCGGCAGCGCGGGTCGCGGCTCAGGCGGTTGGCCAGCAGGCAGCCGGCGGTGCCGGCGCCCACGATCACGTAATCCCAGGTCGGGCCCTCGCCCGTGGCGGCTTGCGCTTGCATCGTCTCGCTTCGTGCGTTGGTGTCCTAACGCGCCACGTGGCTGGCCAGCACCGGGAACAGCTTGACCAGGCCATCGGCCATGATCTCCACCGCCAGCGCTGCCAGGATCAGGCCCATCAGCCGCGTCATCACGTTGATCCCGGTGCGCCCGAGCCAGCGCGCGATGGCACCGGCCGCGCTGAACGCCAGCAGCGTGGCCAGCCCGACGACCAGGCCGTAGCCCACCAGCACCGCCTGCTCCCACCAGTGGCGGGTGCGCTCGGCATAGATCACCATGGTCGAGATCGTGGCCGGGCCCGTGAGCAGCGGGATGGTCAGCGGCACGACCGCGATGCTGGCACCGGCACCCACCTTCTCGTCGCCTTCGGTGACGTCGGCCGGCTTGCTCTCGGCGGGCTGCGCATTGAGCATGGCCAGCGCGCTGATCAGCAGCAGGGTGCCGCCGCCGACCTGGAACGACGCGATCGAGATGCCGAAGAACTCGATGATCTTCAGCCCGGCCAGCGCGCTGACCGCCACCACCAGCCCGGCGGTGAGGGCGCTCACCCGGATGGTGCGCCTGCGCTCGGCGGGCGGGAAATGCTGCGTGAAATGAATGAAGAAAGGCACGACCCCGATCGGATTGACGATCGCCAGCAGCGCGACCAGCGGCTTGAAGAGGTCCATCCGGCGATGGTAGCGGCGCCTCGGTGGCCTCTCGTGGCGCACGGCCCGACGCGCACCGGCGATGCGCGGAAACGACGGTTCACCGCTCTGGATCAAGCTTTCTTCGAGGGTTTACCCCTGTGCCGCAATTCAACACTTGACGCCATCGATCTTTTGGCTCAGCGTCATGGAGCCTCGCGAAATCGAGGCCTGTGTCTGGATGCCGCACCTTTCGCTTGAGTGGTCACGCAGGGTAGAAGCTCCGCATGGTTCTTTTGTGTCAATGAGATAGAGGGCTCCCCTGTGGGAAACAAACTTTACGTCGGCAACCTGGCCTATTCGGTCCGCGATGATTCGTTGCAGCAGGCGTTTTCGCAGTTCGGTACCGTGACCTCCGCAAAGGTCATGATGGACCGTGATACCGGCCGCTCGAAGGGCTTCGGCTTCGTCGAGATGGGCTCGGATGCCGAGGCGCAAGCCGCCATCAACGGCATGAACGGCCAGCCCCTGGAAGGCCGTCCGCTGGTCGTCAACGAAGCGCGTCCGCGCGAAGCCCGTCCGGGCGGCGGTGGCGGCTACGGTGGCGGTGGCGGTGGCTACGGCGGCGGTGGTGGCGGCTACGGCGGCGGCGGCCGCAGCGGTGGCGGCGGCTATGGCGGCGGCGGTGGCGGCTACGGTGGTGGCGGTGGTGGTGGCGGTGGTGGTGGCGGCTACGGCGGCGGCGGCGGTGGCCGCAGCGGCGGTGGCGGCGGTCGCAGCCCCTACGGCACCGGCGGCCGTGGCGGCAGTGGCGGCGGCGGCGGTGGCCGCGGCGGCTACGGCGAGTACTGATCTCCTCCGGGGCCCTGCGGCCCCGGCTGGATCGGAAGGAACGGCGGTGGCGACACCGCCGTTTTTTCTTGCCCGCTGGCGACGCGGGCATGGCTGCGGAATCAGTAGCGGTCCGGTCGCAGCACCTTGACCTCGCTGAAGTACATCGCCACGCTGTAGTTCGGCGCGTAGGTGGTCAGCACGTGCTCGGCGATCGCGTCGGCCACCGCCGCATCGCAGATCACCTTGAGTTCGATGGTGCGGTCGGCCTCCCAGGCACCTTCGCGCACCCCCTCGCGCCCCGCCCCGTGCACCTCGGCCACCGTCCAGCCCTGCGCACCGCGCTGCCGGGCGTCGCGGATCAGGTTCTTCTCCAGCACCGCCTCGGCGACGATGACCAGGAGCGTCTTCGGATGCTTGGTGATGCTCATGCGGTCAGGGCCTGCGCCAGCGCGATGTACAGCGGGATGCCGATCACGATGTTGAACGGGAAGGTGATGCCCAGCGCCGCCGTGATCGACAGCGCCGCGTTGGCCTCGGGCACGGCGATGCGCATCGCGGTCGGGGCGGCGATGTAGCTGGCGCTGGCCGCCAGCGTCGCCAGCAGCGCCACGCCCCCGGTGGACAGGCCCAGGGCCACGCCGACCAGCGCGCCGGCCACCGCCAGCACCGGCGGCGCGCCGAGGCCGATGACCAGCACCGCGGCACCGAAGCGCCGCACTTCCTTGAGCCGGCCGCCGGCCACCAGGCCGAGTTCCAGCAGGAACAGCGCCAGCACACCCTTGAACGGGTCGATGAACACCGCCTTGATCGGCGCCGTGCCGGCCTCGCCGGCGACGGCACCGATCGCCAGGCCGCCCAGCAGCAGCAGCACGCTCTTGCCGAACAGCACGTCGTGCGCCAGCTCGCCCCAGTTCGCCGCCGCGCCCTGCCCGCGCCGCGACCAGCGCGCCAGGAGGATGCCGGCCACCAGGCCCGGCGCCTCCATCACCGCCACCCACAGGGCGGCATGGCTCTCGTACGGAATCGCCTCGCGCGCCAGCGCCGCGGTCGCGACCGCGAAGGTGACGACGCTGACCGAGCCGTAGTGGGCCGCCAGCGCCGCGGCGTCCACGCCCGACAGCCTGAGCAGGCGCAGCAGCGGGAACAGCGCGAACGGGATCGCCAGCCCCAGCGCCATGCACGCCGCGACCTGCGGCGCCAGCGCCGCGATGGGCTGCTTGCTCAGCTCGATGCCGCCCTTCAGGCCGATGGCCAGCAGCAGGTAGATCGAGAGCGTCTCGTAGAGCGCCTCGGGCAGCCGCAGGTCGCTCTTGACCAGGCGCGCGAAGACACCGAGCAGGAAGAAGAAGACAACGACATCGATCATGGCCGGGGCGCGATGGTGCCATGAAAGGTCACCGCGGCGACCGGTCGGCCCCGCGTCAGGCGGGAATCTCCTCGCCGTCCTCGAGCTTGACCACGCGCGCACCGGCCTCGCCGTCGCGCAGGCACACGCCGAAGCGGAACGGCGCCTCCTCGCGACCGGGGAACTCGAAGCGCAGGTCGCGGAAGACGGCGCAGCGCTCGAGGACGCCATCGCTGGCGCGCCGCTCGCTCGCGCTCACCAGAGCCGGTGCCTGCGCAAACCAGCGGTAGGTGGCGAAGGACTCGTGCTCCCAGGCCTCGCGCACCCAGGTTGGCGGGCCGTCGCCGAATTTCGGCACCACCTGCCAGCCGGCCTGGGCCGCCGGTGCATAAGGCGCGGAGAAGCGGCGGATGAAGTGGTCCTGCGGCGTGGCGACGAGGGGCTCGGCGCGCCGGGTGTTCAGGTGGGCGACGTGGTAGCGCTCGCCGTCGAAGACGGTGACCGTCCAGTTGAAGGGCGAGGCCGGGCGCGGCATCGAGTCGACCCATTGCGCCGTGATGCCACGCTCGGCCGCGAAGCGCTGGCCGGCCGCCTCGGCCTCCTGCTTGCCCACCCAGGCCAGCACGACCCACGCCGAGGCCGCCAGCAGCCCCGCCGCGGCGGGCCAGCGACGGCGCGGGAACACGGCCGCGAGCACCAGCGCCGCCAGCAGCAGGCCGCTGAAGGCGAGGTCGATGATGAACATCGCGCCCAGGCCGAAGCGCGCGTCGGAGAAGGGCGCGAGCATCATCGTCCCGAACTGGGTGATCCAGTCGCCCGCGATGTGGATCAGCAGCGCGCCCAGCGCGATCGGGAACAACGCCTTCCAGCCACCGCGGCGGCGTCGCAGCTCGCCGAAGCACCGCTGCATGACCAGGGCGATCAACAGCGCCCACAGCGGCGCCAGCGGCACCGAATGGGTGATCCCGCGGTGGTGGCGCAGGTAGGCGAACTCGCCGGCCCAGCGCGCGACCGAATCGAGGTCGGGGAAGGCCGCGGCCACGAAGCCCACCACGACCGCCTGCCACGGCGCCAGGGCACCGGGCCGGCCGTCCCAGGCCGCGCTGAAGCGGCCGGCGTCGACGGTGGGCGTGATGGCGGCGGTGCCCCGGGCGTCCGCGCGCGCGCAGACCAGCCGCGCGACCAGCGCGCCCGAGATGGCGTGGGTGAGCGTGTCCATGGTGAAAGCTGGATGCGCCCCGGAGCTTGCCGCCTCGCGCGAAGCCGCGCCTGCGCGGGGTCTTGCGGCCGGCCGGCCCGCGACGGTCAGCGCGCCGTGCGCCGCGGCTTGCGCCCGCGGCCGGCGAACAGGCGGTCGAACAGCGCGTTGGGCAGCACGCGCAGCAGCTTGGCCACCACCGCCATCTGCCACGGGATGACGCGGTAGCCGGCGCCGGCGACGATGGCGCGGAAGGCCTGGTCGGCGAAACGCTCGGCGCTCATCAGGAAAGGCATTGGATAGGGGTTGCGCGCCGTCAGCGGCGTGGCCACGTAGCCCGGCAGCAGCGTGACCACCCTGACGCCATGCGGCCGGCACTCGCCGCGCAGGCTCTCGCAGTAGGCCACCACCGCCGCCTTGCTGGCGCAGTAGGCACCGTGCCCGGGCAGGCCGCGGATGGCCGCCACGCTGGCGATGCCCACCAGCGTGCCCGAGCGCCGGTGGCGCATCGCCTTGAGGAACGGGTGGAAGGTCGCCGCCATGCCGACGTTGTTGGTGGCGAAGGTCTCGCGCATGACCTCGATGTCCTCGCCCTCGGCAGTGTCCATGCCCACGCTGATGCCGGCGTTGGCGATGACGACGTCGGGCAGGCCCTGCTGCGCGATGCAGGCCGCCCCGGCGGCAGCGATGCGCTCGAACTGCGCGACGTCGGCCCCGTAGACCGCCCAGCGCCCGGCCGCCAGGCCCTGCGCGCGCGCCCAGGCCTCGACGTCGGCGGTGCGCCGGGCCACCAGCGCCAGCCGCCAGCCGGCCTGCGCGAAACGCAGCGCCAGCGCCTGCCCGATGCCGCTCGAGGCACCGGTGATGAACACCAGCGGGCCGTGGGCGTGGTGATGGTCAGTGGACATGAAGGGCAACCTCAGCGGCGGCCAGGCGCCAGCTCGATGCGCATCGGCCCGCGCAGCTCGAGACGCCCGCTGGCGCGGTCGTACTCGAGGCCGGCGGCGCGCATCTGGCTGCTGCCGTGGCGCACGGTGACGGGCAGGTGGGTGCGCACGCGCTCGGTGACGAGGAAGGCGTGCAGGAACTCGCTGCGCACGACGAGCGGCACGCCGCGCGCGTCCACCGAGGTGACCTCCGCCTCGCCGACGAGCTGCACCTCGCTGCCGTCGTCGTTGGCGATGGCACGCAGCGCGTGCGCCTCGGTGGCGCGGCCGTCGGGCGCCAGCGCGCGCAACCGGATGCCTTCGATCTCGATGCGGGCGGTGTCGGGGAAGTGGCGCATCCGGATGCCCTCGATGCGCAGCGCCAGACGCCCCGTGGCGTCGAAGCGCTCGAGGCTGAAGTTCGTCATCGTGTAATCGGGCTCGCGGCGCAGCGCCTTCTCCGCCTGCGGGCCCGCCGGCCGCGGCGAGTTCTTCACCAGCCACCAGGTGCCCAGTGCCAGCGCGCCCATCATCAGCAGCGGCAGGTAGCCGAGCAGCGCCTCGCGCAGCCGCACCGGCCACGGCGTGCGCGGCCGCGGCGCCGCGGGCGCCGCCGGCCCGAGCGACAGCGGCACCTCGGGCAGGTCGGGGATATGCAGCTCGACGGCCATCGTCGGAAACGCCGCTCAGCGCCCGTCCAGCGTGGTCAGGTGGCCGTGCAGCAGTGCGGCATAGCGCCCGGCTGCCATCAGCAGCAGGTCGCAGAACTCGCGCGCCGCGCCGTGGCCGCCACCGGCCTGGGTCACGTGGTGAGCGGCGGCGCGCACCTCGACGTGCGCGTTGACCGGGGCGCAGGCGAAACCGGCGCGCGCCAGGATCGGCAGGTCGGGCCAGTCGTCGCCGATCGCGGCGACGTCCGGCCACTCGATGCCCAGCCGGGCGAGCAGCGCGTCGGCGGCGGCGAGCTTGTCGGCCGCGCCGAAGACGGCATGCACCAGGCCGAGGTCGGCGACCCGGCGGCGCACCGCCGGCGAATCCCGGCCCGTCACCACCAGCGGCAGGATGCCGCCCTGCGCCAGCAGCTTCAGGCCGTGACCGTCGAGCGCAGAGAAGGCCTTGACGCTCTCGCCGTGCTCGCCGATGTAGAGGCGCCCGTCGGTCAGCACGCCGTCGACGTCGAACACGGCGGCCTTCATGCCCAGTGCGCGGCCCTGGGCGCGCAGCAGCACCTCGGGCGCGAAGCGCAGGGCGGGCGCCGGCAGGGCGCGGGAGTCGTTCGTCATCAGATCACCTTCGCGCGCATCAGGTCGTTGGTGTTCAGCGCGCCGACCAGCACCCCGTCGTCGTCGACGACGAGCACGCTGGTGATGCGATGCTGCTCCATCACGTCGGCCGCCGCCACGGCCAGCGCCGAGGCGCGCACGAGGCGCGGGCCCTCGTGCATGACCTGCACCGCGCGCAGCGCGCGCAGGTCGCCGCCATGCTCGATCAGGCGCCGAAGGTCGCCGTCGGTGAAGATGCCCAGCGGGCGGCCGTCGGGGTCGACCACCGCGGCGAAGCCCAGGCCCTTGCCGGTCATCTCGCGCAGCAGCTCGCCGAAGCTGGCCTCGGGCACCACGCGCGGCACGGCATCGCCGCTGCGCATCAGGTCGTGCACGTGCATCAGCAGCTTGCGGCCCAGGCTGCCCCCGGGGTGCGAACGCGCGAAGTCCTCCTCGCGGAAGCCGCGCGCGTCCAGCAGAGCGACTGCCAGCGCATCGCCCAGCGCCATCTGTGCCGTGGTGCTGGCGGTGGGGGCCAGGTTCAGCGGGCAGGCCTCCTGGTCGACGGCGCTGCACAGCACGACGTCGGCGTGCCGCGCCAGCGTCGAGTCGGCGCGGCCGGTCATCGCCACCAGCGTCACGCCGATGCGGCGGATCGCCGGCACGATGGCGGCGAGCTCGTCGCTCTCGCCGCTGTTGCTGATGGCCAGCACCACGTCACCCGGCGTGACCATGCCGAGGTCGCCGTGGCTGGCCTCGGCCGGGTGCACGAAGAACGCCGGCGTGCCGGTGGAGGCCAGCGTGGCCGCGATCTTGCGGCCGACGTGGCCGCTCTTGCCCATGCCCATCACGATGACGCGGCCCCGGCACTGCAGCATGGCCTGCACCGCGTCGCCGAAGGACGAGCCCAGGCGGCCCGCCAGCGCCTGCAGCGCGCGCGCCTCGATGTCGAAGGTCTGCGCCGCCAGCTGCAGCGCGCGATCGGGATCGAACACTCTCGGGAGATCCATGCACCGGGTCCGTGCGGACGGTCGAATACGATGCGGGCATTCTAGGGATGCCCCCTGCCCGATGGCCACCACGCTCGAAGTCGCCCTGCTCTACCTCGTCGCCGCGGTGCTGGGCGTGGTCGGCTGCCGCCTGCTGCGCCTGCCGCCGATGCTGGGCTACCTCGTCGTCGGGGTGCTGATCGGGCCGAATGCGCTGGCGCTGGCCCAGGACAGCGCCGGGGTGAAGTACCTGGCCGAATTCGGCGTCGTGTTCCTGATGTTCGTCATCGGGCTCGAGTTCAACCTGCCCAAGCTGCGCAGCATGCGCCACCTGGTGTTCGGGCTGGGCATGAGCCAGGTCGTGCTGACCATGGCCGGCGCGCTGGCCGGCCACGCGCTGCTGGTGTGGGCCTACGCGACGGTCTTCAACGGCCAGTGGCAGATGTCGTGGCCCGGCGCGGTGGTGCTGGGCGGCGCCATCGCGATGAGCTCGACGGCCATCGTCGCCAAGCTGATGGCCGAGCGGCTGGAACTGGAGAGCGAGCACGGCCGGCGCGTGATGGGCATCCTGCTGTTCCAGGACCTCGCGGTGGTGCCGCTGCTGGTGCTGATCCCGGCGCTGGGCTCGAGCGGCGAGTCGCTGGCGGCATCGCTGGGCATGGCGCTGGTCAAGGCGACGGCGCTGCTGACGGTGCTGCTCGTGGGCGGGCAGAAGGTGATGCGCTGGTGGCTCACGCTGGTGGCGCGGCGCAGGAGCGAGGAGCTCTTCATCCTCAACCTGCTGCTGATCACGCTGGGGCTGGCCTGGCTGACCGAGCACGCCGGGCTGTCGCTGGCACTCGGTGCCTTCGTCGCCGGCATGCTGGTGGCCGAGACCGAGTACAAGCACCAGGTCGAGACCGACATCCGGCCCTTCCACGACGTGCTGCTGGGCCTGTTCTTCATCACCATCGGGATGAAGCTCGACTGGCGGCCGGTCATCGATCAATGGCTGCTGGTGCTGCTGCTGACCACCGCCCCGGTGCTGGCCAAGGCGGCGCTGGTGGCGGCGCTGGCGCGGGCCTTCCGGGCCGCGCCGGGCGTGGCGCTGCGCACCGGTCTGTACCTGGCGCAGGCCGGCGAGTTCGGCTTCGTGCTGCTGACGCTGGGTGCCGACCGCGGCCTGGTGGCGCCCGAGTGGATGAGCCCGATCCTCGCCAGCATGGTGCTGTCGATGCTGGCCACGCCCTTCATCGTGATGAACGCCGACCGCATCGTGATGCGCCTGGCCGCGAGCGACTGGCTGATGCAGTCGGTGCAGCTCACCGCGATCGCGAAGAAGTCGATCCGCACCGAGAAGCACGTCATCATCTGTGGCTTCGGTCGCAGCGGCCAGAACCTGGCCCGGCTGCTCGAGACCCAGGGCATCCCGTACATGGCGCTGGACCTCGACCCCGACCGCGTGCGCCAGGCCGCGGCGGCGGGACAGAGCGTGGTCTTCGGCGACGCCGCGCGGCTGCCCAGCCTGATGGCCGCCGGCCTGGCGCGCGCCAACGCCGTGGTGGTGAGCTACCCCGACACCGCGTCGGCGCTGCGCATCCTGGCGCTGGTGCGCGAGCACGCGCCGGCGGTGCCGGTGGTGGTGCGCACCATCGACGACAGCGACCTCGAGCGGCTGCGCGCAGCCGGCGCCACCGAGGTGGTGCCGGAGGCGATCGAGGGCTCGCTGATGCTGGCCAGTCACGCGCTGGCCCTGGTGGGCGTGCCGATGCGCACCGTCATCCGCATCACCCGCGACGCCCGCGACGCCCGCTACGGCCTGCTGCGCGGCTACTTCCACGGCGCCGACGACGACACCGTCGAGGAACTGCAGCAGGCACGACTGCAGAGCGTCACCCTGCCCGCCGCCGCGATCTGCATCGGCCAGCGCCTGGCCGACCTGGCCCTGCATGCGGTGGGCGTGGACATCGTCTCGGTGCGCAAGGCCTCCGGCGCGGTCGTCAAGGCCGACGACGACCTGGTGCTCGGCGCCGGCGACACCCTGGTGCTGTCGGGCCGGCCGGAGCCGCTGGCGCTGGCGGAGTCTCGGCTGCTGCAGGCCTGAACACGGCCCCGGAGCCGTGCCCTCAGTGCGACGCCATCGCGACGATCGCGGCCGCCGGCACCGCGCCGGCCTGGCGCGCCGTCTCGCGGCCGCCGTCCAGGCGCACCAGCGTCGGAATGCTGCGGATGCCGAAGCGCGCCGCCAGGCGCGGGTTGTCGTCGCTGTTGACCTTGACCAGCAGCGCGCGGCCCTTGGTCTGGGCCGCGGCCTGCGCGAAGGCTGGTGCCATCATCCGGCACGGGCCGCACCACGGCGCCCAGAAGTCGACCAGCACCGGCAGCTCGGTCTTGCCGACGACGGCATCGAAGTTCGCATCGGTCAGCTCGACCGGCACGCCGGCGAGAAGCGCATGGCCGCAGCGGCCGCAGACCGGGTCGTCGGCCAGGCGCTCGGCGGGCACGCGGTTGACGGCACCGCAGGCGGCGCAGGCGACGTGACGGGATGCAGGGGTCATGCTCCGCAAGTTGGGGACGGTCGCCCGTACTGCAAGGCGCATGCGCACGCGGGGTGCGCGGCGCCGGCCACGGGTCAGCGCTGCCCCGATCGCTGCCTGCGTTCGGCGCGGCGCCGCCGCTCGATGTGGATCAGCACCGCCCACCCCCAGTAGACGACCAGGTAGGCCGCCACCCCCAGCACCAGGCCCGCCAAGGGAAAGCCGGCCAGCAGGACCGGCCCCCACGACGTCACCTGCTCCCACAGCGCCGCCGGCCAGGACAACGGGTCGGTCCAATGCCACTCGATGGGCGGCGGCGCAGCCGGGTCGGCGGCGGCGCGCGGAACGACGAACGAGCCCAGCAGCGCGGCCAGGGCCCAGATCGGGGCCATCGTGAACGGGTTGGTCAGCCAGGTGGCGGCGGCAGCGGCGGCCACGTTGGCGCGCAGCGCGACGGCCGCGAGCATCGCCGCGGGCATCTGCAGCGGCACCGGGAACACGCCGATGCCGATGCCCAGCGCCACGCCCAGCGCCACGCCCCGGCGATGCAGGACCCACAGCCGCGGATGCTCGTAGAGGTAGTGGCCCAGCCAGCCGAAGCCCCGCGTCTGCTCGAGAGTCCGGGCGGTCGGAAACCAGCGGCGAAGGCGCTTCTTGAAATCGGCCATGGGACTGCGGTGGGAACCGGTCATTGTCCTTCAAACTCGCGGGCCTGCCGCGGCAAGGCCGGCGAGCAACCGCAATGCTGCCGGGTGCAGCCCGTTTCGGGCACCATGCGCCGATGCACCCGCCCATGCCCCTGGTCGTCACCCTCGCCGCCGCACTCGGCCTGGCGCTCGTGCTCGGCTTCGTGGCTGCGCGCCTGAAGCTGCCTGCGCTGGTGGGGTACCTGGCCGCGGGCGTGATCATCGGCCCGCACACGCCGGGCTTCGTGGCCGACGTGTCGCTGGCCCAGCAGCTGGCCGAGATCGGCGTGATGCTGCTGATGTTCGGCGTCGGCATGCACTTCTCCATCAAGGACCTGCTGGCCGTCAAGGGCGTGGCCGTGCCCGGCGCCGTGGTGCAGATGGGCGTGGCCACGGCGATGGGGGCCGGCCTGGCGCTGGCCTGGGGCTGGGCGCTGCCGGCGGCGCTGGTGTTCGGGGTGTCCCTCTCGGTGGCCAGCACGGTGGTGCTGCTGCGCGCGCTCGAGGCCCGCGGCGCGCTGGAGACACCCAACGGCCGCATCGCGGTCGGCTGGCTCATCGTCGAGGACCTGGCGATGGTGCTGGTGCTGGTGCTGCTGCCGGTGCTGGCGGCGCTGGCGGCCAGCGAAGGCGGCGTCGACGGGCTGGCCGAGCTGCTGCCGGCGCTGGGCAAGACGCTGCTGGCGGTGGGCGGCTTCGTGGCCGTGATGCTGGTCGTGGGCCGCCGCGTGCTGCCCTGGGTGCTGTGGCAGATCTCGGCCACCGGCTCGCGCGAGCTGTTCACGCTGTGCGTGATGGCGGTGGCGGTGAGCATCGCCTACGGCGCCTCGGCGGTGTTCGGCGTCAGCGTGGCGCTGGGCGCCTTCTTCGCCGGTCTGGTGCTGCGCGAGTCGGAGTTCAGCCACCGCGCGGCCGAGGACTCGCTGCCCTTCCGCGACGCCTTCGCGGTGCTGTTCTTCGTCTCGGTGGGCATGCTGTTCGACCCCCAGGTGCTGGTCGACCGGCCACTGCAGGTGCTGGCCGTCACGCTGATCATCATGGTGGGCAAGTCGATCGCAGCGGCACTCCTGGTGCTGGCGCTGCGCTACCCGCTCAGCAGCGCGCTGACCATCTCGGCCGCGCTGGCGCAGATCGGCGAGTTCAGCTTCATCCTCGTGGCGCTGGCCACCTCGCTGGGCCTGGTGCCGGCCGAGGCCATGAGCCTGGTGGTGGCCGGCGCGCTGCTGTCCATCGCGCTGAACCCGGCGCTGTTCTCCGCGATCGAGCCCCTGCGCCGCTGGATCCTGAAGCACTCGACGCTGGCGCGGCAGCTCGACGCGCGCGACGACCCGCTGGCCGAGCTGCCCCAGGGCACCGCAGAGCAGAACCTGGCAGGCCACGTGGTGCTGATCGACGACGGCGAGGCCGGCCGCGCGCTGGCCGAGTCGCTGACCGCTGCCGGCGTGCCGGTGGTGGCGATCGAGCGCGAGCGCGCCACCGTCGAGGTCCTGCGCGGGCAGGGGCGGGCCGCCGTGTTCGGCGATGCCGCCGAGGCCGCCACCCTGATCCAGGCCCACGTGGCCGATGCGGCCGTGCTGGTGGTGCCCGCCTCCGACAGCACCCTCACGCGGCCGATGCTCGAGGCGGCCCGCCTGCTCAACCCGGGGCTGCGCGTCATCGCGCTGGCCGGCAGCACCCAGGAGGCCGAATGGCTGGGCGAGGCCGGCGTCGATGCCGTCGTCCGGCAACCCCAGGCCCTGGCCGACGTGCTGCGCGATGCGGTGCTGGCCCAGCGCGCGGCGTCGCCGCGGCGCGGCGAGCGCAGCCTGGGCGCGGCAGCCGAGCCGACCGGCCCGGCCTGACGCACCGGGCGCGCCCTGCGGTGCCTTTGCGCGGGCGACGACAATCGTCGCGCCGCGGCACCGCGCCACGCCCGACGAACACGCCTTGAACCCCGACCACCCGACCCCCGCCGACCGCCATCCCGGCGCGCGCGAACGCCTGGCCGCGCTGCACCGCCTGGCCGTCGTCACGCTGCTGGGCTTCGCCTCGGGCCTGCCGCTGGCGCTCACCGGCCAGGCCATGCAGGCCTGGCTGAGCGTCGAGGGGGTGGACATCGCCACCATCGGCTTCCTCAGCCTGGTGGGCCTGCCCTACACCTTCAAGTTCCTCTGGGCGCCGCTGATGGACCGCTTCGAGCCGCCGTGGCTGGGCCGGCGGCGCGGCTGGCTGGTGCTGACGCAGCTGGCGCTGGCCGGGGCGCTGCTGGCGATGGCGGCCACCTCGCCCACCGGCGCCATCCGCGCCTTCGCGCTGCTGGCGGTGGCGGTGGCCTTCGTCTCGGCGTCGCAGGACGTCGTCATCGACGCCTACCGCACCGACCTGCTGGCGCCGTCCGAGCGCGGGCTGGGCGCGTCGCTCAACGTGATGGGCTACCGGCTGGCGATGATCCTCTCGGGCGGCATCGCGCTGATCTGGACCGACGCCACCCAGGGCGGCGGCTGGAGCTGGCCCGAGGTCTACCGCCTGATGGCGATGCTGATGGTTGGCGCGGCCGTGCTCTCGGCGCTCGTGCTGCCGCCGCTGCGCCACGCCGCGGCGCCGGCCTCGGTGGCGGCCAACGACCTCAAGGGCTTCGTCGCCGTGGTGGCCGCGGTGGCCTTCGGCGTGGTGCTGACCGACCAGGCGCTCAGCCCGCTGGCCCGCGCGCTGCTCGGCCCCTGGCTGGAAGGGGGCAGCCTCGCGCCGACGCTGCAGAAGCGCTGGATCGACCTGCTGGCGCTGCTGATGGGCATCGGCGTGACCCTGCCGCTGGCGGCGTGGGCGGCGCGGCGCGCGCGCTTCGAGACGCTGCTCGGCGGGCTGGCGAACTACTTCGCGCAGCCTGGCGCCGCCGGCTTCCTGCTCTTCATCGTGCTCTACAAGCTGGGCGACGCCTTCGCCGGCTCGCTGATGACGCCCTTCCTGCTCAAGGCCATGGCCTACGGCTCGGCCGAGGTCGGCGTGGTCAACAAGGTGCTGGGGCTGTGGCTGACGATCGGCGGCGCGCTGATCGGCGGGGCGCTGATGCTCAAGCTCGGGCTGTGGCGCTCGCTGATGGCCTTCGGCGTGCTGCAGCTCGTCAGCAACCTGGGCTTCTGGTGGCTGGCCGTCAACGGCAAGGGCGCGTTGCCGGGCCTGGTGATCCCGGCCTTCGACTGGGGCTTCGTCTCGCTGGCCGCGTCCACGCCGGTCGACGGTGGCCTGCTGATGGTGGTGGCCTTCGAGAACCTCTCCGGCGGCATGGGCACGGCGGCCTTCGTCGCCTTCCTGATGAGCCTGACCAGCCAGCGCTTCACCGCCACGCAGTTCGCGCTGCTGTCGGCCTTCGCGTCGATCGGCCGGGTCTGGGTGGGTCCGCTGGCCGGCGTGCTGGCCGAGAGCATCGGCTGGCCGGTGTTCTTCATCGTCAGCACCGTGCTGGCCGCGCCGGCGCTGGTGATGCTGTGGCGCATGCGCGCGAGCGTGCGGGCGCTGGAGTTCGACCCGGCGAAGGCCGGCTCGGCGGCCGACGATTGACCACGGCCGCGCCGTGACAATGTCGTCCGCGGAACCCCCTGCTGCGTTCACGGTCTGAAGCTGCCATGTCGAACGACTACATCACCGACGCCTCCGTCACCGAGCCTGCCCTGGCGCACGCCGGCGGCTGCCGCTGCCCGCTGCACTCGCGGCGCCTGTTCACCGGCTTGCTGGCGGCCGGTGGCGCCGCGGCGCTGGCCGGCCCGGTGCTGGCCGAGGACGGCGTGCAGGGCGAGGTGGGCAAGCAATCGCGCTTCACGAAGCTGGTGCCGGCCGAGCAGGTGGAGCAGGCCGCGGCGCAGCAGTACGCGCAGATGATGCGCGAGGCGGCCTCCAAGCGCGCGCTGGCACCGGCCGAGCACCCGCAGGTGGTGCGGCTGCGCGCCATCGCCCAGCGCATCATCCCCTTCAGCGAGCCCTGGAACGGCCGCGCGCGGCAGTGGCGCTGGGAAGTCAACCTGATCGGCAGCAAGCAGCTCAACGCCTTCTGCATGCCCGGCGGCAAGATCGCGTTCTATCACGGCATCCTCGAGCGGCTGCAGCTCAGCGACGACGAGGTGGCCACCATCATGGGCCACGAGGTGGCGCATGCGCTGCGCGAGCACGCCCGCGAGCGCATGGGCAAGACCGCGGCCACGCAGATCGGCGCCAGCCTGCTGTCCAACCTGCTGGGCCTGGGCGGCACGGGCGACGCGCTGCTGAACATGGGCGGCCAGCTGCTGACGCTGAAGTTCAGCCGCGAGGACGAGTCCGAGGCCGACATCGTCGGCATGGACCTGGCCGCGCGCGCCGGCTACGACCCGCGTGCCGGCGTCAGCCTGTGGGAGAAGATGATGGAGGCGAACAGGGGTGCGCCGCCGGAATTCATGTCCACCCACCCCTCGGGCCCGACGCGCATCCGCGACATCGAGGGCAAGCTGCCCAAGGTGATGCCGCTGTACGAAGCCGCCGCCAAGCCGTCGCGGCGCTTCGCCCCGCCGCAGCCCAAGGGCTGACCGCACCCCGAGGTGCCTTCAGGTGCCGCGCACGAACGGATTCGTGCGCCGCTCGCGCCCGAAGCTGCTCTCCGGGCCGTGGCCGGGGATGAACACCGTGTCGTCGCCCATCGGCCACAGGCGCCGGGTGATGCTGTCGATCAGCGTGTCGTGGTCGCCGCCGGGGAAGTCGGTGCGGCCGATGCTGCCGGCGAACAGCACGTCGCCGACGAACGCGCGCTTCGCCTCGGCGCTGTGGAACACCACGTGCCCCGGCGTGTGGCCCGGGCAGTGGCGCACGGCCAGCACGCAGTCACCCACCTGCACGGTGTCGCCATCCTCGAGCCAGCGCGTGGGCGCGAACGGCTCGGCACGCGGGAAGCCGAACATCACGCTCTGCTGCGGCAGCGCGTCGATCCAGAACTGGTCACCGCGGTGCGGCCCCACGATCGGCAGCCCGCGCTCGCGCGCGAGCTGCCCCGTGCCGCCGGCGTGGTCGATGTGGGCGTGGGTCAGCAGGATCTGCCGCAGGTCCAGGCCCTGCGACTCCGCGGCCGCCAGCAGCCGCGGCAGCTCGCCGCCCGGGTCGACGACGGCCGCCTCGCGCGTGCGCTCGCACCAGACGATGCTGGCGTTCTGCTGGAAGGGGGTGACGGGGATGGTGAGGTAGTGCAGGGGCATGGTGGTTGCGGGACCGCAGGTTTTGCCCGCGCGCGCCATGCGAGCATTCTCGCTTCAGCCGCCCGACAGCATTGCCTCGATCAGCAGCTGCACCTCCAGCGCTTCCTCGACCGTCGCCAGTCGATGCGGCTGGCTGCGCAGCCACTTGTCCAGCTCGCTGAGCTGGCGTTGCAGCGCGCTGGTTCGCGGATCCTCGTTCGACCAGTCGATGGCCTCCATCCAAGGCCCTCCGTCCGAGCGCCACAGCTGATGGAACTCCCGGAACTGGTAGCTGGCGCGAGTGCCCTTGACGGTCACCTCCTGCCGGTCGGGCTGCTTTCCGCCGGTGGTGCCGAGCACGTTCACGGGTCGGCCGTCGGCGGTCTCGAGCCGCGCCAGGATGTCGATCTCACACAGCGTCGGATCGGCCGGACAGCGCGGCGATGCGGCACGCAGCCGCAGGGGGCCGAGGAACCGGGCCGCGAGGAACAGGAAGTGCGAGATGACCTCGCGCGTGCAGCCCCCTTCGGCACGCCACCGAAGCCAGTCGGCATCGACCTGCCAGGCGCGGGGCCAGGCCGGGTAGGTGACGACAATATCGATGCCCACCAGTTCGCCGGTCTCGCCCGCGTCGATGGCGCGGCGCAGTTCCTCGAAGCCGCGCGACGAGGCCTGGGTGAAGTTCACCACTGCGCCCAGCCGACCCGGTTTCAGCCGCGCGACGAGGTCCCGGCTCTCGGCCTCGTCGGTACCCAGCGGCTTTTCCATGAACACGCCCTGCCCCGCGGCCGCGGCGGCCAGCGCGTACGCCTTGCGCGGACCGGGCGGACAGGCCCCGACCGCCGCGTCAGCCCGGGTCTTCCAGCGCCGCCAGCTGCTGCAGCTGCACCAGCCGCTGGTACAGGCCGCCGTCGATGGCCATCAGGGCTTCGTGCGTGCCGCGCTCGGAGATGCGCCCGTGGTTCAGCACCACGATCTCGTCGGCGGCGCGGATGGTCGACAGCCGGTGCGCGATGGCCACCACCGTCACGCGCCCGCGCAGGCCGGCCAGGGCCTGCTGCACCACCGCCTCGGTCTCGCTGTCGATGTGCGAAGTGGCCTCGTCGAGGAACAGGATGCGGGGCTGGCCGGCCAGCGCACGCGCGATGGCGATGAGCTGCTTCTCGCCCACCGACAGGCGCGCGCCGCCTTCGCCCAGCGGTGTGTCGTAGCCCCGTTCCAGCCGGCGGATGAAGCCGTCGGCATGCGCGGCCCGCGCGGCGGCCTCGATCTCGGCGTCGCCCAGGCCCCGGCCCATGTCGATGTTCTCGCGCGCGCTGGCGGCCAGCAGGAAGGGCTCCTGCGGCACCAGCCCCACCGCGCGCCGGAAGTCGGCGTCGCCCAGGTGCTCGACGGGATGGCCGTCGATGTGCAGCTTGCCGGGCGGCGCGGCGTAGAAGCGCAGCAGCAGCGACAGCAGCGTGCTCTTGCCCGAGCCCGTGTGCCCGACGATGCCCACGAAGCTGCCGGCCGCGATCTCCAGGTTCAGGCCGTGCAGCACGGGCCGCCCGGGAAGGTAGGCGAAGTCCAGCGCGCGCACGCTGATCGCTCCCCGGCTGACCTGGGCCTGCGAGGCCGACCTCGGCGCCTCGGCTTCGTCGAGCAGGGTGTTCACGCGCGCGGCCGCCACCATGGCCTGCTGCAGCTGCGAGAACTGCATGGTGATCTGGATCAGCGGCTCGACCACGCGCGAGATGTAGCTCATGAAGGCGTACAGCACGCCGACCTCGATGGCCGACAGGCCGCCCAGCGCCTGCGTGCTGCGCCAGCTGAAGACCCCGATCACCGCGGCCAGCAGCATCACGTTCAGCAGGTCGAGCGCCGGCCGCAGCAGCCAGGCGTTGGCGCGCAGCTCCTGCCGGCGCGCGGCGTAATGCGCCTCGTTGGTGGCGGCAAAGCGCTCGGCAAAGGCGGCGGTCGCGCCGCTGGCCTGCACCACGGCCATGCCCGAGATGGACTCGGCCGCCTGCGCGTTGATGTCGCTGCGCAACGCGCGGCTTCGCGCCACGGCGGGCGCCGACAGCCGCTGGTAGAGCCAGACGATGCCGAACACAGCCGGTCCCAGCAGGGCCACGATGAGCATCAGCCGCCAGTCCAGCCAGGCCATGACGGCCAGCATGCCCGCCAGCGTGACGACGCTGTCGAGCATCACGAACAGCACCTGCACGTACAGCGACTTCACGGCCTCGGTGTCGTTGGTGACGCGGCTGACCAGCTGCCCCGTGATGGCGCCGTCGAAGAAGCGCATCGGCAGCCGCAGCACGTGCCCGTACACCGATTCGCGGATGCGCTGCACCGAGCGCATGGCCAGGCCCGCCAGGCGCACGAGCTGGCCGTAACGCAGCCAGCTGGCCAGGCAGCCCGCCACCAGCGCACCGCCCAGCAGGCCGGCGATGGCCGGCACGTCGGCTTCCCGCGGCAACAGGTAGCGGTCGATGAAGGCCTTGCCCAGCAGCGGCCCCAGGGCCTCGAGCGCGGCGGCCACGGCCAGCCAGAGCACGGCACCCTTCAGCAGGGCGATCTCGGGCAGCGCGGCGCGCAGCAGCAACCGCAGCGCGGCGCGGCGCTCGCCGGCCGGCGCGGGGCCACTGGGCGCGGGTTCACTCGGCATCGAGCGAGGCCTCCAGTTGCTGCACCCGCCATTGCGTGGCGTACCAGCCGCCCTGCGCCACCAGGTCACGGTGGCTGCCGCGCTCGGTGACCTGGCCGTGGCGCAGCACCACGATCTCGTCGGCGTCGAGCAGGGTCGACAGGCGATGGCTGGCGATGATCACCGTGCGGCCCTGGCGCTGCGTGCGCAGCGTGGCCAGGATCTGCGCCTCGGTGGCGGTGTCCACGGCCGAGAGCGCGTCGTCCAGCAGCAGCAAGGGGGCGTCGGCCAGCAGCGCGCGCGCGATCGCCACGCGCTGGCGCTGACCGCCGGAGAGCGTGACGCCGCGCTCGCCCACCGGGGTGTCGTAACCCTGGGGCAGGCGCTCGATGTCGTCGTGCACTGCCGCCTGGCGCGCCACGGCCTCGATCTCGGCGCGGCTGGCGCCCGGCCTGGCCAGCGCGATGTTCTCGGCCACGGTGGCCGAGAACAGGAAGGCCTCCTGCGGCACCCAGGCGATGCCCGCGCGGAGCGCCGCCAGCGTGTAGTCGGACAGCGGCCATGACCCCCAGCGGATGCCCCCCTGCTGCGGCGTCCATTGCCGCAGCAGCAGCTTCAGCAGCGTGCTCTTGCCGGCGCCCGTGGGGCCCACCAGCCCCAGCGTCCGGCCCGCGGGCAGGTGCAGCGACACGCCCTGCAGCGCAGGCTCGGCCTGGCCCGGGTAGCTGAAGTGCAGGCCCTGCACGTCGACGGCGCCGGGCTGCACCTGCGCGACGTGGCCGTGGTCATCGACGCTCAGCGGCTCGGCCAGCGCGGGCTCGAGCCGCGCCCAGGCGGCCCGGCCTCGCTCGATGAGCGCCAGCACCCAGCCGGCGGCGAACATGGGCCAGATGAGCTGGCCCAGGTACATGCCGAAGCTGGTGAGCTGGCCCACCGTCATCTCGTCCCGCCACACCAGCCAGCCGCCGAAGCCCAGCGCCAGCGCGACCGCCGTGCTGAGGGTGAAGCCCACGGCAGGCTCGTAGGCCGCCTCCCAGCGCTGGGCGTCGAGGCCGGCCTGGGCAGCGTCCCCGGCGAGCTCGCCGAAGCGCCGGCAGCTGCGCGCCTCCAGGCCCAGCGCCCGCAGCGTGCGCACGCCGGCCAGGCTTTCCTGCACGTGGTCATTGAGCTGGCCGAAGGCCGTGAGCGCCTGGCGCGAGGCCTCGTGCACGTGGCGCGAGATCCACCAGAACGCCAGCGCCATGGCCGGGAAGGGCAGCAGCACCACCAGGGCGAGCCGCCAGTCCACCCCCAGCGTCATCATCGCGACGACGAGCACCAGCGTGAGCGTGCCGTCGAAGCCGGCCAGCACGGCCTCGCCCGCCGCCATCTCCACCGCGTCGACGTCGTTGGTGGCCAGGGCCATCAGGTCGCCCGTGCGGCGCGTCTGGAAGAAACGCGGGCCCTGCAGTGCCAGGCGCTGGTAGAGCCGGCTTCGCAGCTCCACACCCATGCGATAGGCCGCCGAGTAGAGCTCGAGACGCCAGCGCACGCGCAGGCCGTAGATGGCCAGGCCGGCGGCCAGCAGCAGGGCGAGCTCGCGCAGCAGCGCGTCGCCGTGCAGCTGACGCGCCAGCAGCGCGTCCACCATCTGCCCCACCTGGCGCGGCAGCCAGACGATCAGCACCGCGATGCCGAGCAGCATCAGGCCCGACGCGGCATAGGCGCGCCAATGGCGGACGATGAAGTCACCGATCAGGCGGGACAGCGACATGGAGCGTGGGAGGGCCCACTGGCCAGGCAGGGCCTGCAGGCGGGCTGACACCGGGGCGCGGGGGCCGCGGTGGATGGACCAACGGCGATGGCGGGACCGGGATTCTAGGGGCGCGTCGGGCGGGCCCTTCAGGGCACGTACCGGTTGCCGCTGGACTTGAAGCGGTCGATGGCCTTCCTCAGGTCGTCGAGCGGCTCGCAAGGTGTGCTGCACAGCTTGGCGAGCCTGTCGAGCTTCTGCTCGGCATCGGCCAGCCGGCCACGCATCAGGTCGAGTTCGCCGGCGTACTCGAGCGCGCCCTGGTGGTTGGGGTCGATGCGCAGGGCGGCGTCGTAGTGGCGCTGCGCGCCGTCCAGGTCGGGGCGGGCCTGCTTGCGCAGCGCGAAGCCCATCAGGTTGTTCCAGTCGGCGCTGCCCGTCAGGCCGAGCCGCCTGAGTTCGCTGACCGCCGCGGGCCAGCGTTGCGCGGCGATCGCCTCGCGCGCCCGCGCCAGGGGGTCCGCGGTCGCATGGACCGGGGCCGGTTCCGGCGTGTCGGCAGCCTTCAGCGGCGGCGCGGCGAGCCACACGGCGGCAACGAGGCCGAAGGCGAGGAGCTGCGTGCGTTTCATGCCGTGAGTGTGCGCCATCCGATGCCGGCTTGCACTGAGCGTCGAGTCCCGACGCAGGCAAGGCGCCGGTGGCGGGCGGCTCGCAAGGGCGCCTCGCCCCGGCTCCCTCAGGGAGCCCGTCGCTTCAGGACCCGAGTCGACCCGCATCGATGAGTTGTCACACGAGCCCACTATCCTTGGACCAGCGTTCACGCCTGCAAGAAAGGCACCCCATGAACACGAACAGCCTCCCCCGCCCCATCGTTCCCGTCTACAGCTTCCGCACGCTGAACGCCGGCTGGGAGGCCTCGGGCGTGGCCCCCTTCAAGGCGACCCGCGAGGCCATCGCCCGCGTCTTCGTGGGTGACGTGCTGGAGAGCACCCTCGAGCTGGTGCCGGCCGACGAACTCGATGCCGAAGGCCGCTGGCAGCGCCTGCCGACCGCCTGGGGCGACCTCAGCTGATCACAGGCTGCGGGGCGACAGCGACAGATTCTTCCGCGGCCGTGCGGGCCTGGCCGCGCGACCAATCCAGGATTTCCAGTCGTCCGTCGGGATGCTCGACGAGTGCGGTGAGGCTCTCCACCCAGTCGCCGTCGTTGCAGTACAGAACGCCGTCGATCGTGCGCATCTCGGCGTGGTGGATGTGGCCGCAGACCACGCCCTGCACCCCGCGCTCGCGGGCCTCGCGCGCCACGGCGACCTCGAAGTCGCTGACGTAGCTCACGGCGCGCTTGACCTTGAGCTTCAGGTAGCGCGAGAGGCTCCAGTAGGGCAGCCCGACGCGGGCCCGCCACGAGTTGAGGTGGCGGTTGAACTTGAGCGTCAGCTCGTAGGCCCAGTCGCCGACGTAGGCCAGCCACTTCGCGCACTGGATGACGCCGTCGAAATAGTCGCCATGGGTGACCCACAGCAGGCGACCGTCGGCAGTCTGGTGGATCGCCTCGTCGACGACGTCGACGCCGCCGAAGTTGTGGCCCAGGTACTTGCGCGCGAACTCGTCGTGGTTGCCCGGCACGAAGATCACCTTGGTGCCCTTGCGCGCCTTGCGCAGCAGCTTCTGCACGACGTCGTTGTGCGCCTGCGGCCAGTACCAGTGGCGTCGCAGCTGCCAGCCATCGATGATGTCGCCGACGAGGTACAGCGTGTCGCAGTCGACCTCGCGCAGGAAGTCGAGAAGCGCCGCTGCCTGGCAGCCCGGCGTGCCCAAGTGCAGGTCCGAGATCCAGACCGTTCGCACGCGGATGCGGCCGCCGGCGGCACCAGGCTCGGCGGCTTCGTCGTTCGACGTCAGGACGGGAATCGGGTCGCGTCGCATGGGGTCATCGTGGCGCGCGCCTGCGACGAAGGCGTGAACACGCCGCGTCAGCCGGGTGACAGCAGGGCTTGCTCGCGCAAGGCTCGCGGCACCTGCGGCGATTCCAGGATGCGCGCCAGCAGCCGCGGCACGTCGAAGACGGCCTCGTTGCGAACAGCCGCCACTCGGCTGCGCAACCCCGGCAGATGTGCGTTGAGGCTGTGCACCGCCGGCGCGATGTCGCCGAAGCTGCGCAGCACCAGCCCCACCCCGTGCATGCGCACCCATTCGGCGTTCCAGCGCTCCTGCGGCATCGTCCATGCGTTGCGGGTCACGATGACCGGCAGACCGCACTGCACGGCCTCGCTGATCGAGCCCGGCCCCGGCTTGCCGACGAAGAAGTCGGCCGTGTGCATCCAGCCCGCGACATCGGTCGTGAAGCCCACCACCGCGCGCGGCGCGCGTGCAGGCATGGCGCGCATTTCGGCCGCCAGTCGCTCGTTGCGGCCGCACATCAGCACCAGCGGGGTGTCAGGCAGCGCCGCGGCAATGCGCTTCATCACCCGCGAGCCGGCCCCGCCGAACAGCACCAGTCCCACAGGCGTCTCGCCGTCGAATCCCAGCTCGCGCCGTCTTGCGGCGCTGTCCGCGGCCGGCGGCAGGTGGAACTCCGGCCGCAGCATCATCCCCGAGACACGATGCACGCGCGCCGGGTCGCAACCCGAGAGCATCGCCTGCGCTGCGGCGCGCCCGGTGCCGCACACCAGGTGCTGGCGCGTGCCGGGCTCGGCCCAGAAGGCCGGGGGGTGGTCGGCCATGTCCGTCATCACGGTGACGAAAGGCGCGCCGGGGCGGGCGTCGGCCAGCGCGTCGTGGAGGGCGCGGTTGAAGTTGGGGATCAGCGAGACCACGAGGTCGGGCTGCGTGGCCCGCCAGTGCCGCGCCAGCCGTTCCACCAGCAGCGGGTGAGCCCAGCGGATCGCCGCCTGCAGCACCTTGAGCTCCTGCGCCAGCCCGAGCGTGAAGCCGCTGGCCAGGCGCTTGTTGTAGATGTCCTCGGGGTCCATGCCCGTCAGGCGCCTGAAGAGGCCCGCCGGGTCCAGCACCTCGGCCAGGTTGACCCTGCGCACCTGCCAGGGCAGGCCCTGGGCGTGGATGGACTGCTCCAGGGCCTGGGCCGCGGCGCGGTGCCCGCCGCCCGCGTTGAACCACACCAGATCGACCTTGCGCATGGGTGAGATGGTCGGCCGCCGCGATGACGTCACCGTGACGACCGGCTGCCCCGCCAGGGTCATGCACTCGCGGCAGGTTGCAGCCGCATCAGCGGCTCGCCCATGCGCAGCCTGCGCCCGGGCTCGATGCCCTCGGCCAGCGCCACGCCCGGCGGCGCGAACACGATGATGGTGGAGCCGTGCTCGAACCATCCCAGCTCGTCGCCCTTGCGCGCGTGATGGCTGCAGGGCATCTCGTGGGGCCCGCGCCAGCGCAGGTGCAGCAGCACATCCAGGAAGTGCAGCCGGATGCTGGCCACCAGCACGGCCGCCACGGGAACGAGCGCGATCACGGGGCCGGCGTCCAGCCGCAGGCGCAGCACGGCGCGCTCGTTGCGGCAGAACAGCCGCTCCACCCGCGCCAGCGCGACCGGGTTGACGTTCCACGCGTCGCCCGAGAGGTAGGTCACGTGCTCGATGCATCCGTCGTGCGGTGCGTGGAAGCGGTGGTACATCGCCGAGGTCAGGCGCAGCGTGGCAAAGCTGCCGCCCTCGAAGGGGGCCGCGCGGTCCTCGCGGCCGAAGAGTTCGGCCGCCCGGTAAGGGAAGCCCTTGGCCTGCCAGACCATGCCCGCGCGCACCTCGCCGCAGGCGCCGACGATCGCGTCGCACGGGCTGCAGACGACCGCGGGATCGGGGTCGGGCATCCGCGAACCGGGCTCGAGCTCGCGGGTGAAGCACTGGTGCAGGCTCTCGAAGCGCTGTTCCTTGGCCTCGCTGAGGTCGAGGTCGGTGAACAGGCGCCACACGGCGATCGACAGGCGTGTCAACCACGGGCTGCGGATGCGGCTGAACCGTCCCATCAGGCGCGTCAGCGCGATGCGCGGGATGCGGTTCGTCAGCAGGAAGTTGAGGTCCTCCTGCAGCAGCAGGCGGTCGCGCCAGCGCGCCGCAGGGGGGATGACATGCGAAGCGCCGGGCGAAGCCGCCTCGTCTTGCAGGGTTCTCGGTGTCTTCACGGTGGTGTCAAGGCAGGGACATAGAAACGCCGGGTCGACACAACGGACCCGACAGCATGGAAGCACTCTCGATCTCTGCACTCGCTGCGGCCGCGGCGGCGGTGGCCCTGGTGCCGATGGCGCGCCAGCGCCTCGAGCTCTCGATGGCCAAGCACCCGTCGCTCACGGGGCACTCGCGCATGGCCAAGCGCGTGGCCCGGCTGATCCCGGGCTATTCCTACGACGAGCGGCGCTTCTTCGCCAGCGACGGCGCCCCGGCCGACGTGGTGCAGCGCCGCCGTGAAGGCTTCGCCCGGCTGGCGGGCGACCTGGCCGCCAGGCACGCCCGCTCGATCGAGCTGACCCGCTCGGCCCGCGAAGGCATCTCCGACCTGCAGTTCACCTCGGCCTACCGGGTCCCGTTCCAGTTCTCGCGCCATCTGCGCGAGCACCTGTCGGTCGGCAGCTTCGTGCAGCGGTCGGATGGCGTGACGCTCACCGACCTCGACGGCCAGCGCTTCTACGACCTGACCGGCTCGTACGGCGTGAACGTCTTCGGCAACGACTTCTACAAGGCCTGCATCGCCGAGGGCAGCGCCCGCGTCGCCGGGCTCGGACCGGTGCTCGGCAGCTACCACCCCGCTGTGGCCTGGAACGTCGAGCAGCTGCAACGCATCTCGGGCCTCGACGAGGTGTCGTTCCACATGTCGGGCACCGAGGCCGTGATGCAGGCGGTGCGGCTGGCGCGCTATCACACCCGCCGCAAGTACCTGGTGCGCTTCAGCGGGGCCTACCACGGCTGGTGGGAAGACGTGCAGCCCGGCCCCGGCAACCCGCTGCCGCCGGGCCGCACCTACACGCTGCGCGAGATGGACGAGCGCACGCTGCGCGTGCTGCGCCGCAGGCGCGACATCGCCTGCGTGCTCGTCAACCCGCTGCAGGCGCTGCACCCGAATGCCGCCGCGCCCGGCGACAGCACGCTCGTCGACAGCAGCCGGCGCGCCGGCTTCGACCGCGAGGCCTACGCCGCCTGGCTGCGCCGGCTGCGCGAGGTGTGCAGCGAGCGCGGCATCGTGCTGATATTCGACGAGGTGTTCGTGGGCTTTCGCCTCGCGCCCGGCGGCGCGCAGGAGTACTTCGGCGTGCGCGCCGACATGGTGACCTACGGCAAGACCCTCGGCGGTGGCCTGCCGGTGGGCGTGGTGTGCGGCCGGCGCGAACTGATGCGCCGCTACCGAGACGACCGCCCTGCCGACGTGTGCTTCGCTCGTGGCACGTTCAACTCCCATCCCTACGTCATGGGCGCGATGCAGGTGTTCCTCGAGCGCCTGCAAAGCGACCCGGTGCGCGCCATGTACGTCCGCCTCGACGAGACCTGGGACGGCCGTGCCGCCGACCTCAACCGCAGGCTCGCCGCGGTCGGCGTGCCGGTGCGGGTCGCGAACCTGTCGTCGATCTGGACGGTCTTCTACACGCAGCCGTCGCGCTACAACTGGATGCTGCAGTTCTACCTGCGGCAGCAGGGCCTGGCACTCAGCTGGGTAGGCACCGGCAGGCTGGTGTTCAGCCTCAACTACGGCGACGAGGACTTCGCCGCCGTGCGCGACCGCTTCGTGGCCGCCGCAACGCGCATGCAGGCCGACGGGTGGTGGTGGCACGCCCCGCAAGCGACCGATCGCACGATCCGCCGCGGCGTGCTGCGCGAGATGCTGCGTCACTGGCGCTGAAGAGGTTCCGGGCGGGCAGGCACCATCGGCATGGCGGCCCGCCCGAAGTGCGTTTCAGTGCCGGCGCGCGTGGTGCATCGGATCGATCAGCTCGCCGCGAAGCAGGTGCAGCGGGGCCCGCCAGTAAAGCATCACGTCGTGGAAGGGGTCGGTGACGATCTTGGTGAACCATGCCACGCCCTTGAGGGCGCCCTGCTGCACGACGAGCTGCAGCGTGCGGAACAGCAGCCCGGCCACGCCGAGTGCCAGCCAGGCCATGCCCACGTCGTGCAGCCAGCCGCGCAGGCCGTCGGCCGGCGTGATCAGGCCGAACAGCGAGGGCTGCACCCACAGCAGCAGCGGCAGCAGCACCCACACGGCGAGCAACGCCACCTTGCGGCGCAGGTTGTAGCCCACCTTGATGGCTTCCTTGTGCTCGTGCGTGGCCTCGTTGACGTGGTCGTAGCCGCGCGGCTCGAAGAAGAAGTGGCCGGCCTGGCGCGTGGTCATCGAGAAGCACCACGCCAGCAGCGCGGCGCTGGCCGGGTCGACGAACAGCAGCCCGTAGGCCGCCAGGAAGCCCAGCGCACTGACGAGGTGCAGGCTCTGGTTGATGCGGCTGTGGTGGTAGTAGCGGTGATCGTCCCAGCGCTGGCGGCGCAACTCCTGCAGCAGTTCATTCACGGGTGGTTCCTCCTGGTCGGCGTCGACGAGCCGGCGGCGCCCGGCCCGTGACGATGCTGGGGCGCGGGCGTGAACAGGCCATGACGGCGCCGTGACGCTGCGGTGGCGCACCGCATGTCATCGAACCGTTGCACGGCGCCGTCACCATGCCGCTCATGGATGCCGAAGCCGCCCGGGAGATCGAGGTCGAGGACCTGCAGCCGTCGCGGCCCTCGCTGCGCGTGGCGATGGTGACGGAGACCTGGCCCCCCGAGGTCAATGGCGTGGCGGCGACGATCTCGCGCATCGCAGAAGGCCTCCGCGAGCAGGGTCACGCGCTGCAGGTGGTGCGGCCGCGCCAGGGCGGTGTCGACGGCCTGGCCGGCAACGGGGGCGACCCCCGCTTCGCCGAGGTGCTGATGCGCGGCCTGCCGATCCCGCGCTACCCGGAACTGCGCATGGGGTTGCCGTCGCGCCGCGCGCTGCTCAGCCTGTGGAGCCGCCAGCGGCCCGACGTGGTCCACCTGGTGACCGAGGGGCCGCTGGGCTGGTCGGCGCTGAACGCCGCGTTGCAGTTGCGCCTGCCCGTGGTCTCCGACTTCCGCACCAACTTCCAGGCCTACAGCGCGCACTACGGGCTGGCATGGCTGCGCAGCCCGATCATGGGATACCTGCGGCGCTTCCACAACCGCACGGCGTGCACGATGGTGCCCACGCAGGGGTTGGCGGCAGAGCTTGCGGGCAGCGGCTTCCGCAGCCTTCGCGTGATCGCGCGGGGCGTCGACGCACGGCGCTTCGACCCATCCTTGCGCAGCAACGCGCTGCGCGCGGGCTGGGGCGCCACGCCCGGGCAGGTCGTCGCGCTGTGCGTGGGCCGGCTGGCGCCGGAGAAGAACCTGGACACCGTGATCGACGCGTGGCAAGCCATGCGCGAGGTGCGGCCCTCGGCGAAGCTGGTGCTGGTGGGCGACGGCCCCAGCGCCACGCGGCTGCGCCAGGCCGCCCCCGAGGCGGTGTTCGCGGGCGTGCAGCGAGGCGAGGCGCTGGCCACGCACTACGCCTCGGCAGACGTGTTCCTCTTCGCCAGCATGACCGAGACCTTCGGCAACGTGGTGCCGGAGGCCATGGCCAGCGGCCTGGCCGTGCTGGCCTACGAGCACGCGGCCGCGGGCCAGCTGATCCGCCACGGGCGCGACGGGCTGCTGGCGCCGCTGGGTGACCATGCAGCCTTCCTGCGCCTGGCCGGCCGCGTGGCCGGCGACCCGGCGGAGCTGGCCCGCCTGCGTGCGCAGGCTCGCCGCACGGCTTGCCAGCTGGACTGGCAGCACATCGTCGAGGCCGTCGAGCTCGAGTACCAGGTGGCGATCACGCGCCACGCCGCGACGTCGTGGTCGCGCGGGCGACCGGCGCCGAGCGCGGGTTGACGCACGCAGCGCGTGTCGGCGTGCCGTCTTCGGCCACGCCGTCTTGCCGCTCCCGTTGGCAAACTCCTGCGGCACCTGGGTCGACAGCACGCCGGTGCCCTGGTGCAGGTGCTCGGCCAGCCAACTCCGGCGCCTGCGCCTGGCGCGCCGGCTCGTCGCCGGAGTCGGCGTACACCAGCACGTTGGTGTCGATGAAGCTACGCACGGCGGTTGGCCTCGTCGCGGTCGAGGCGCCAGCCGCCCAGGCGCCCTGGCGTCTGTCTCGCCGAAGCCTGGAAGGTGGCGATCTCGGCCTCCACCTGCTGGCCTCCGGCCAGTTGCTCCAGATGGTCGCGCACCGCCTGGTTCAGGCTCTTGCCCATCGCCTGGGCCGCCTTGCGCGCCTGGTCGGCCACGCGCTCATCGATCGACAGGGTGATGTTCACTTCATCCGCTCCGACGCCACGGAAGTGGTGCACACAGGTTATGTGTGCCCGCCGTCGGCCGTGCTGCATCGGGGTGGCACGGGCAGAGCCGAGGTCATTCGTTCACCCCCTTGGCCGGCCCTCGGGGGAGCGCGTCCCGATCCGGTACTGATCAGCTCCCGATCACGCCACCGTCGTTCTTCGTGATCACCACCGTCGCGCTTCGCGGGCGGCCGTCGGGGCGCTGGACGGGCCAGTTGCTGAAGCGGCGCGGCCCATCGCCGTGCGCTTGACGGGCGTGCTCCTCGGGTTGTGGGGGTCGATCTCGACGATCCAGCCGAAGCGGTTCGGCTCGTTCGGGTGCTTCGTCGCGTCGAAGCGCCGGCGCTGGCAGGGTTCACGCCAGCCCCTTGCACAGGAATGCCTCGCGCAGGATGACACCCGCGTAGCAGACGTGCTCGCGCATCAGCGACTCGGCGCGCGAGGCGTCGCCGGCCCCCTCGCGACATCCCTCTTCAGGGGGGCCGCCGGCAGAGCAGCGGGGGTGCAATTCGTCCTGCGCCAGTGCGATAACCGAGGCGGCGGCCTTGCGGCAGTCGTTCGGGGCCCGCGCAGGGGTGTGAGGGCACGCGGGTGCCGTCTTCCCCGTCGTTCATCGACGATTCAGGAGGAGCATGGTGTTTCGCACGGGCTTGAATTCAAGGCATCTGATCCTGGCCTGGGCCCTGTGGGCCTGGGCTTGCGTGGCGTTGGCCAATACCGGTGCCCGCTTCGTCAGTACCGCTGGCGACCCGGTGGGCGCGGGGTTGACCCAGACCCTGCTACCCCCCGACTTTTCGGTTCGGGGCTCGCTGGACGAGTCATCACGGTCGATGGTTGTGAGCGTGGACGGAGACGGCGCCGCGTGGGGGCTGGTCTTCACCGCGCCCACGGGCAGCTCCCTCGAGGCACGCCGGTATGCTGGGGTGCAGAGTTCCGCGAGCCCCGTGGCAGCGGCCATGTCGATCACGGGCGGCCACGGCTCATGCTGGTACGGGGTCGAAGGCTGGTTCCGGATCTACGAGATTGCCGTTCGCCCGGATGGCAGTGTCAACCGGCTCGCCCTGGACTTCGTGCAACGTTGCAGCGGCAGCACCAGTCCGCTCTACGGATCGATTCGAATCAACAGCACCCGGCCGGTCGGCATCCCGCCCTTGGTGGCAGTGGCCGGTAACGACGCTTGGGCACTGGCCGGCGAGACAGTGAAGCTGGACGGCGCCTTTTCCTTCACCAGCGACGGCTCGCGCCTGCGTCATGCTTGGACCCAGGTGAGCGGCCCCGAGGTGACCCTGAGGGGCCGCACCACTGCCGCGCCTACCTTCCGGGCTCCGACAGAGATTCCACTGGCGGGCGTAGCCCTGCGTTTCAGGCTGCAGGTGTCCGGTCGCAACGGCCGGGTGGACGAGGACGACGTCGTCGTGGTGATCGGCAGCCCGAGCGCACCGCGCACCGAAGTGCGTGTCGATTCCGATCAGGGCGACTACATTTTCGGCGGGGGCCGCTTCCTCTTCCGGCCGCCGGCCGCCCAGGTCGGCGTCAGTCGCACTTATTCCGGCGGCGTTTCCGTCTCCTTCAGCGACTCTCCATCGGGCTTCGGCTGGGACCTGAGGGTCATGCCCGCCACGGGCAAGACCTTGCGCAAGGGGCGCTACCCCGGGGCCGAGCGATTCGCCAGCGACACATCGCCAGGTATCGACCTGTCCGGCCAGGGGCGCGGCTGCAACCAGACTGCGGGCGAGTTCACCGTGCATCAGCTGCGTACCGACCCCCTGGGCGAGATCCGCAGGCTGGAGATGACGTTTGTCCAACGTTGCGAGGCCGGTGTGGCGGGTGCCCGCGGGCGCGTGCTGTTGAACGCGGTGCCTGTGTCGGAGCAGGCGAGGCAGGTGCGCGTGGCAAGAGCGCAGTTCGCTGCCGAAGACGCAGCCGCCCAGCGTTGAGCGGCTGCGGCGCGGGCCGTGACGGTCTGTGCCCCCGTCTCGGTGGGCGGGCTCGCAGCGCGCCAGTCGGCCGTCAGGTCGCCCTGTACTGTCGCCTTCAGCAGTGACTGGCGGTAGCGCTGCACCTTGGCTCGGGCGGCCTTCAGTTCGGTCGCTCCGCTGTCGAGGTCGGCCAGGGAATGTCTGAACAATAGACCTTGCACAGCATCGACCCTCTCGAGTCCTGAACCTGCAAGCCGGCGTCCGTCAGCGGCCGGTCGATGATGAGTCGCGCGCGTGCTTCTGGCGTCATCCGGAGTTGCTTCGCTTCGAACGGAAGCATACCTGCCGAGCGGCCATCGGGCGCAGCCCGCCCAGGGGGGCCGGCTGGCTTTCACGCGACGGAGGGACCGAACTTGCCAGCTTGCCAAGCGTGGTCCGCAAGGCCCGTTCAGCTCCCGATCACGCCACCGTCGTTCTTCGTGATCACCACCGTCGCGCTTCGCGGGCGGCCGTCGGGGCGCTGGTCGGGCCAGTTGCTGAAGCGGCGCGGGTTGTCGGGGTCGCTGCGCTCGCTGGGGCTCTCGCCCGGGTGCTGGATGTTGATGAACATCGTGCGGCCGTCGGGGGTGGCGGTGGCGCCCGTCACCTCGCAACCCACCGGCCCCACCAGGAAGCGGCGGATCTCGCCGGTGCGCACGTCGGCGGCCAGCATGCAGTTGTTGCCCAGGCGCGCCAGGTCGCCCTTGCCCATGGCGCTGGTGCTCATGTCGGTCTGGATCCACAGCACGCCGCGGGCGTCGGTCCACAGGCCGTCGGGGCAGCCGAAGGCGTCGCCCTTGACGTTGCCCTTGGCATCGGCACGCTCGTTGGCCGGGTCGCCCGCCAGCACGAAGTGGTTCCACTGGAACGCGGTGCCGTCGAAGTCGCCGTCCTCCTTCCAGCGGATGATGTGGCCCATGCTGTTGTTGGCGCGCGGGTTGGCGGCGTCCACCGCGGGCTGCCTGTCGCCGCCGCGGTTGCTGTTGTTGGTGAGCGTGCAGTAGACCCAGCCCTGCTTGTCGATGTCGATCCACTCGGGGCGATCCATCTTCGTGGCGCCCAGCAGGTCGCTGGCCTGACGCGCGCGGATCAGCACCTCGCCCTGGTCGGCAAAGCCGTTGGCCGCCGTCAGCGGGCCCTGGCCGTGCACCAGCGGCACCCAGCGGCCGCGGCCGTCGGCGTCGAAACGGGCCACGTACAGCGTGCCGTGGTCGAGCAGCTCCGCATTGGCAGCAAAGCCGCCCGGCTTGATGCGGTCCCGGCTGACGAACTTGTAGATGTACTCGAAGCGCGCGTCCTCGCCCGAGTAGACCACCGCGCGCCCGTCCTTCGTGACGGCCACCGTGGCGCCCTCGTGCGCGGCGCGACCCATGGCCGTGCGCTTGATGGGCGTGCTGCTCGGGTTGTAGGGGTCGACCTCGACGATCCAGCCGAAGCGGTTCGGCTCGTTCGGGTGCTTCGTCGCGTCGAAGCGCTCGTCGTGCTCGTGCCAGCGGTAGCCCACGCCGCCCTTGCGCAGGCCCCAGCGGCGCTCGTGCGGGCTCGGGTTGTCGCCCCCGTTGAAGTAGAAGATGAAGTTCTCTTCGCAGGTCAGGTAGGTGCCCCAGGGCGTGATGCCGCTGCCGCAGTTGTTCAGCGTGCCCAGCACGCGGCGGCCCTGCGGGTCTGCGGCGGTGCGCAGCAGGGCGTGGCCGGCGGCGGGGCCGCCAAAGCTCATCGGCGTGTAGGCGGTGATGCGGCGTGCCCAGGGGCTGGGCCGCGCCAGTTCCCACTTCGCGCCCTTCTTCTCCACCTCGACGATGGAGACGCCGTGCGCGGCCTGCGCCTTGCGCACCTTGGCCGCGTTCCAGGTCTTCATGCCGTCGGCGTGCAGCAGGCCGTCGTCGGCGTACTCGTGGTTCATCACCAGCAGGCCCATGGCGCTGCTCTTCGGGTCGACCGGGTGGTTGAACCAGTGGATGCCGTCGTGGTGCATGCCCAGCTGCGTTTCCTGGTGCGCCGCGGTGTTGCTGCCGTCGAAGCGGAACGCGGTGTCCTCGCCCGACAGGCCGACCGGCTCGCCCCAGGCGGCGATCACCCGGGCGGTGTAGCCCTCGGGCACCACCACCGTGTCGGCGGTGCCGACGGGCACACTCTTGAAGCCCAGCAGCGGCCCGGAGGCGCCGCCCGTCGTCGCGCAGCCCGAGAGCGCGGCCACGCCCGCCAGCGGCGCCAGCAGGCCGGTGGTGGCAGCGCCGAGGCCGCCCTTGAGGAAGATGCGCCGCGAAGGGTGCGAGACGTCGTGGATGCTGGGGTTGGAGGAGCGGTTGCTGTCCTCCATCAGGGAGAAGTCCTTGGCCATGGTCCTTTGTCGAGGCAGAGTTGGGTCTGCCCGCGAGAATCGCGCGGGTTCGTGACGCGACCGTGACAGGCCGTCAAGGCCGATGGCGCGCCGGGGCTTGCACGGCGTCGCCTTGGCCAGGGCCCGGCCCGGGCCCGGCCGGGCCTGCGCAGCCCGCTCAGAGCCGGAAAGGCAGCTCTCGCAGCCGCTGGCCGGTCAGGCGCGCCAGCGCGTTGGCGTATGCCGGTGCCAGCGGCGGCAGCGCCGGCTCGCCCATGCCCTTGGGCGGGTCGTTGCTTGGCACGACGTGCACGGCCACGGGCGGCGCGTCGGGCAGGCGCAGCGGCGTGAAGGTGTCGAAGTTGCCCTGCTCGACGACGCCGTCCTTCAGCGTGATGGCGTGCCCCGGCAGCGTGGTGGCCAGCGCCATCAGCGCGCTGCCCTGCACCTGGGCCTCGACGGTCTTCGGGTTGACGCAGAAGTTGCAATGCACCCCCGCGGTCGCGCGCAGCAGGCGGGGGCGCGGCGTGCCGTCGCGGCGGTCGATCGCGGCCTCGACGACGTAGGCCACCACCGACTCGAAGCTCTCGTGCACGGCCACGCCCCAGGCCACGCCGGCCGGCAGCTTCTTGAGGCCATAGCCCGACTTCTCCACCGCCAGCTGCAGCGCCGCGCGGTGCCGCTCGCCCCGGGCGCCGGACATCAGCTTCATGCGGTAGGCCACCGGGTCCTGCCGCGTCGCGACGGCGATCTCGTCGATCAGCGTCTCCATCACGTAGGCCGTGTGGGTGCTGCCCACCGCGCGCCACCACAGCACCGGCACGTTCACCTTCGGGTGGTGGACCGAGAGCGTCATCGGCACGTCGTAGGGCTCGCGCATGCCTCCGGTGGTGGTCATGTCGACGCCCTGCTGCACCATGAAGGGCTCGAACGGGCTGCCGGCCAGGATGCTCTGGCTGACGATGCGGTGGTCCCAGGCCAGCACCTTGCCTTCGGCGTCGAAGCCGATCTCGGCGCGGTGCACGGCAAGCGGGCGGTAATAGCCCGCCTTCATGTCGTCCTCGCGGCTCCACACCACCTTGACCGGGGCGCGCGTGCCGCGGGCCGCCAGCGCCTTGGCCACACCAGCCGCCTCGCGCACCCACTCGCCGGTGGGCGTGGCGCGGCGACCGAAGCCGCCGCCGGCCATCTGCACGACGATCTCCACCTGCTCGGGCCGCAGGCCCAGCACCGCGGCCGCGGCGCCGGCGTCGACGCCCGGCATCTGCGAGGCGGCGTGGATCGTGCACTTGTCGGCCTGCAGGTCGACCGTGCAGGCCAGCGGCTCCATCTGCGCGTGGTTCAGGTACGGGAACACGAACTCGGCCACCAGGCGGCTGGGGGCGGTGGCCAGCGGCGCGAGGTCGGCCCTGAAGTGCGGCTGCGGCGCCGGCGTGCCGGGCCGGGCCGCGAGCTCGCGGTACTGCGCGACGAGCCGCGTCGTGTCGGCCTTTTCCACCGCCGAGACGTCCCACTGCACCTTCAGCGCGTCGCGCCCGAGCCGCGCCGCCCAGTAGCCGTCGGCGACCACCGCGAGCCCCTGGCCGCCGCGGTCCAGCGTGACCGGCAGCACGGCCTTCACGCCCCTGACCTTCAGCGCCTCGTCGGCCGAGAAGCTGGCGTAGCGCCCGTTGAACACCGGCGGCCGCGCGATCACGGCCGTCAGCATGCCGGGCAGGCGCACGTCCATCGCGTAGCCCTGGGTGCCGGTGCTCTTGGCGCGCGACACCTTCAGTCCCGTGGGCTTGCCGATCAGCCGGAAGTCCTTCGGGTCCTTCAGCCGGACCTGGGCCGGCACCGGCTCCTTCAGCGCCGCCTCGAACAGCTCGCCGTAGGCCACAAAGCGCCCGCCGCCCGCGCTGGTGCGCACCATGCCGTTGCCGGTGGTGAGCTGATCGGCCGGCACCCCCCACTGCCGCGCCGCCGCGGCCACCAGCATGGCCCGCGTGCGCGCGCCGAGCTCGCGGTACTGCAGGTAGCTGTTCTTCACCGAGTTGCTGCCGCCCGTCAGGTGCATGCCCATCGCCGGATCGACGTAGGCCGCCTGCTGGTTGCCGAAGCCGGTGCGCACCTTGGCCCAGTCGGCATCCAGTTCCTCGGCGCAGATCATGGCCAGCGCGGTCTCGATGCCCTGGCCCATGTCCATGCGGTTGCACAGGATCGTCGTCGTGCCGTCGCGCGCGATCGACACGAAGGCACCCGGCTGCTCGGTGGGCCTGCTGCCCTGCGCGGCGGCCGGCTGCGCCCGGGCGGAGGTGGACGCCAGCGGCACGAAGGCCAGGCCGGCGACGCCGCCCACGCTGGTGGCGACGAACTGGCGGCGCGTGAAGCGCCGGCGCCCCGAGGAAGCCTGCGCGAGCGCGGCAGGCAGCAGCTTGTCGAGGATCATCGCGCGCTCCTTCAGGCCAGCGACGCCGCAGCGTCCTTGATGGCCGCACGGATGCGCTGGTAGGTGCCGCAGCGGCAGACGTTGCCCGCCATCGCGGCGTCGATCTGCGCGTCGGTGGGCTGCTTCACGCGCCGCAGCAGCGCGGTGGCGCTCATCACCTGGCCGCCCTGGCAGTAGCCGCACTGCGCCACGTCGTGCCGGACCCAGGCGTCGACGACCGCCTTGCCCACGCGATCGGCCTCGATGCCCTCGATCGTCGTCACGCGGGCCCCGGCCACCGCCGACAGCGGCGTGACGCAGCTGCGCATCGGCTGGCCGTCGACGTGCACCGTGCAGGCGCCGCACTGCGCGACGCCGCAGCCGAACTTGGTGCCGGTCAGGCCGAGCTGGTCGCGCAGCGCCCACAGCACGGGCGTGGTCGGCTCGGCGTCCAGCGTGGTGGACCGGCCGTTGAGGGTGAAGCGGGTCATCAGGCGCCCCTGCGTTCGAACACGACCCGGGTTGTACAGCGGATCGGCGCACCGTGCGCGACATGCCCCCTCGCGGCCGTGCCGGCCCGCGGCCTGCGCGCGCCGCGGGGCCTCCAGGCGCTCAGAGCCTGAGAGTTTTTCCACCGTGGCCGAAAGGCGCGCCAAGACGCCCCGTATCTAGGCGCAAACCACAGCCATAGCTCGGGCTATGGCGCGGATTTGCAACGACGAGACGGGGTGTTTTGGGGTGCAAGGCGGGCATGGGGGAAAGACTCTCAGGCTCTCAGCCCTTGCGCCGGATCGGCCAGGCCCAGGCCGGCAAGCGGATCAGGTTCAGCACGTTGCCGGCCAGGATCAGGCCGACGC
>JBILNT010000175.1:0-7167 GCA_044374875.1 Rubrivivax sp.
CGACGTGAAGCAGCCACAGGCGCGCGAGCTTCACGGTGGTCGCCGGCGCCGTGGACAGGCCGCCCAGCACGCCGCGAGCCTGTTCCGCCCGACCGGCCGCGGCCAGCGCCGCGCCCACGCGCAGCCGCGCGAGGTCGGGGCGGGCGAGATCGCCACGCGCCAGGGCCCGCTCCGTCCATTGCTGGCCGGTCTCGAGCCGCCCCGCGCCCAGGTGGGCCATCGCATGCGCGGCCAGCACCTCGGCCTTCGCGGTGGCTGCGGGCTCGGTCGACAGCTCTCGCTCGTCGGCTGCCGCCAGGCGCCGGGCCCGGGCACGCAGCGCCTGATCGGCCGCGGCCTCGGCACCCGCGCCCAGCTTGCCCGCGGCGAAGCCGGCGTCGAGCACCCGCTGTGCCTCCATGGGCAGCGCCTCCTGCAGCGCCAGCTCGCCGTAGGCGCGGTACTCCTGCGCATCGGACATCGCACCGACGGCTGCCAGCAATCGGTAGGTGTCGAGCATCAGCGCCGGCTCGAACCCCGCATCGCGCTGCAGCCGCGCGATGCGGTCGCGCCAGTACGCCGGCTTGGGATGCTGACGAAGCAGCCGCTCCAGCGTGGCCACGTAGCCGGCCTCGTCGCCCAGCCTGGCCTGTGTGGCACCCAGCAGGCGCAGCGACTCCTCGCCGGGCACCCGTGCAGCCTGTTCCTCGAGCGTGACCCAGGTCGACAGTTCGCGCAGACCGGCGGCATCTTCACCCTGCTGGATGAGCGTGACGGCCAGCAGCCGGCGCACGCTCGGGTTGGTGCCGCCTTCGTCCAGGTAACGCCGGCCCCAGCGGATGGTCTCGGGGAAGGCCTTCATCCGGTACGTCGCGCCCACGAGCCCCTCGATCAGCCTGAGCTGCTCGGCTGGCGCGAGCCGGCGCGACTCGACGACCGCCGCGTACGAACGAATCGCGGTGGCCTGGTCGCCTGCGCCGCTGGCGGCGCCGCCGCGAAGCTGGTCGAGGACGAAGTTCTCGTAGGCGGTGCGGCCGGCCACCGCCTCTGCCTCGCGCACCTTCGCCAGCACCTCCTCGAAACGCCCGGCGACCAGCGCCGCCTGCGCCGCCTGCACCGCCGGCACCAGCTCGGGCCGGATCGTCTCCTGGGCAGGCGCGGGCGCAGGCGTCTGGGCGTCCGCTCCGATGCAGGCACAAAGAGCCCACACGAGCGCGATCGAGCGCAGGGTCTTGTTCATCGCGAGGGGGTCAATTCAGGAACTGTTCGTTGCCGACGATGCCGATCTTGGTCACGCCCAGGCGCTGGGCGCTGGCCATGACCATGGCCACGTGCTTGTAGGTCACGAGCTTGTTGGGCCGCAGGTGCACCTCGGGCTGGTCGGGCTGTGCCGCGACCTGCGCCAGCCGCGACTCCAGCGTCGCGCGGTCGGGCACGATCTCGCCGTTCCAGCCGATCGTGCCGTCGAAGTCCAGGTCGATGCGGATGATCTCCGGCGGCTTGGGCGGCGGCGCCGCGTTGTTGGGCACCGGCATGTTCATCTTCACCGCGTGCGTCTGGATCGGGATGGTGATGATGAACATGATCAGCAGCACCAGCATCACGTCGATCAGCGGCGTGGTGTTGATGTCGACCATCACCTCGTCGTCGTCGCCGCTCGAGTTGCCGACATTCATTCCCATGTCGTTTCTCCGTTCATCCTTGGTGACGCCGCCGCAGGCGCTTCGGGGAGATCAATTCAGCCGTGCGCCAGCGCCGGCGGGCGGCTCGGTGATGAAGCCGACCTTGAAGATGCCCGCGCGCTGGCAGGCCACGACCACGCGCCCGACCGACTCGTAGCGCACCTCCGAGTCCCCGCGGATGTGCACCTCCGGCTGCGGCTCCTTGACCGCCTCGACCTTGAGCCGCTTGACCAGCGTCTCGATGTCCGGCAGCGGCTCGGTGCCCCAGAACACCCCGCCGTCGCGGTCGACCGCCAGCACGATGTTCTCCGGCTTGGTCTGCAGCGGGATGTTCCTCTCCTTGGGCAGCTCCATCTTGATCGTCTGCGTGACCACCGGCACCGTGATCAGGAAGATGATCAGCAGCACCAGCATCACGTCCACCAGCGGCGTGGTGTTGATCGTGTTGTTCAGCTGGTCCTCGCCGTCACCGTCGGCGCTTCCTACCTGCATCGCCATCGTCTGGCTCCGTCTGTTTCACCGCGTCGCGTCAGCGCGCCGAACGGCTGCACGCAAACATCACCTCCAGCGATCGCCGCGGATCCGGCTTCGCCGGGCCGCTGGCGATGCCCCCCTCGGGGGGGTGCGCCGAAGGCGCTCCGGGGGGGTTACCTTTTCCCCGCAAGGAGCACGTTGTGCAGATCGCCCGCAAACGCCCGCGTCTGGTCCATCACCGCCTTGTTGCGCCGGATCAGCCAGTTGTAGCCCATCACCGCCGGCACCGCCACGGCCAGGCCGATGGCCGTCATGATCAGCGCCTCGCCCACCGGGCCGGCCACCTTGTCGATCGAGGCCTGCCCCGAGATGCCGATCTTCACCAGCGCGTTGTAGATGCCCCAGACGGTGCCGAACAGGCCCACGAACGGCGCGGTCGAGCCCACCGTGGCCAGGAAGGCCAGGCCGCCCTGCAGGCGCGACTGGATCGAGCCCACCGCACGGTCGACCGACATCGTGATCCAGGTGTGCTTGTCGATGGCCTCGACCATCGTGCCTTCGTGGTGCTCGCTGGCCTTGATGCCCGCCTCGGCGACGTAGCGCAGGGCCGAGCCCTCCTGCAGCGCGCTTGCGCCGGCCTTGACCGACGAGGCCTTCCAGAAGGCATCGGCCGACTCGCGCGCGCTCTTCATCATCGCGCGCTGCTCGAGCAGCTTGGTGAAGATGATGTACCACGAGCCCATCGACATGATGACCATGATCACCAGCGTGCCCTTGGCCACCCAGTCACCCTGCTCCCACAGCGCCTTCAGGCCGTAGGGGTTCTCCACCGCGGCCTGCTCGACCGCAGGGGTCGGCGCGGCTGCGGCCTGGGCCGCCGGCGCGGACGCGGCCTGGGCCAGGGCAGGGGCCGGCGCCGCGACGGCCAGCACCAGGGCGGCCAGCGTGGTGGCCGCCAGCTTCGCGGCCAGCTTCGGCGCGCGCAGGATGTTCAGCAGAGTCATGGGTTCTCCAGAGGGGACAGGCGCAGGGCGCCGGCGCTGCGGCGCTGCTCGGTAAACAGGAAATCAGTCGGTGAGCTTCCAGACGTAGGTCACGCGCGAGCTCAGCCGCTCGGGCTTGCCGTCGAGCGTGCCAGGCGTGCCCTTGGTGGCCTTGACGGCCTCCAGCGTGGTGCGGTCGAGCAGCTTGTGCTCGCGCGTGACGCCGCACGAGCGCTCGATGTTGGCCTCGCTGATCGAGCCGGTGGTCTCCATCGTGTAGGCCACCACCACCGTGCACTCCACCCCCGCCGCGCGCGCCGCACGCGGGTACTCGGGCTTGGTGTCGGCGTCGAAGGCGATGCGCGGCTCGGTGCGCTTGGGCGGTGCGGGTGGCGCCGGCGGCGCCGGCGGGGCCTGCACCGGCGCGGGCGGCGGCGCGATCGTCACCGGCGCCGGCGGCGGCGCCACCTGCGTGGTGGTGATGGTCGGCGCCGGCGTGGGCGGCGGGTTGACGTTGACCTCCGGCGGCGGCACGAAGCTCGGCGGCGGCGGCGCGAACTTCGGCGGCGGCGGCAGGTTCTCCGGCGGCGGCGGCTCGGGAGGCTTGACCTCCTCGATGATCTTGGTCTCGATCGGCGCCTTGATCACCTCGACCATGCGCTGCGCCAGGCCGCTGACCAGCGCCCACCCGAGCAGCAGGTGCAGCAGCACCACCAGGCCGAAACCGATGGCGTGCTTGCCCGGATTCCTCTGTTGTTCGGCGAAATCCACTCAAATCCTCCAGGCATCCCGGCGCGCTTGCCGCCAGGCGCCGCGAATGTCCTTGCCAGCCGCTTCGTGGGCTGCATGCGGTCCGGGTCGACCACGCAGCGCGGAACTATAGCGTGAATGGTTCTGCGTTCCCCTCAGGTCATCACCCTAAGCCCGGAGCTGCAGGTGGCCACGGTCGGCGGCGTTCCGCGGCGGCGAGGTGGAACACGCGAAGCCGGTGCGGCAACGATAATCCGAGCTTCGCTTCCTGCAATGCGCGGCGGCCGGTTGGCCGACGCGCGTCCCCATTCCGATGATCCCTGCAGCCCTGTGGCGGCCGGTGCTGGCGATGTCGCTGGTCATCGTGCTGTCGAACGTCCTCGTCCAGTACCCCATCAACGACTACCTGACCTGGGGGGCGTTCAGCTACCCGCTTGTCTTCCTCGTCACCGACCTCGTCAATCGGGGTGCGGGTCCGGCGCTGGCGCGCCGTGTGGCCTGGATCGGTTTCGCCGTGGCGGTGGCGGTGTCGTTCGCGCTCGCGCCCTGGCGGATCGCCGTGGCGTCGGGAACGGCCTTCATCGTCGCCCAGGTGCTCGACATCGCGATGTTCAATCGCTGGCGCCAGGCCTCGTGGTGGAAAGCACCGCTCATCGGTTCGCTGGTGGCTTCGGTGATCGACACCGGTGTCTTCTTCTTCATCGCGTTCGCTGGCACGGATCTCGACTGGGCGTTGCTGGCCGCGGGCGACCTCGCGGTGAAGGCAGCGATGGCCGTGGTGCTGCTGGTGCCTTACCGAGCGGCGCTGCCGCACCTGTCGCGCTGGCTGCCGGTTGCCGCCGTGCGTTGAGTGCTCTGAGGGCGCATCGGCAGTCATGAGCAAGGCCTTCACGAAGGAGACCGACGGCGGCGACGACGAAGACGACGGTGCGGGCCTGCCGCCGCTGCCGGCCGGCGCGCGCAACTACATGACGCCCGAAGGCTATCGCGCCCTGCGCAGGGAGCTGATGCAGTTGCTCGATGTCGAGCGTCCACGCGTCGTCGAGATCGTTTCCTGGGCCGCGAGCAACGGCGATCGCTCGGAAAACGGCGACTATCTCTACGGCAAGAAGCGGCTGCGCGAGATCGATCGTCGCATCCGTTTCCTCACCCGCCGGCTCGACATCGCCGAGGTGGCCGACCCCAGCCTGCACCACGGCAGCGATCAGGTGTTCTTCGGGGCCACGGTGACCTACGCGAATGCCCGCGGGGACGAGCGCACGATCACGATCAAGGGCATCGACGAGGCCGACAGCCTGAAGGGCGAGGTGAGCTGGGTCGCGCCGATTGCCCGCGCGCTGCTCAAGGCGCGAGAAGGCGACGAGGTCACGCTGGCGACGCCTGGGGGCATAGAGCGCATCGAGGTGCTGTCGGTGCGCTACCCTCAGCCCGAAGCTAGGGCTTGACCCGCCCGACGCGCAGCACGACGCGGCTTCGCCGCAGCGTGCGCAGCACGTCGGCCAGGTGCTGCCGGTCGCGCACGCTCAGCAGCAGCCGCAGCTCCGCGGTCTCGCTGCCGGCAGCCTCGGACATGTCGATGTGGGTGATGTCGGCCTCGGCCGCGCTCACCGCCGAGGCGACCTGGGCGAGCACGCCCTTGCCGTTGGCGACCAGGACCACGATCCGCGTCTCGAACGGGCGCGAAGTATCTTCTGCCCACTCGACGTGCATCCAGCGCTCGCTGTCGCGCTCGAACAGACGCTTGCCGGTGTGGCACTCGGCGGTGTGGACGATCAGCCCCTCGCCGCGACCGAGGTAGCCGACGATCTGGTCGCCCGGGATCGGCCGGCAGCAGTGGGCGAGCTGGACCGAGGCGCCCTCGCTGCCGTCGACGAAGACCGTGCCCTGCGCTGGCGAGGCATCGTCGCTGCCGTACCTCGAAAGGGTGAGCGTCACGGCATCGGGCCGCCAGCCTTGCTCGATCATCATCTGCGACAGGCGCTTGGCGACGATCACCGCGATCTTGCGCCCGAGCCCGACGTCCACCAGCAGCTCGCTGCGGCTGCGGTTGCCGCTCCAGCGGGCGAGCTGCTGCCAGACCGCGGCGGCGCGCGCGTCGTCGGGGTCGGAGGAGGGCAGCTGCAGGCCCTCGGCCCGCAGCGCCTGGGCGAGCATCTTCTCGCCCATCGCGTGCGACTCGTCGTGCTCGAGGTTCTTCAGGTAGTGGCGGATCTTCGAGCGCGCACGCCCGGTGCGCACCATGTTCAGCCACGCCGGGTTGGGGCGCGCGCCGGGTGCGGTGATCACCTCGACGACGTCGCCGCTCTTGAGCTCGGTGCGCAGCGCCACCGGCTCGCCGTTGACCCTGGCCGCGACGGTGTGGTCGCCGACGTCCGAGTGGATGGCGTAGGCGAAGTCTATGGGCGTTGCGCCCCGCGGCAGCGCGAGGATCTTGCTGCGCGGCGTGAACACGTAGACGGCGTCCGGGAAGAGGTCGATGCGCACGTGCTCGAGGAACTCGGCCGCGTCGCGGGTCTCGTCCTGGATCTCGAGCAGCGACTGCAGCCACATCGCGCCCAGGCGCTGCGCCTCGGCGGCGCCGGCCTTGTCACCGGTCTTGTAGAACCAGTGCGCGGCGATGCCCTTCTCGGCCACCGCGTGCATCGCCTCGGTCCGGATCTGGAACTCGACCGCCGTGCCCAGCGGGCTGACCAGCGTGGTGTGCAGCGACTGGTAGCCGTTGGCCTTGGGGATGGCGATGTAGTCCTTGAAGCGCCCCGGGACCGGCTTGTAGATCTGGTGCAGCACGCCCAGGGCCAGGTAGCACTCGGGCAGCGTGCCCACGACGACGCGGAAGCCGAAGATGTCGTTGACCTGCGCAAAGCCGGCGTGCTTCTCCCGCATCTTGCGGTAGATGGAGTAGATGGTCTTCTCGCGCCCGGAGATCTGCATGCGGATCTTCTGCGCGGCGAATGCGGCCTCGACGTCCTTCTGCACGCGCTCGACGATGTCGCGGCGGTGCCCGCGGGCGCGCTGCACGGCCTTGGCCAGCGCGCCGTGCCGCCAAGGGTGGAGGAACTGGAACGCGAGTTCCTGAAGTTCACGGTAGGTCTGGTTCAGGCCGAGGCGATGCGCGATCGGCGCGTAGATCTCCAGCGTCTCGCGGGCGATGCGCTGGCGCTTCTCGGGGGCCATGGCCTGCATCGTCCGCATGTTGTGCAGGCGATCGGCCAGCTTGATCAGGATGACGCGCACGTCGCGCGCCATCGCCAGCAGCATCTTGCGGAAGCTCTCGGCCTGGTTCTCCTCGCGGGTGCTGA
>JBILNT010000176.1:0-7102 GCA_044374875.1 Rubrivivax sp.
AGACCCCAGAACGTCCCAGATGGCACTTCACGCGCCGGCGACTCGCTTCGCGGCGCTTGCATCGCCGTGTCAGCCGCGCGAAGCACAGCCGGCGGCGCAAATCAAATGCCTCTCGGGCTCTGACTCCGGCGGACAGCATTGCCAAATTTTGCCAATCCGTCTAGTCTCCCGGCATGAGCACCATGAACATCTCCCTGCCCGACAGCCTCAAGGCCTTCGTCGACGAGCAGGTCAGCCAACGCGGCTACGGCACCAGCAGTGAGTACGTGCGCGAACTGATCCGCCGCGATCAGGACCGGCTGCAGCTGCGCAACCTTCTGCTGGCGGGCGCATCGTCAGCGCCCACGGCGCCGGTGACCGAGGCCTGCTTCGAAGGCTTGCGCGAGCGTGTACGCGGCGCCGCCAGGGCGGCAGGCAAGACGCGCAGCCGTTCGTGAGGGCCAAGCCCGTCGTCCCGCGCGAGCAGGCCCATCGGGACGTCGAGGACGCGGTCGCCCACTACCTGGCCGAGGGCGCCGACACCGCCGTGCTCGGATTCATCGATGCCTTGCAGACCGCGTACCGTCATATCGGCCGGCATCCGGCCACGGGCTCGCCGCGATACGCCCACGAGTTGAACCTGCCGGGCCTTCGCTCGTGGCCGCTGACGCGGTATCCCTATCTCGTCTTCTACGTCGAGTGGTCAGACCATGTCGATGTCTGGCGTGTGCTGCACGGGCAGCGTGACCGCATCAGCGTGGCCAGCGCGCCTGGCTGCCCCCGCTGCGTCTGAAGCAGGAACGCATTGGGTTTGGCTGCTTGGCCGCCATGCTGCGCGGTAGGTTGCGAGAAGACCGATTAAAGACTATATTTGGTCCTTCCTGATCTCAGGAGCAGGTCTGTGCGCTATTCATCCCAAGTCAAGCCCATCAGTTACCTCAAGGCCAATGCCGCCGAGGTGCTGACCCATCTGGCCGAAAACCGGGAGCCCTTGGTCATCACGCAGAACGGGGAAGCGAAGGCCGTGCTGCAGGACGTTGCATCCTTCGAGGAAACTCAGGAGACCTTGGCCCTGCTGAAGATCCTGGCGCTTGGACAGCAGGACGTGGAGGCAGGTCGCGTCAAGCCGGTCGCCGATGTCGTGGTGCGCCTGCGCGCGAAGAGGGCCACGGCCTGATGGTCGGCAGGCCGACGCGTTACGAGGTCCTGCTGACCGAAGGTGCAGAGCAGGACCTGGAGGCGCTCTACGACTACATCGCCGCGTTCGACAGTGTGGCCAACGCCAACCATGTTCTCGACCGCTTGATGGGAGTCGTGGAGGGGCTCGCCCAGTTTCCTGAGCGCGGCAGCTATCCCAAGGAACTCGTCGCGCTGGGCATCAAGGACTACCGCCAGGCGGCATTCAAGCCCTACCGGGTGATCTATCGCGTTCTGGGCAGCCGGGTCGCGATTTACCTGATCGTCGATGGCCGGCGTGACATGCAGTCAGTGCTTGCGCGCCGGCTGCTGGGCGCTTGACCCGCAGCATCCCGCGCGGTCCCGATCCATTCCCATGCATCACAGCAAGGGCGGGTTCGCCGAGTCAACCGAACACCACCAATCCACTTGGCCCAGAGTCATCTCTGGGCCCATTCTTTTCTCGGCGGCGCTCAGTCCAACCCCACCCGATACACCGACGCACCGACCGTGAACACCATCGCCCCGCCGGCCACGTAAGCCTGCGTGGGGACCACATCCAGCCGCAGCGTGGCGGTGCCGGTGGCCGCTTTCCAGCTGTACGCCTTGCCCGCCGCGACATAGACCACCCAGCCCCCGCCGTTGGCCAGCAGGCTCGCGGTACTCAGGCTGGACAAGGTGTGCGTCGTGCCGCCGGCCGACGCCTTGAGCGCCCTGCTCGTCGTGGTGGGCGTCTCCATCCAGGTCAGCACCCCGTCCTCGAGCCGGAACTGTGTCGCCTTGTCCGCCACTGTGGCGGGCAGGACGCTGGTCAGCGGGCTGGCGAACAGGGCGAAGGTGTTGTCGGCCGATCCGCCCACCGGGGACTGCTGCCAGGCGGCCCGGGTGCCATCCACCTGCGGGTAGATGTGACGGCTGCCGCCCGCGGTGATGCGCGTGGACGTGGCGGTTTCGGAGCGCCAGCGGAAGATGTCGAACTGCGACGTCGTGCCCTCGCCTGCCGTCTGGCCCCAGAACCAGAAGTCCACCGTGGGGCCGTTCACCGCGAAGTCGAACTCGTTGTTGCCCACGTAGTTGACGCCTGCGGGGACGCCGATGCGCGTGTAGGTGCCAGTCGAGATCTGGTGCAGCGTGTAGCGCCCGGTGGCGCTGGTGACCACGCCCGTGTCTGCTGCCTTGTCGTTGACCCACAGCACGTAGTCGCCGTGGATCTGCGGGTGCAGGTCGTAGGCCCAGCCGCCGCTTATGTTGCTTGCGCGGGAGTACGGGTTGGGGTTGGTCAGGTTGGTCCGGCTGCCGCTGGAGGCCCACAGGTACACGCAGTACAGGACGCAGTCCGTCCCTCTGCCAAAGGCCACCACCCGTCCCGCATCGAGCTTCCAGCCGCTGACATGCTGGATGGAAGACGCCCCGTCGAGCGTGACGTCGCTGCCGGCGACCAGATCTCGCAACAGCACGTTCCCGTCACCGGCGGCGTAGAGCACCTGGCTGCCGTCGGCTGCCAGCAGGCTGCCGCCCGCGGGCAGGGTGAAGACCGGCGTGTAGGCCAGCGCCGCGCTGGAGGTGACCACCACCCCGCGCTGGACATGGCTTGACTGGCCGGTGCTGTCGGTGGACCGTACGGTCAGGGTGTAGTTGCCGGGGGCGATGCCGGTCAGGTCGAAGGTGCCGGTGAAGCTGCCGGCGGTGGACGACAGGAACTCGACATCCCCCAGCCGGGCGGTGGTGGTGACGGCGCCGGGCTTGTCGCTGGTGGCGGTGCCTGTCACCCGCAGGCTGCCGAAGACCAGGGCACCTTCGGCCGGCGACGAGAGGGCCAGGTTCGGGGAGTTGCTGACCGGCACGTCCACGGTGATGGAGCGGGTGCTGCCGCTGGCGTCCGTGGCCGTGATCACCAGGGTGTGCGGGCCGCTGCCGGCCTGGGCAGCGTTCACCGTGAAGCGGTAGAGGTCGTTGCCTCCGGTGCACAAGCGGCTGCAGGCGTTGGGCTGGGTCAGCGAGCCGAAGTCGGCGCCGTCGAACTTCGCCGTCACCCCGGTGATGCCAAAGGTGGAGGTGGCCCGAACGTCCACGGCGATGATGCCGGAGGTGCCAGAGACTCCCGCACTCAGGGTGATGCTGGAGTTGGCCACGGTGACGGTGCGGCGCACTTCAGAGGCGCTGCCACTGGCGGGCTGGATGCGGGCCAGGATCTGATGCTCGCCGTTGGCTGCGCCCACTGTGTTCCAGGCAATCGAGTTGCCGTCCGCGGCATTGCCGCTGCCCAGCAGCCGGAGGTCGACATACCAGGTGACGGCGCCTGTCACGGTGCCGGTGAGCGACAGCTTGACGCTACCCGACAGCGGCTCGATCTGGTCGACCGCTATGGCTGGTGGAACAGGGGGAGGGGGCGCCGAGGCGGTGATGGTGACGCTGGCCGAGCTGATGGCCTTGCCGTCGGAGACGGTGAGCGTGGCGGTGTAGACGCCGGCCAGATCAGGGGTGAAGGCAGGGCGGGCGCTGGAGCCGCCGCTCAGGGTTGCGGTGCTGCCCGTCGGGGCGGCGAGCGTCCAGCCGAAGCTGATGGGGTCATTGTCGGGGTCGGTGCTGGCCGAGCCGTCCAGGGTGACCAGGGTGCCGGCGACCACCGTCTGGGCCGGGCCGGCATGGGCGACCGGGGCGCCATTGATCGGCGGTGGCGTGGCGCTGCCTCCCCCGCCTCCGCATGCGGTGAGGACGGCAGCCAAGACCAAGGCAGCAACGCCCTGAAGCAGGCTGTGGAGGTGGGCCATGGCGGTCTCCCTGGTGTGCGGCACTTGTGGGGGTCGGGGCGATCGAGATCGCTCCAGCGTGATTGTGGAGCCGGGCCAGGATCAGCAGATCGGGCGCCGGCCCGGGGGCATGGTCTGCGCTCACGGGCTCACGAGATGAGCTGGACGTGTGTACAAGCGTTGCTCTCCATGCAGGGACGAGCCTCGGGAAGGCGCACGTCGTCTTGCCCGGCAAATGGGCTTGACGCCCTGGACGGCTGAGGGCCAAATATCTGTTGATATCTGCTGATAACGGATAGTGAGGTCTGCTGCCATGCCATCCAGTGTTGCCTTGGGCAGTCACTTCGAGGAATTCATCCGCGACCAGGTCCGTATGGGGCGCTTCAACAATGTGAGCGAGGTGGTTCGCGCGGGCCTGCGTCTGCTGGAAGAAAGCGAGCAGCGCCGGCAACTCGAGCTTGAAGCCCTGCGTGCCGAAATTGCAGCCGGGCGTGCCGGTGGTGAGCCCAAGCCTGCCGACACCGTGCTCGACCGCATCGAAGGCAGGTACGCCGCCCCGAGCCGTTGATGCGCTCGTTGCTCGCGCCGCTGGCAGGGCAGGACCTCGAATCCATCGCCGACTGCATCGCCGACTGCATCGCCGCTGACGACCCGCGTCGCGCTACAGGCTGCATCCAGGACCTCCGGCAGCGATGCCAACCCATTGCACTGGACCCGCCAGGCTGCCGCACGCGGCCGGAACCCGGCGAGGCGGCCCCTTCCTGTCCGCGCGGGCACCACGTCGTCTTCTTCGAGGCGTCGGCCGATGTGGTGACCGTCTTGCGCATCCCGCACGGCGCTCGCGTTCTGCCTGCGCTGCTGCGAGCCGATGCTGAAGCCACGCCGCGGGAGTCCATCTGAGGGAAGTCATGGACCACGCAACCCTCTCGAGCCTGCGCGACCGCCATCCCGCCTGGCGGCTGCTGGCCTCGCCGCACGCGCCGGTGGTGGCGAGCTTCCTGCATCGGGTGTTCGTGGCGCCGAACGTGCGGGTGATGAGCGAGGCCGATCTCGCGGAAGCACTGGAGGACGAGCTGTTCGCCCTGCGCGAGTCCCTGGGACCGCAGGCGTACCCCAAGGGTGCGCAGGACTACCTGAACGACTGGGCCGCGCCCGACAAGGGCTGGCTGCGCAAGTTCTACAAGCCGGGCACGGACGAGGCGCAGTTCGACCTGACGCCGGCCACCGAGAAGGCCATCGCCTGGTTGCTGTCGCTGACCGAGCGCCCATTCGTCGGCACCGAGTCGCGCCTGCTCACCCTCTTCGCGCTGCTGGAGCAGATCAGCGTCGGCACCGAGGCCGACCCGATCAAGCGCGTTGACGACTTGCGCAGGAAGCGTGACGAGCTGGACGCCGAGATCGCCCGCGTGCTGGCCGGTGACGTGCCGCTGCTGGACGACACGGCAGTCAAGGACCGCTTCCAGCAGTTCCAGCAACTGGCGCGCGAGCTGCTGGCCGACTTCCGCGAGGTGGAACACAACTTCCGCGGGCTCGACCGCAAGGTGCGCGAGAAGATCGCGCTGTGGGAAGGCGCCAAGGGTGCGCTGCTTGACGAGATCATGGGCGAGCGCGATGCCATCGGCGACTCCGACCAGGGCCGCAGCTTCCGCGCCTTCTGGGACTTCCTGATGTCGAGCCGGCGGCAGGAGGAACTCTCCGATCGGCTGGACCAGGTGCTGTCCTTGCCCGCCGTTGCGGCGCTGAAGCCCGAGCCACGCACCCGCCGCGTGCATCACGACTGGCTGGAGGCAGGCGAACACACGCAGCGCACGGTGGCCCAGCTGTCGCAGCAGTTGCGCCGCTTCCTCGACGACCGGGCATTCCTGGAGAACCGCCGCATCCTGGGCTTGCTGCACGGCATCGAGAGCAAGGCGCTCGGCATTCGCGAGGCCACGCCCGCCGGGACCGTGATGCACATCGACGCCATGGGCGCGGAGATCGAACTGCCGCTGGAGCGGCCGCTGTTCACGCCCAGCGCGAAGCCACGCCTGGCCGATCTGGCGCTCGTGGCCGGCGAGGACGACATCGACACCGCGCGCTTGTTCGACCAGATCGTGGTGGACAAGACGCGCCTGCGGTCCGCCGTCCGACGGGCGCTGCGCCACCAGCCACAGATCACGCTGCGCGAGCTGCTGGATGCCGAGCCGCTGCACCAGGGCCTGGCCGAACTGGTGGCCTACCTGGAGATGGCCCACGCCGGTGACGGCGGCGACGGCCTGGAGGTCTTGCGTGCCCTGGTCGACGAAGCCGTGGAGGAGCCGATCTGTTGGCAGGCGAGCAACGCCGAGGGCGAAGCCGTGACGCGCGAGGCGCGCTTGCCCCGCGTGATCTTCACGCGCTGACGGCGCCCGGCGGCGATGGGGAGAAGAACATGAACGACGCGCCGCACGAGGACGATCCGGTGCAGACGCCGCCCGGCGCGCTGCCTGCCGTGCCCGAGTTGTCGCAGCTGATGGTGCAACTGCTCAAGGGCGTGCTCTACCGCGACGATGACGAGAGGCTGTGGGCCAGCCTGCTGCGCCTGCAGTCTCGGGTGCGGGAGCAGGCCGCCGTGCTGCTGCTCGACCTGGTCCTGGACGAGGCCGAGGGTCACGCCTTCCTCGAGGGCCGTCCGGACCCGGACGAGGCTTCAGGGGCGCCGCGCCTGCCACGGCTCGTCGCGCGCCGGCCGCTGTCCTACCCGGTGAGCCTGATGCTGGCGCTGCTGCGCAAGCGCATGGCCGAGTTCGACGCCGGCGGTGGTGATGCCCGGCTGGTGCTCTCGCGCGACGACATTGCCGAACTGATGCGGGTGTTCCTGCCCGATGGCACGAACGAGGCCCGGCTGATCGACCAGGTCGATGCGACGATCACCAAGGTGGTCGATCTCGGCTTCCTGCGCCGGCTCAAGCCCGCAGCAGGCAGTGCGCAGGACCGGGGGCACTACGAGGTGCGGCGCATCCTGAAGGCCTTTGTCGATGCGCAGTGGCTGGCGGAGTTCGATGCCCGGCTGGAGGTCTACCGCACGGCGTTGTCGGGCGGCAGCGGGCCAGGTGCCACCCGGGAGAAGGCCGATGCCTGAGAGCCTGAGAGTTTTTCTCGCCATCTTGGTAATTGGCATGCAACTGGCTAATCTTTGACCATGAGCGAACCCCAGCACCAAGGCGAGGCGCCGGTCG
>JBILNT010000177.1:0-7067 GCA_044374875.1 Rubrivivax sp.
ATGAACTCTAAAAACGTAAGTATATCAAATACTTACAGTCGCATCTCAGGGGGCCGGGGCCTTAAGTTCGCTCCATTGGGTCGCGCCCAGCAAGCTGGGCGTTCCAGGCGGCGTACTGGCAGACCGCTGACTCGAACCAGTGCTGTAAGGGTTGCTGACGCTCTTGCGCCGCTTCCACCGCAGATGCAAAAACGCTCGGGCTCAGCCATGCAACGGTACGAATGGCTTTGTTGGAATCGCGTGGGACTGTTTGCTCCATTGGGTATCGGAGAGTTTCGACACCAAACATGCTGCCACCGACAAAACCCGAACGCCACAATTACTTGTTACGAATCAAAAACTATCGATGGCCTATACGAGGTGCACGGTTTACGTGCGCAACGAAAGGACAGTTGATATGCCAAGACGAGGAATCAGTGCGGCCGATGTCGCGCGAGCCTACCTACAGCTCAAGCAAGAGGGCAGAGAGCCCAGTTTGCGCAATCTGCGGCTGCAAATCGGGCGCGGCGGATACGCAACCATCGCAGCCCACTTGAAGCGCTTGAGCTTCGTGCCGGAGGCCGAGCTGACGGCAAGGCGCCAGCGCAGCCGGCAGGGGGTGGGGCGCCAGAGCACCCGGTGGGCTTCTGGAGCTCAGGCTGCTGACGCCATCCAGGCGTGATGTCGAGGTGACCGTCGCTGCCCAACAGCGCGGCGCGCCATCGTGATTCAGGGGCCGCATCTCAAACGATGCGGCCCTTCTATCGTCCACGGCACCGTGGTCAGCCACGAGGCGTCACCGCGCGGGCACCACGGCGGTTCGCGGGGTACCTTGGTGGGCACGACAAACCAGGCCGCGCCCGCACTTTTCGGAGTGCACGCGGATGCTCTTACGTCTGGCGCTGGTATACTGACGCCATCACGTTGTTGTTCTGGCAATGGTCTGGCAATGACAACGAGATTCGGGTGCGGAAGGTTGCGCTCGACTGCGGTCGAGATGCCTGTAAGTGCTTGATTTACGTGATTGTTGGGTGTGGAAGCTTGCACCGAATGCGCGGATAGTTTTCTTGAAAATCCGCGTGTCGGTGGTTCGATTCCGCCCCAGGCCACCATACAAACCAACGGCTTGCATGTGTTCACGCACCGCAAGCCGTTGTGCTTTGTGTAGTTCCTGTGTAATTGCGCCAGGAAAACAGCCAAGGCGCCGCCCCCGTGGGCGGCTGTGGAGCCGCTGTTAGGCGATGTTCAAGCGGCGGCGAAGCTGCCTTTGATGACGGGCTGGACCCGGCCATGAAGAGTCGCTCGCGACGGGCCGCTGTCCGGTACAAGCGTACTGTGCTGCTGCCACCGCGGCACCAATGCGGCCAGCCGCTGCATAAACTCTGGCGGGCTCAGTTGGGTGACCCCGGAGTCGACGCCCTGAGGCCGGTTCACCGGTGTGTTCCGGAGCTGTTGCACGAGATGCTCTGTCAAGATATGTCTCAGGAGGCATGTTTGCAACTGATGCCTTCAAAGGCATATATTGCGAAAATGCTTCCGGAGGCATAAACTGCCCGGATGGACTACCCCATCCAATCTCCTGGTCAGCTCTCAAGCCACCTGCGCGCGCTGCGCAGGGCTCGCGGCATGAGTCAGGCACAGCTCGGTGCCGTGCTGGGTGTTGGGCAAACGCGAGTCACGCGCATCGAGCATGACCCGACGGCGATCAGCGTGGAGCAGTTCCTCGGCATCTTGAGTGCGCTTGGCGTGCAGATGGTCCTGCGGCCGATCGGTGGCAAGACCGCACCGGCGACAACGGCGCCGGGCCTCGCCACGAGGGCCAGGCACCCGCCGACCGACGAGCCCTGGTGACGCGCGCGTCGTGGCCGAACTCCACCTTTGGATGAACGGCGTGCCGGTGGGCGTGTGGGCCACGCTGCGCACCGGCACGCCCGTGCTTCGCTACCTTGAGAGCTGGGCGCATGCGGAGGAAGGTCGGGCCCTGTCGCTGTCCTTGCCCTTCACCGCCAGTCTGGAGCACCGCGGCAATGCCGTCACCCACTACTTCGAGAACCTGCTGCCGGACAGCGCCGACATTCGGCGCCGATTGCGGCGGCGCTTTCATGCCCGCTCGGACGAGGCATTCGATCTGCTCACGCCCATCGGACGCGATTGCGTGGGTGCGGTGCAACTGCTGCCTTCGGGTGCTGCGCCTGAAGGGTGGGACCGTGTCGATGCCGAGCCGCTGAAGGACCGCGACGTCGAGAAGCTCCTGGGGTCGGTCACGTCAGAGAGCCCGCTTGGCCAGGGCGACGACGACGACTTCCGCATCTCCATCGCCGGCACCCAGGAGAAGACCGCACTGTTGCGGATGGGGGGCAAGTGGTATCGCCCGCACGGCGCGACGCCCACGACCCACATCCTCAAGCTGCCACTGGGCCTTGTCGGCAACATGAGGGCCGACATGACCGACTCGGTCGAGAACGAGTGGCTGTGCGCCCGGATCATGTCGGGACTCGGATTTGCGATGGCGACGACGGAGATGGCGAGCTTCGGTGACACGAAGGCCCTCGTCGTCACCCGCTTCGACCGGCGATGGCAAGGCATTGCTGCTGGCGCCGAGACGAAGGCGCGCTTCAAGCCTCCGGAAGGAGCCTGGATTGCGCGCCTGCCGCAGGAGGACTTCTGCCAGGCGCTGGGGATCGCGCCGGATCGAAAGTACCAATCGGATGGCGGGCCATCGGTGCAGGACTGCCTGCGTGTCCTCGCTGCGAGTGAGGACGCTGCGGAGGACCGCGCGTTCTTCGCGTTGGCGCAGCTCGCGTTCTGGTTGATGGCCGCCACCGACGGGCACGCCAAGAACTTCTCTCTCCGACACCGACGGGGCGGGAGCTTCAGCCTGACGCCGCTGTACGACGTGCTGTCTGCGTGGCCGATCATCGGGGACGGCCCGAACCACATTGCCTACCCGCGAGCCAAACTGGCGATGGCCGTCCGTGGCGAGAAGAGCCCGCACTACCGGCTGCGCGACATCCAGCCGCGCCACTGGCGGCGCTTGGCAGCGGCCTGCGGCGACGGCGTGTGGGAACGCATGAGAGACCTGGTGGGCCGTGTCGACAGTGTCCTCGACACCGTCGGCGGCAAGTTGCCTGCGGGCTTCCCTGAGCGGACCTGGGCGCCCATCGCGGCCGGGATGCGACGGCACGCGCAGCTGTTCCAGCACGCTGTGGAGGCCGAGACCGGGGCTTGAGGGATCGGGTGCGTGGCCTGGTCTTCAGGGGCGCCTTGGAGATGTCTACACGCTGTTGAGCGACGCGATGCGCTGCTCACTCAGGACATCAACCCGACAAGGAACCCCATGAATACCTTGGGACATGACGCTCGAGACCGGCTTCGGGTGCCCTGTGCAGCTCTGCTCGACCAGCTTCAAGACGATGCGCGCCATGAAGGTCGTCGTGCCCGGCGGTGAAAAGATGCTGGACGCGTCGAACGTCATCGCCATGGCCGCACCGGCGGCGATGTTGCGTGCCGGTCGGCGCAACGACGGAAGCAACACTCGTCACGGCTGGATGCGCAATGGGAACGAGATGGTCGGCTTGTCGATGGCGTACATCGACAGTCACTTCGCGGTCGCCATCCACGACCTCGGCGAGCCGCAGGCGCAAGCGATGGCACGGCTGGCCTTGGCAGAGGACTGCACGCGTGAAATTGGCGCTTACTGAACATCGACAGCGGCTCGTAGGGCTGCGGACCGCCGCCACGTGTGAGCTCGCGCTTGTACAGCCCCTTGAGCTTGTGCGCGATCTCCGCCCAGTCGATCGGGTCGTGCAGCCGCATGCTCGGGGCGTCCTTGGCCAGCTGCTTCGCATCGGTCATGAAGAACGAGTCCATCGCCTCATTCCACACCGATCACGCCGGCCGCGCATCGGGGAAGTCATGCAGCGGTCTCGCAGGGCGCTTTCTGACGGCGGCGGCGCACGCTGCTATGGTTGCGTGCCGCGTGCCGGCGGCACCTGCCGGCACGCACCCGTGACCCGTTGCTCCCGATGACTTCCCCGAAATGGACGCGCCGCCCGCCGCGGGCTGGCGTCTTCATGGCCGGCCTGCTGGCCGGCTTCTCGCTTGCAGTCCAGGCAGCCCCTGCAGCCGTGCCTGCCAATGGCATGGCCCAGCGCATGCAGGCCTGCACCGTGTGCCATGGCGCCGAGGGCCGGGCCACGGCGCAGGGCTACTTCCCGCGCATCGCCGGCAAGCCCGCGGGCTACCTGTTCGAACAGCTGCGCGCCTTCCGCGACGGCCGGCGCAGCCAGCAGACCATGAACGAATTCGTCGCCCACATGAGCGACGACTACCTGCGCGAGATCGCCGAATACTTCGCCGGACTCGAGCTGCCCTACCCGCCGCCGCAGACGCGTGATGCCGCGCCCGCGGTGCTGGCGCAAGGCCAGTCGCTGGTGCTGCGGGGCGACGCCGCGCGCAGCCTGCCGGCCTGCAGCGCCTGTCACGGCGAGTCCATGACCGGCGTGCTGCCGGCCGTGCCCGGGCTGCTCGGCTTGCCGCGCGACTATCTCGTGGCGCAGCTGGGCGCGTGGCGGACCGGCCTGCGCAAGGCCGTCGAGCCCGACTGCATGGCCACCATCGCGCGGCGCCTGTCGGAGGCCGAGATCGCGGCGCTGGCGACCTGGCTGTCGGCACAACCGGTGCCGGGTACGGGAAAGCCGGTGCCCGCGCTGACGGCATCGCGGCCGCCGCTGGACTGCGGCAGCGGGTGGCGTTGATGGGACGCCGGGCTTTCGTGGGGCTGGCGCTGGCCGGCATCGTGTCCGCGGCGGGCGCAGCGGCCTGGCTCTGGCGCGGTGCCGCGGTGCCGCAGCCCGCGCCGCCCGTGGCCGCAGCCACCCCCGACGCGACGACCATCGCGCGAGGGGCCCAGGTGGCGCGCGCCGGCAACTGCCTGGCCTGCCACACGGCGCGCGGCAGTGCCAAGGGGGCGGGCGGGCGGCCCATCACCACGCCGTTCGGCACCGTCTACTCGGCGAACCTGACGCCCGACGACGCCACCGGGCTGGGCCGCTGGGCTGCCGACGACCTCTGGCGCGCGCTGCACGAGGGCCGCTCGCGCGACGGCCGCCGGCTGGTGCCCGCCTGTCCGTACCCGAGCTTCACCCACGTGACGCGCGCCGACATCGACGCGCTGCATGCCTGGCTGCGCACGCTGCCGCCGGCGCAGTCGCCGAACCGGGCGCACGAACTCCGCTTCCCCTACCAGACGCAATGGGCGCTCGCCGCCTGGCAGTTCCTGTTCTTCGAACCCGGGGAGTTCACGCCGCGCGCCGACCGCTCGGCGGAGTGGAACCGCGGGGCCTATCTGGTGCGCGGGCTGGGCCACTGCGCCGAGTGCCACGCGCCGCGCAACGCCTTCGGCGCCCTGCGCGACGCCGAATCGCTGGCGGGCGCCCGCATGGCCGGGCAGGCGTGGTACGCGCCGTCGCTGGCGGCGCCCGACGAGGCCGGCGTCACCGCCGCGACCGTCGACGACGTGGTGGCCCTGCTGCAGCACGGCATCTCGCGGCAAGGGTCGGCGGCCGGCCCGATGGCCGAGGTCGTGGCCGGCAGCACGAGTCACCTTCCCCGCGGCGACCTGCGGGCGATCGCGGTCTATCTGGCCGACCTGCCGCGGCCGTCGCCGCGCGATGCCGGGGCACGGCCGGTCGAGGCCGCTGCCGGGCAGCTGGCGCTTGGCCGGGCGGTCTACGAGAAACACTGTGCCGACTGCCACGGCGAGGCCGGCGAAGGCCGGCCCGGCGCCTACCCCGCGCTGGCGGGTAACCGCGCCGTGGCCCTGGCCGACCCGCTCAACGTCCTGCGCGCCATCCTGGGTGGGGGCTTCGCGCCCACCACGGCCGGCAACCCGCGGCCGCACGGCATGCCGCCCTACGCGTCGGTGCTCGACGACGCCGAGGTCGCCGCCGTGGCGAGCTACATCCGCTCGACCTGGGGCAACGCCGCGCGGCCGGTCGGCGAGCTCGAGGTGCTGCGCCTGCGCTGATGCCTACACTCGTGCGATGCAGATCCTGAACCTGGGCCGGCGCGATCACGCCGAGGTCGAGTCCGCGATGCGCTTGTTCACCGAGGCGCGCGAGGCCGACACGCCCGACGAGCTCTGGCTGGTCGAGCTCGACCCGGTCTACACGCTGGGCGTCGCCGGCCGCGAGCAGCACCTGCTGAACCCCGGTGGCATCCCGGTCGTGCGCACGCAGCGCGGTGGCCAGGTCACCTACCACGGCCCCGGACAGGTGGTGGCCTACCCGCTGGTCGACCTGCGCCGGCTCGGCATCTACGTCAAGGAGTACGTGTTCCGCATCGAGCAGGCCGTCATCGACACGCTGGCCGGCTTCGGCGTGACCGGGCATCGCGTGCGCTCCGCCCCGGGCATCTACGTGCGGCTGGACGATCCCTTCGGCCACGCGGTGCTGGCGCCGGCCGCGCCGGGCGAGGATCCGTTCCGCGGCCTGGGAAAGATCTCGGCCCTGGGCATCAAGGTCAGCAACCACCGCACCTGGCACGGCGTGGCGCTGAACGTGGCGATGGACCTCAAGCCCTTCGGCCGCATCGACCCTTGCGGCTATGCCGGCCTGAAGACGGTCGACCTGCGCTCGCTGGGCGTCGAGGTGCCTTGGGCCGATGCGGCCGATGCGCTCGCGCACCAGCTCGCGCGGCGGCTGGCCTGACCGCTGCCGGCGGCGCGAGCAATGCCGGGTCGCCGCCGTTCCGGCACCTAGAATCCGGGTTCTCCCCAAGGAGCCGTCCGTCATGAGCAGCACCCCGTCCTACGACCCCACCGCCAAGCAGAAGTCGCAGGCCAAGACCTCGCGCATCCCGATCAAGGTGGTCCCGGCCGAGGTGCTGAAGAAGCCCGAGTGGATCCGCGTCAAGGCCGGCAGCCCGACCACGCGCTTCTACGAGATCAAGCAGATCCTGCGCGAGCACAAGCTGCACACGGTGTGCGAGGAAGCCTCCTGCCCGAATATCGGTGAGTGCTTCGGCAAGGGCACGGCCACCTTCATGATCATGGGCGACAAGTGCACCCGCCGCTGCCCGTTCTGCGA
>JBILNT010000178.1:0-7061 GCA_044374875.1 Rubrivivax sp.
GATGGGCCGGGTGGGCGAAGTGATCCTGCGCTGCTGGCAGACGGCGCACAAGATGAAGGTGCAGCGCGGCGCCCTGCCCGGCGACGTCCCGCGCAACGACAACTTCCGCGTGCGCCGCTACGTCGCCAAGCTGACCATCAACCCGGCGCTGGCGCACGGCATCGCGCACGAGGTGGGCTCGGTAGAGATCGGCAAGTGGGCCGACCTGGTGCTGTGGAAGCCGGCCTTCTTCGGCGTCAAGCCCAGCCTCGTGATGAAGGGCGGCTTCATCGCCGCCGCCGCGATGGGCGACCCGAACGCCAGCATCCCGACGCCGCAGCCGGTGCACTACCGGCCGATGTTCGGCGCCTTCGGCGGTGCGCTGCACCGCACCTCGCTGACCTTCGTCAGCCAGGCGGCGCTGCAGGGCGACATCGGCGACGAACTGCTGCTGCGCAAGCGCCTGGCCGCCGTGCAGGACTGCCGCACCGTGAAGAAGGCCGACATGGTGCTCAACGACTACACCCCGGTGATGCAGATCGACGCCCAGACCTACGAGGTGCGCGCCGACGGCGTGCTGCTGACCTGCGAGCCGGCCACCGTGCTGCCGATGGCGCAGCGCTACTTCCTGTTCTAGATCGTTGGAAGCAACGCCGCACACGACCATGCCCGGCACCTGTTGTAGAGATTGACAACACCACACCCTGTTGTTATTGTCTCCAACGATGAAGGCCCAGCCACTGATTCGCCGTCGCGTCGTGGTGGCGGCGGACGCCTTTGCAGAGGTCGTGGTCTGGCGGGTGCCTGAGGCGGTGCCGCCTTCGTCGCACTCATTCAAGTACCGGCTCGCGTATGTCGTCCGCGGGGAGTGCGTCATTCGCTACGACAACGAGCGCGGCAAGGGCGATCATCGGCACGCTGGCGGCACGGAGACTGCTTATGCCTTCACGACGGCGGAAAGATTGATGACCGACTTCGAGGCAGATGTGATGAGGTGGAATCGTGAACACGGTCGTACTTGAGGTTCGCTCCCTGACCGAGACGCTCGCTGACGCCGTCAACGCGATGAAGTCGGGCCGAGGCGAACGCGAGGCGCGCATCGCCTTCGCGACGCCGGAGTTGCTGTGGCAGGTTCTCACCGCCAAGCGGTGGGAACTCCTCAGAGCCATGCGCGGCGCGGGAGCGATGTCGATACGCGAGGCAGCCCGCAGGGTCGGCCGCGATGTCAAGGCCGTTCACGGCGACGTCACGGCATTGCTCGATGCCGGGGTTCTCAGTCGAACGCCCGCAGGGGAAGTCGAGTTCCCCTTCGATGCCGTCAAGGTCGAATTCCTTCTACAGGCCGCATGACTGCGGTCCATTCTTCACTTCTGCTCCCCATGCTCAGCGCCAGCAAGATCATCCCCCAGGGCCGCGGACTCGCGTCCGTGCTGCTCAAGCGTGCCGCCAGCGTCGAACTCGACTGGGACACGCGCTGCAAGAGCCGCTTCGAGGCCGAGGACAGCGCCGGGCGGCGCCTCGGCGTGTTTCTGGCCCGCGGCACCGTGGTGCGCGGCGGCGACGTGCTGGTCTGCGAGGACGGCTCGCTCGTGCGCGTGGGCGCTGCGCCGCAGCCGGTGATGGTGGTGCGAACCTGCGCCGAGCACGGCACCGCCACCGACCTGCTGCGCGCCGCCTACCACCTGGGCAACCGCCACGTGCCGGTCGAGGTGCAGGCCGACCACCTGAAGCTCGAGCCCGACCACGTGCTCGCCGACATGCTGCGCCGCATGCACCTGATCGTGACCGAGACGAACGCCGGCTTCGAGCCCGAGGGCGGCGCCTACGGCGGGGAAGCGGCGCACGCGCACGCGCATGGGCACGCGCACGCGCATCGCCATGACCACGACCACTCTCACGACCATGGCCACGACCACTCTCACGGCCATGGACACGATCACTCCCACGGCGAGGCCCACGTGCACGGACCGGGGTGCGGGCACGACCACGGGCACGACCACGGGCACGACCATGGGCATGGGCATGGGCATGGGCATGGCCACTGAATGACTGCGTCCGCCACGCTGCTGCGGCTGATGTGGCTGGCCTCGCCGGCACTGCCGGTGGGCGGCTTCAGCTATTCCGAGGGCCTGGAAGCGGCCGTCGAGGGCGGCCACGTCGACGGCGAGGCCGCGGCGGGCGACTGGCTGCTCGCGCAGTTCGAACTGGCCCTGGTGCGCAGCGACCTGCCGCTGGTCGCCCAGGCGCACGCCGCCTGGCAGGCCGCCGACCTGCCGCGCGTGGCCGCGCTCAACGACTGGCTGCGCTGCACGCGCGAGAGCGCCGAGTTGCGCCAGCAGACCGAACAGATGGGCCGCTCGCTGGCCGAGTGGCTGCGCAACGGAGAACAGGCAGGTGACCCGCGCATCGCGGCGCTGGCCACGCTGCACCCGGCACCCACCTGGCCGGTGGCCTTCGCGCTGGGCGCCGTGCTGGCCGGCGCCAGCGCGCGCGAGGCCCTGCTCGCCCACGCCTTCGGCTGGGCCGAGAACATGATGCAGGCCGCGATCAAGGCCGTGCCCCTGGGCCAGTCGGCCGGGCAGCGCGTGCTGGCACGGCTGGCCGCGGCCATCCCCGACGCCGTCGAGCGGGCGCTGGCCTGCCCCGACGACGCCCGGCAGTCGTTCTCGCCGATGCTGGCAGTGCTGTCGGCCCGCCACGAAACCCAGTACTCACGCCTCTTCCGCTCATGACCCCTCCCCTGCACCACGTCCCCGGCCGCACCAAGAAGCTGCCCCCGCTGCGCGTCGGCGTCGGCGGGCCGGTGGGCTCCGGCAAGACCACCCTCGTCGAGATGCTTTGCAAGACGATGCGCGAGCGCTGGGACCTCGTCGTCGTCACCAACGACATCTACACCAAGGAAGACCAGCGGCTGCTCACCGTGGCCGGCGCGCTGGAGCCCGAGCGCATCGTCGGCGTCGAGACCGGCGGCTGCCCGCACACCGCGATCCGCGAGGACGCCTCGATCAACCTCGAGGCCGTCGACCGCATGCTCGAGAAGTTCCCCGACGCCGACATCGTGTTCATCGAGTCGGGCGGCGACAACCTGGCCGCCACCTTCAGGCCCGAGCTGTCGGACCTGACGATCTACGTGATCGACGTCGCGGCGGGCGAGAAGATCCCGCGCAAGGGCGGCCCCGGCATCACCAAGAGCGACCTCTTCGTCATCAACAAGACCGACCTGGCGCCCCACGTGGGCGCCGACCTCGCGGTGATGGAAGCCGATACGCGCCGCATGCGCCCCGACCACGCCGGCCGCCGCCCCTACGTGATGACGAACCTGAAGACGCGCGAGGGCCTGGAGCAGGTGGTGCGCTTCATCGAGACGCGCGGCCTGCTCACCGCCTGAAAGGCCGGGATCCAGGGGGGCACCGCCCTTCGCACAGAATCCGGGCTTTCCCCGGAGAGCCCCATGATCCTCGGCGTCATCGCTGACGACTTCACCGGCGCCACCGACGTCGCCGGCATGCTGGTGCGCGCAGGCATGCGCACGGTGCAGACCATCGGCGTGCCCGAGGCCGGCGACGCCATGCCCGAGGCCGACGCCGTGGTCGTGGCGCTGAAGTCGCGCACCGCGCCGGCCGACGAGGCGGTGCGCGATTCGCTGGCCGCCGCGCACTGGCTGCGCGCCGGCCGCGCGCGCCAGATCTACTTCAAGGTCTGCTCGACCTTCGACTCCACGCCACAAGGCAACATCGGCCCGGTGGCCGATGCGCTGCTAGCAGGCACGGGCGCCGGCATCGCCATCGCCTGCCCGGCCTTCCCGGAGAACGGCCGCACCGTCTACCGCGGCCACCTGTTCGTCGGCGACCTGCTGCTGTCGGACACCGGGATGCGCAACCACCCGCTCACCCCGATGACCGACGCCAGCCTGGTGCGCGTGCTGCAGGCGCAGTCGCGGCTGCCGGTGGGCCTGGTGCGCCACGACACCGTCTCGCGCGGCGCCGACGCGGTGCGTGAGCGGCTGGCCGCGCTGCACGCAGAAGGCGCGCGTCATGCGATCGCCGACGCGCTCGACGACGAGCACCTGCGCACGCTGGCCGAGGCCGTGGCCGACGCCCCGCTGCTGACGGCCGGCTCGGGCGTGGCGCTCGGCCTGCCCGCGGCCTACGCGCGGCGCGGCTGGCTGCTGCCCGACGAACAGGCCGCGGCGCTGCCCGCGGTGGGTGGGAGTGCACTGGTGCTCTCGGGCTCGTGCTCGGAAGCCACGCAGGAGCAGGTGCGGCGCTGGATCGCGGCCGGTCATGCCGCGCTGCGCGTCGACCCGCTGGCGCTGGCCGAAGGCACGCAAAGCGCGACATCGGCGGCCCTCGATGCCGTGCAGGCGATGCGAGTCGGTCCGGTGCTGGTCTATGCCACCGCCGAAGCCGGCGCGGTGCGCCAGGCGCAGCAGGCGCTGGGCACGGCGCGCGCCGGTGAACTCGTCGAGGCTTGCCTGGCCGAAGTCGCGACGCTCGCGGTAGCCGACGGGGCGCGCCGCGTCGTGGTGGCCGGCGGCGAGACCTCCGGCGCGGTGGTGCGCGCCCTCGGCGTGCGCCAGCTGCGCATCGGCCCGACCATCGACCCCGGCGTGCCCTGGACGATGGCTGAAGGGCGGCCGCTGCTGCTGGCGCTGAAGTCGGGCAACTTCGGCCGGCCCGACTTCTTCACCCACGCGCTGGCGATGGCGGCGTGATGGACGAGCAGCAGCTTCGCGACGAGATCTGCCGCGTCGGCCGCTCGCTCTTCGAGCGCGGCTACGCGCACGCCACCGCGGGCAACATCAGCGTGAGGCTGCCGGGCGGGGCAGGCTTCCTGATCACCCCCACCGACGCCTGCCTGGGCTTCCTCGACCCGGCGCGCCTGGCGCGCGTGCGCCCCGACGGCACGCAGGACGCGGGTGACCGGGCCAGCAAGACCCTGGCACTGCACCGGCGCATCTACGACGCCGACCCCGGCGCGCACTGCGTGATCCACACGCATTCCACGCACCTCGTCGCGCTCACGCTGGCCGGCGTCTGGCACCCCGAGGACATCGTGCCGCCGATCACGCCCTACTTCGTGATGAAGGTCGGCCACGTGCCGCTGGTGCCCTACTGCCGCCCCGGCGACCGCGCCGCGGCCGATGCCGTGGCCGCGCGCATCGAGGCCTTCCGCGCGCGCGGCGCCCCGATCCGCGCCGTGATGCTCGAGCGCCTGGGCCCGAACGTCTGGCACGAGACCCCGGCCGCCGCGATGGCGGTGCTCGAGGAACTGGAAGAGACGGCGAAGCTGTGGCTGCTCACGCGGCCCGCACCGGCACCGCTGGGCGAGGCGCAGATCGAGGAACTGCGGCAGTCCTTCGGCGCGCGCTGGTAGCGGCGCGGCGGGGATTCACCGCAGAGGAAGGAAGGACGCAGAGGGGCGCAGAGGATTCACGAAGATCTTGGTCACTGACGGATCTCGGCGATCCTCTGCGTCCTCCGTTCCTCTGCGGTGAACCTGGGCCCCGCCCAGCCTCAGCCCTTGATCGCAGCCGGGTTCTCGCGGATGTAGGCCCGGATCAGCGTCTCGAAGTCGGGATCCGCCTGCAGGCCCAGCGCCGTGGCGCGCGACGCACGGATGCGGCTGGGCCAGGCACCGACGATGCGCTCGATGGCCGGGTCGACCTGCCAGTCGATGAGATCGACCACGGCCTTGCCCGCCACCTTCTCCAGCGCGGCGACCATCTCGCCCACCGTCACCGTCAGCGCCGGCAGGTTCATCGCCACCGGCGGACCCCAGGCCTCGGCCGGCACCTCGGCCGCCCGGCGCAGGCCGGCGATGCTGCCGGCGGGCGAGCCCAGGGCCACCGCGGTGGCCGCGGGCACCGGGCAGCGTGCGCGTTCGCCGGCCAGCGGCTCGCGCACGATGCCGCTGAGGAAGCTCGACGCCGCCGCATTGGGCCGGCCCGGGCGCACAGAGACCGTCATCAGGCGCACGCTGCGCCCGCGCACCAGGCCGCGGCGGGTGAAGTCGGCCACCAGCTGCTCGCCGATGAACTTCTGGATGCCGTAGCTGTTCTGCGGCATCGGCAGCATGTCGTCCTCGACGACGGCCGGCGGCTGCCGCCCGGGCGGCGTGCCCAGCACCGCCACCGAGCTGGCGAAGACGAACACCGGCACCTGGCCCCCCGCCCGGCAGCCCTGCACAAGCGCCAGCGTGGCGTCGAGGTTGCTGCGCAGCCCGAGGTCGAGGTCGGCCTCGCATTCCCCGCTCACCGCCGCCGCGAGGTGGAACACGGCGTCGGCCTTGGCCAGCGGCAGCGAGCCGGCACGAAGCTGATCGACGAGATCGCCACCAAGGAAGGCGACGCGCGAGTCGGCGGACACGTCGGACGGCGGGGCCACCCGATCCGCCAGCCACAGCCGCTCGAGAGGGCCCGAGGCCGTCCCGGCCAGTTGCGAAAGCGGCTCGGCGAGCAGGCTGCGCGCCAGGCGCAGGCCCAGGAAGCCGCAGCCTCCGGTGATGAGGATCTTCATGCTTGAAGCGGGTGCAACGGGTGGGCGTGGCCGATAGCCGCGGTTTCAATTGGGGGCAGTCCCCGGGGCGCAGCCGCGAAAGATACGCTGGAAACGCGGGCTGGACAGAACCCGCACCCACAGGAGACAACCCGAATGAGCCGAACCCTCACCCGCCTGGCCGCCGCCGCGGCGCTCGTCACCGCGTTCGTCGCGCCGTCGCTGGCACAGGCCCAGACGACGATGCGGATCAGCATCTCGGTGGCCCAGAACTCCCACCAGGGCGTGGCCATCGACACCTTCGCCCGCGAGGTCGAGAAGCGCACCAACGGCCGCTACAAGATCCAGCCCTTCTACTCGGCCTCGCTCGGCTCCGAGCGCGAAGCCATCGAGGCGGTGCAGCTGGGCACCCAGGAGCTGACCTTCACCTCCACCGGCCCGGTGCCGAACTTCGTGCCCGAGGCGCGCATCCTCGACATCCCGTTCCTGTTCCGCGACAAGGCGCACGCCCGCGCCGTGCTCGACGGCCCGATCGGCCAGGAGATGCTCAAGCCCTTCGAGTCCAAGGGCTTCAAGGCGCTGGCC
>JBILNT010000179.1:0-7054 GCA_044374875.1 Rubrivivax sp.
AGGCGCCCATCAGCAGGTTGTCGTGCACCGACAGCAGCGGGAAGACCTCGCGCCCCTCGGGCACGTGGACCAGCCCCTTCTGGACGATCAGCGCCGGGTCCATGGCGGTGATGTTCTCGCCCTTGAACTCGACGCTGCCCTTGCGCGGGTCGATGATCCCCGAGATGGTCTTCAGGATGGTGGTCTTGCCCGCGCCGTTGCTGCCCAGCACCGTCACGACCTCGCCCTCGCGCACGGCGAGGCTGACGCCGCGGATCGCCTTGATCGGGCCGTAGGCGCTCTCGACGTTGGCCAGCTTGAGCACCGCGGCCGCGTCGCGGGAGGCCGGGGCGTTCATGCGCGCACCCTCCGCAGCGAGCTGGCGTCGTCGGCGCTGCCCAGGTAGGCCTCGATCACGCCGGGATGCGACTGCACCTCGGACGGGCTGCCCAGCGCCAGCACCTCGCCCTGGTTCATCGCCAGCACGCGGTCGGACACGCGCGAGACCAGGCTCATGTCGTGCTCCACCATCAGCACGGTGATGCCGAGGTCGTCGCGGATGTCCTGGATCCAGAAGGCCATGTCGTCGGTCTCCTCGACGTTCAGCCCCGAGGACGGCTCGTCGAGCAGCAGCAGCTTCGGCCCGGTGGCCAGCGCACGCGCCAGTTCCACCACCTTGCGCACGCCGTAGGGCAGCCCGGCGACCATGGTGTCGCGGTAGTGCTGCAGGTCGAGGAACTCGATCACCTCCTCGACTTTCAGCCGGGTCTCGCGCTCGGCGTCGCGCACGCTGCGCATGAACAGCATCTCCGCGAGCAACCGCCGCGGGTGGTGGATGTGGCGGCCGATCAGCAGGTTCTGCAGCACGGTGGCGTGCTCGAACAACTCGATGTTCTGGAAGGTGCGCGCGATGCCCAGCGACGCGACGCGGTGGGCAGGCAGGTCGAGCAGCGAGCGGCCTTCGAACGACAGGCTGCCCTGCGTGGGCGTGTAGAAGCGGCTGATCAGGTTGAAGACCGTCGTCTTGCCGGCGCCGTTGGGCCCGATCAGCGTGAACACCTCGCCACGGCGCACGTCGAAGCCGACCTTGTTGACGGCCACGACGCCACCGAAGCGCACCTGCAGGTCGCGCGCTTCGAGGAGGACGCTCGCGGGATCGGGTGTCGCTTCGCGGGGGCTCATTTCAAGCGATCCGACTTCTGGAACGACTTCTGCCGCTTGAACATGCCCTTGCGGTAGAACGGGAACAGCTGGAACCAGGTGCGGATCTTCAGCCAGCGGCCGTAGAGGCCCAGGGGCTCGAAGAGCACGAAGAGGATCAGCACCAGGCCGTAGACCACCGACTTCAGGCCGGGGGCCTGGCCGATGGCGTCGGGCAGCACGTCCTTGAAGGCCGAGATGGCCTGCGGCATGCCGATCAGGAAGGCCGCGCCGAGGAAGGCGCCGTGGATGCTGCCCAGTCCACCGATGACGACCATCAGCAGCAGGTCGATCGACTGGATGATGTTGAACTGGTCGGGGCTGAGGAAGCGGATCATGTGCGCGTACAGCGCGCCGCCGATGCCTGCCAGCGCCGCCGAGATCGCGAACGACAGCGTCTTGTAGTACGCCAGGTGGATGCCCATGCTCTGGGCCGAGATCTCGCTGTCGCGGATGGCGACGAAGGCGCGGCCCGTGGGGCTGCGCAGCAGGTTGACCACGGCCAGCGTGCACAGCACCGTCACGACCAGGCAGACGAAGTAGAACGAGGTGCCGCTGTCGGCCGTCCAGCCGAACATCTGCACGCTGCCCACCGACTTGCCGGCATTGCCGCCGGTGACGCTCTCCCAGCGCGCCAGCACCTCTTCCACGATGAAGCCGAAGGACAGCGTCGCGATGCCGAGGTAGATGCCCTTGACGCGCAGCGCGGGCAGGCCGACGACCGCGCCCACAGCCGCCGACAGCAGCGCCGCCACCGCCAGCGAGGCCGGGAACGGCCAGCCCTGCGCCGCCAGCACGGCCTGCGTGTAGGCCCCGACCCCCAGGAAGGCCGCGTGGCCGATCGAGAACAGCCCGGTGAAACCGGCCAGCAGCATCAGCCCCAGTCCGACGATGCCGTAGATCAGGATGAAGGTCAGCTGCGCCAGGCCGTAGTCCTCGAGCCACCACGGGGCGGCGACGAGCGCCACGATGAGCAGCGAGTACCAGAAGCGATGGCCGCCGTGCTTGGCCAGCGCGATGTCCTGGTCGTACCGGGTCTTGAAGATGAAGCGCATCGGGTAGCCTTCAGACCTTCTTGCGCAGGTTCTCGCCGAACAGGCCGTTGGGCTTGATCATCAGCATCACCAGCACGACCACGTAGGCGGCGATGTCCTTGAAGCCCTCGGGCAGGTAGAAGCCCGCGAAGGACTCGACCACGCCGATCACAAGGCCGCCGACGATCGCCCCGGGCAGGCTGCCGAAGCCGCCGACCACGGCCGCCGGGAAGGCCTTCAGGCCGATGAAGCCCATGTTGGCGTGCACGAACGTGATCGGCGCGAGCAGCAGGCCGGCCACCGCCGCGACCGCCGCTGCCAGCCCCCAGACCAGTCCGTTGAGGCGGCGCACGGGAATGCCCATGTAGTACGCGGCGAGCTGGTTCTGCGAGGCCGCCTGCATCGCGATGCCGACCTTGCTGTAGCGGAACAGCGCGTAGAGCAGCGCGCACAGCAGCGCGGTGGCGCCGATGACGACCATCTGCTCGACGTTGAACACCAGGCCACCGGCGTTGAAGGTCGCGTCCTTGTAGGGCACGCGCAGCGTGTGCGTTTCCGTGCCGATCACCGGGATCATCGTGATCACGCCGCGGGCGACGTAGCCGATGCCGATGGTCAGCATCACGATCGAGAAGGCGGGCTGCCCGAGGATGGGGCGGATGACGACGCGCTCGGCGAGCACGCCGAAGGCGGCCATCGCCAGGATCACGCTGGGCACCGTGAGCCAGTAGGGGAAGCCGAGGATGGTCAGCCCGACGAGCCCGCCGAAGGCGCCGAGCATCATCAGCTCGCCCTGGGCGAAGCTGACCGTCTCGGTCGCCTTGTAGATGAGCACGAAGCCCAGCGCGATCAGCCCGTAGATGCAGCCTTGCGCGATGCCGCTGATCAGGAGCTGCAAGAGCTGCAATTCGTCCCCGTGCCGCAGTTGTAGACGGCGCGGATGCTAGCGGGGGCGCAATCACATGCGCCCCCATGGAAACACGAAGAGCCCCGGGCCCCGGGGTCGGGGAAAACGCGCAGGAACCGAAGCGGCTGCGGGCGCTCGAGGCCCGCCGCGATCAGCGCGGCGGCAGCAGCCGCGCCGGGTCTACGGGCTTGCCGAGCCGGCGGATCTCGAAGTGCAGTTGCACCCGATCGGCGTCGGAGGACCCCATCTCGGCGATGCGCTGGCCGCGGCGCACGACCTGGTCTTCCTTGACCAGCAGCGTCTGGTTGTGCGCGTAGGCCGTCAGGAAGGTCGCGTTGTGCTTGACGATGACGAGGTTCCCGTAGCCGCGCAGGCCCGAGCCGGCATACACCACGCGCCCATCGGCGGCGGCCAGGACAGGGTCGCCGGCCTTGCCGCCGATCGCCAGGCCCTTGCTGCGTCCTTCCTCGAAGCCGGAAAGCACGGCGCCACTGGCCGGCCAGGCCCAGTGGACCTCGTCGTCCTCGCGCGCCGAGACCTGCGCCGTGGCCGCAGCCTGCGGCGCAGCGGGCGCCGCGGAAGCCGCGGGCGGGGTGGTGGCCGCCGCCGCGGCAGCCGGCGCCGTGGCGGCACCCGACACCGAGCCTGCAGCGGAACCCGACACCGCGCCCGGTGCGGCAGCCGCGCCGGCCGGCGGCAGCGGTCGCGACTCGACGCGGCCGGCCGGAGTCACCGGACGTGCAGCCACGACCGTGGGGTCGGTGCCGGGAGGCACGACCCGCAGCACCTGGCCGACCTCGATGAGATTCGGGTTCTCCAGGCTGTTCCAGCGCGCGATGTCGCGCCAGTTCTGGCCGTTGTCGAGACCGATCCGGATCAGCGTGTCACCGGGGCGCACGGTGTAGTGGCCCGGCTTGCCGGCGTTCTCGGCACCGGGCAGCGCCGCGGCCGCGGGGGGCTGCGCCAACGGGGCCGACGGCGCGGCGACGGGTGCGGGCGCCGGCGCCGTCGGGCGGGCACCGGTGGACCGGTTCTCGACGGGCGCCTTGCCGCGCGACGCGGCACATCCGGCCAGCACTGCCAAGACCAGCACGAGCCCGGCGAGCCGGGCCCCATGGACGAGGCGCGGAAGGCTGGCGGGTGGCATTTCGGTTCGACGGGTCATGCAGTCCCGGATTTTAGGGGGACGAAATGCACCGCCTCGTGAAGGCGCCGGTGTATCCCGTCGGCGCGCCGGTCGATGACCAGGAGCACCTGGCCACCCGAGGCTGGGTCGTGCATCGGCGCGACCAGGCGCCCGCCCGGCGCCAGCTGCTCGAGCCAGGCCGGCGGCAGGTCCTCGCCGCCGGCGGCCGCGACGATGCTGTCGTAGGGCGCATTGGGCGAGTGCCCGAGCCTTCCGTCGCCATGCAACAGGCGGGTGTCGCCGCGGCGGCGGCCGGCCAGGTTCTCGCGCGCCTTGTCGTGCAGCCCCTTGAGCCGCTCGATCGACACCACGCCGCGGCCCAGCAGTTCCAGCAGCGCGGTCTGGTAGCCGCAGCCGGTGCCGATCTCGAGCACCCGGCCCAGCGAACCGCTGGCACGCGCGCCGTCGCCCTCGTGCAGCAGCGCGAGCATGCGCGCCACGACCGAGGGCTTGGAGATCGTCTGGCCGAGGCCGATCGGCAGGCTGGTGTCCTCGTAGGCCTGGATCGCCAGCGCGGAGTCGACGAACAGGTGCCGCGGCACCGCGGCGAACGCGCCCAGCACGCGCTCGTTGGTGATGCCGCCGGCACGCAGCCGGGCGACCATTCGCGTGCGCACCGCGTCCGAATCGAGCCCCAGCCCCGCCGGCTGGACACGCCGCGCCGCCTCGCGCGCGGCGTCGTGAAGAGGCCGCTGCGGGCGCAGCACGTCGGCCGCGGGCGCCGACGGCGCGGCCGCAGGCTTGCCGAGTGCCGCCGGGAAGCGTGCGCCGCGCGGCGGCCGCGTCATGCCAGCGGGCTCCCCAGGCGGCGCGCCCAGCCCTCGCGGCCGGCGTGGTCGGTGAGGTCGACCTGCAGCGGCGTGATCGAGACCTTGCCCGACGCGGTGGCGTGGAAGTCGGTGCCCTCGCCGGCCTCGCGAGCGTCCCCGGCCGGGCCGATCCAGTACATCGTCTCGCCGCGCGGGTTGAGCTGCCGGATGACCGGCTCGCTGGCATGACGCCGCCCGAGGCGGGTGACGACGCGCGGCAGCGTGGCCGCGTCCGGCCGGTTGGGGATGTTCACGTTGAGCAGCCAGGTCCCCTGCGGCATGCCGCCGGCCAGGACCTGCTCGATCACCGAGCGCGCGGCGGCGGCGGCGGCATCAAGGTGTGCCCAGCCCTTGTCGACGAGCGAGAACGCGATCGCCGGGATGCCGAACAGGTAGCCCTCCATCGCCGCGGCGACCGTGCCCGAATACAGCGTGTCGTCGCCCATGTTGGCGCCATTGTTGATGCCCGACAGCACCAGGTCCGGCCGGTAGTCGAGCACGCCGGTGAGCGCCACGTGCACGCAGTCCGAAGGCGTGCCGTTGACAACACGGAAACCCTTCACGTGTTCGCCGCGGGCCTCGAAGATCGAGAGCGGACGGCTCAGCGTCAGCGCGTTGGACGTGCCGCTGGCGTTCTGCTCGGGGGCGATGACGTCGATGCGGCCCAGCCCTTCGCAGGCCGCCACGAGGGCGGCGATGCCGGGGGCGAGGTAGCCGTCGTCGTTGGCAATGAGGATGCGCATCGCGGGATTGTAGGAGGGGCGCCCCGTCGCTGCCGGTCCGTATGATCCGCGCCTGCAGCGCCTCTTCCCGACGGCGCAAGAGGAGTTCGAAGATGCAGGCGTGGCTGTGCGAGACGCTCGAAGGCGCGGGGGCGCTCCAGTGGCGCGAGTTGCCGACCCCCGAGCCGCGGGCCGGCGAGGTGCGGGTCGCGATCCGGGCGGCGAGCCTCAACTTCCCCGACCTGCTGATCGTCGAGGGCAAGTACCAGTTCCGCCCGCCCCTGCCCTTCGTGCCCGGCTCGGAGTACTCAGGCACGGTCGACGCGGTGGGCGAAGGCGTTGCCCACCTGAAGGTTGGCATGCCGGTGGCGGTCATCGGCAGCACCGGCGGCTTCGCGACGCATGCCTGCGTCGAGGCCTCGCGGGTGATCCCGCTGCCGCCTGGCTTCGCGCTCGAGGACGCAGCGGCGTTCGCGTTCACCTACGGCACCTCGCATCACGCCTTGATGGATCGTGGGCAGCTCCAGGCCGGCGAGACGGTGCTGGTCCTGGGCGCGGCGGGCGGCGTGGGCACGGCGGCGGTGCAGATCGCCAAGGCAGCCGGCGCGAAGGTGATCGCGGCGGCGTCGAACGCCGAGAAGTGCGCGCTGTGCACCGCGATCGGCGCCGACGCGACGATCGACTATTCGCGCGAGAACCTCCGCGAGACCCTCAAGGCGCTGACCGGCGGCCGCGGCCCCGACGTCGTCTACGACCCGGTGGGTGGCGAGCTGGCCGAGCCTGCCTTCCGTTCCATCGCCTGGCGCGGCCGCTACCTGGTGGTCGGCTTCGCGGCAGGCGGCGGCATTCCTGCGCTGCCGCTGAACCTGCCGCTGCTGAAGGGCGCCTCGATCGTCGGCGTGTTCTGGGGCGACTTCGTGCGCCGCGAACCCGCCGCCAGCGCGGCCGGCATGGCCCAACTCGCGCAGTGGTACGCCCAGGGCAAGGTTCGCCCCGTCATCGACCGCCGCCTGCCCATGAGCGCACTGCCCGAGGCCTACCAGCGCATGGCTTCGCGGCAGGTGCTGGGCAAGTTGGTGATGGTCAACGACTGAACCTAAATCCGGCAGTTGCCGCTGCGAGATGACCTGGATCTGCAGTGTTGTTGCGGACTTGCGCGGTGTTGGCACACTCACCCGATGGGTGAAGCAAGACGCAAGGCGCTGGCGGCGCGACGT
>JBILNT010000180.1:0-7041 GCA_044374875.1 Rubrivivax sp.
GCACCAGGTCGACGAAAGGGTCGTGCGGCTTGGGCACGTGGCGGTGGACGGCATCCATCACCTCCTGCGTGGCGTGCGGCCCCGTCACCGCCAGCACGCGCGGGTGGACTTCCTCGACCAGCGAGCCGCCCGCGGCGCCCTTCTTCGCGCCGAGGCAGCCGGTGACGATGACCTTGCCGTTCTCGGCCAGCGCCTCGCCGATGGTGTCCAGGCTTTCCTTGACGGCGTCGTCGATGAAGCCGCAGGTGTTGACGATCACGAGGTCGGCGCCGGCGTACGACTTCGAGGTCTCGTAGCCCTCGGCGCGCAACTGCGTCAGGATGAGCTCGGAGTCGGTCAGCGCCTTCGGGCAGCCGAGCGAGACGAAGCCGACGGTGGGCGCCTTGCCCGCCGGCGCGGTCGTGGGTTCAGGGGGATGCGTCATGGCGGGATTGTCCCGCAAGCGCCCACGCGACCCGCGAGCGCAGCCTCGTCGGCCGACCGCGAGGCCAGGCGCCGCCGTCAGCCCGTCACAGCTTCGGAGGAAATCCCGGGAACAGCGGGTTGGGGAATGGCATCTGACCCTGCATCTTCTCGAGCATCGTCTTGCTCTGCTCGACGTAGGCGTTCATCAGGTTCTGCATCACCGGCGCCTGTGCGCCCAGGAACTGCGTCCAGACCTCGGGCCCCATGGTCTTGGGGTCGTACAGACCGGGCCCCTGCGACATGACCTGGTTCTGGAAGTCGACGAAGCCCTGCAGGTTCTTCTCGAGGAAGGCGCCCATGAAACCCTGCATCGCGTGACCGTAGAAACGGATGATCTGCGCCAGCATCTGCGTGCTGAACATCGGCACGCCGCCGGACTCCTCCTCGAGGATGATCTGCAGCAGGATGCTGCGCGTCAGGTCGTCCCCGGTCTTGGCGTCCCGAACCTCGAAGGCCTCGTTGTCGAGCACCATGCGCTTGACGTCGGCCAGCGTGATGTAGCTGCTGGTGCGCGTGTCGTAGAGCCGCCGGTTCGGGTACTTCTTGAGCGTGCGGATGGCGCTCGTGTCGTCGGCTTCGGCGCCGGCGGAGGCAGCTCGGCGGGAGGTGGGCATGCGGCGCAGTCCTGGGTCATGGGGTGGCCGATGCATTCTAGGAGTGGGGGGTGGCTGCGCCGGTGCGGGCTTACCCCCCCTGGATCGAGGGGGGGTCGATCGGGGGGTCCATCGCCGGGGGGAGGTCAGTCGCCCAGCCCCGATGCCACGAAATGCGGGTTCTCGAAGCCGGGCTTGCCGTACGCCAGAGCCGCGCCGTCGTCGACACGCCGGACCCGCCCGCCTGCCGCGGCCAGCACCGCGTGGCCGGCGGCGATGTCCCACTCCATCGTGCGGCCCAGGCGCGGGTACAGATCCGCGGCGCCTTCGGCGACGAGGCACAGCTTGAGCGACGAACCGGCGCTCGCGAGGCTGGCCACCTTGCGCCCGGCGAGAAAGGCGTCGAGCGCGGCTGCGTCGCCGTGAGAGCGGCTGGCCACCACGGTGAGGCCCTCGGCGGGCACGCCGCGACAGCGGACCGGCCGGCGCTGCCCGTGCTGCTCCACCCAGGCCCCGACGCCGACGACCCCGGCGAACAGACGACCGAGCGCCGGCGCAGCCACCACGCCGAGCACCGGCGCACCGTCGTCGATCAAGGCGACGTTGACCGTGAACTCGCCGTTGCGGCCGACGAACTCCTTGGTGCCGTCGAGCGGGTCGACCAGCCAGAAGCAGCCGGCCACGTCCGGCACGCGCCCGGCGGCGACGGCCTCCTCGGCCACGACGGGAACGCCCGGGGCCAACGCGGCCAGCCCGCGAAGGATCACGGCCTCGGCCTTCTCGTCGGCCTCGGTGACCGGCGAGGCATCGTCCTTGCCGCGCACGGCGAAGTCGGTGGCATAGACGGCCATCACGACGGCGGACGCCTCCTTCACGAGGGCGACGAGGCCCTCCAGCAGCGCGGGGTCGCGCCACGCAAGCCCTTGCATGGGTGTTCTCTCCTGGGGGTGCGCGACTGTATCAACTTCACGGAATGTCCCGGCTGCACCGGCCGAGGGTTTGCACTGATCGGCGATACTCGCGCATTCGCAAAGCTTTTGACCGCTGCCCCGCCGCAGGAGTCTCCCGAGCCCATGATCGACCCCGTCAGACTGACCCACCTGCAGCGCCTGGAGGCCGAAAGCATCCACATCCTCCGCGAGGTCGTGGCCGAAGCCGACAAGCCGGTGATGCTCTACTCCATCGGCAAGGACAGCGCGGTGATGCTGCATCTCGCGCGCAAGGCCTTCCACCCGGCGCCGCCGCCCTTCCCGCTGCTGCACGTCGACACCACCTGGAAGTTCCGCGACATGTACGCGTTGCGCGAGCGCATGGCGCGCGAACTGGGCATGCAGCTGATCGTCCACCAGAACCCCGAGGCCAAGGCGCTGGGCATCAACCCCTTCGACCACGGCTCGCAGATCCACACCGACATGTGGAAGACGCAGGGGCTCAAGCAGGCGCTGGACCTGCACGGCTTCGACGCCGCGTTCGGCGGTGCGCGCCGCGACGAGGAGAAGAGCCGCGCCAAGGAGCGGATCTTCAGCTTCCGCACGGCCCAGCACCGCTGGGACCCGAAGAGCCAGCGGCCCGAGCTCTGGCACCTCTACAACGGCCGCAAGCACAAGGGCGAGTCGATTCGCGTCTTCCCGATCAGCAACTGGACCGAGCTCGACATCTGGCAGTACATCCACCTCGAGAGCATCCCGATCGTGCCGCTGTACTTCGCGGCCGAGCGGCCCGTGGTGGAACGCGACGGCACCCTGATCATGGTCGACGACGAGCGGATGCAGGCGCGCCTGCGCCCCGGCGAGGCCCCGGTGATGAAGAAGGTGCGCTTCCGCACGCTGGGCTGCTACCCCCTGTCCGGCGCAGTGGAATCGCAGGCGGCGACACTGGTCGACATCATCCAGGAGATGCTGCTGACGCGCACCAGCGAACGCCAGGGCCGCATGATCGACCACGACCAGGCGGCGTCTATGGAGAAGAAGAAGCAGGAAGGGTATTTTTAGCCCCCAGGCTGGTGGCAGTCAGCCCCCACGCTCCCTCCCGGTCGCTGCCCCCCGAGGGGGCTCTGGCTGCGGACCGGCGGAGCCGGATCCGCGCCAGCGGCTTGATCCACGTTACAGACGAAGACTTCGTATGGCCCACGTTTCTGACCTGATCGCCACCGACATCGAGCAGTACCTCGAGCAGCACGAGAAGAAGAGCCTGCTGCGCTTCATCACCTGCGGGTCGGTGGACGACGGCAAGAGCACGCTGATCGGGCGGCTGCTGTACGAATCGAAGATGCTCTTCGAGGACCAGCTCGCGGCGATCGAGGCCGACTCGAAGAAGTGGGGCACGCAAGGCGGCGACATCGACTTCGCGCTGCTCGTCGACGGCCTGGCGGCCGAGCGCGAGCAGGGCATCACGATCGACGTGGCGTACCGCTTCTTCAGCACCGACCGGCGCAAGTTCATCGTCGCCGACACGCCCGGACACGAGCAGTACACGCGCAACATGATCACCGGCGCGTCGACCGCCGACCTGGCCGTGATCCTGATCGACGCGCGCAAGGGGGTGCTCACGCAGACGCGCCGCCACAGCTACCTGGTCAGCCTGATCGGCATCCGCAACGTGGTGCTGGCGATCAACAAGATGGACCTCGTCGACTACTCGGAGGACGTCTTCCGCCGCATCGACGAGGAGTACCGCGCGTTCGCACGCCAGATCGGCCTGGCGGACATCACCTCGATCCCGCTGTCGGGCCTCAAGGGCGACAACATGACCGAGCCCAGCGACCGGATGCCGTGGTATCACGGCCCGACGCTGATGGCCTTCCTCGAGACCTGCGAGATCGACGAGACGCAGTTGCAATCGGCGCCGTTGCGCCTGCCTGTGCAGTGGGTCAACCGCCCCAACCTCGACTTCCGCGGCTTCTGCGGGATGATCGCCAGCGGCCAGGTGCGCCCCGGCGACCGCATCCGCGTCCAGCCCTCGGGCCGGGAGAGCCGTGTCGCCCGCATCGTCGCCCACGGCGGCGACCAGCCCGTCGCGGTGGCCGGCCAGTCCGTCACGCTCACGCTCGAGGACGAGGTCGACATCTCGCGCGGCGACGTCATCTCCGCCGCCGACGCGCCGGCCGAGGTCGCCGACCAGTTCGAGTGCACGATCGTCTGGATGACCGACGAGCCTCTCCTGCCCGGGCGACCCTACCTGATGAAGATCGGCACCCGGCTGGTGGGCATGACGATCACCGAGCCGAAGTACAAGGTGAACGTCAACACGATGGAGCACCTGGCGGCCAAGAAGCTCGACCTCAACGAGATCGGCGTGTGCAACATCGCGCTCGACCGCCCGATCGCCTTCGACCCCTACCAGGCCAACCGCGAGACCGGCGGCTTCATCGTCATCGACCGGATGACGAACAACACCGTCGGCGCGGGGATGCTGCACTTCGCGCTGCGCCGCGCGCACAACATCCACCTGCAACACCTCGACATCGACAAGGATGCGCGGGCCATGCAGAAGGGACAGAAGCCCGTGCTGCTGTGGTTCACGGGGCTGTCGGGCGCGGGCAAGTCGACGATCGCCAACCTCGTCGAGAAGAAGCTGTTCGCGCTGGGGCGCCACTCGTACCTGCTCGACGGCGACAACGTCCGCCACGGCCTGAACAAGGACCTGGGCTTCACCGAGGCCGACCGCGTCGAGAACATCCGCCGCGTGGCGGAAGTGGCGCGACTGATGGTCGACGCCGGCCTGATCGTGATCACCGCGTTCATCTCGCCGTTCCGTGCCGAGCGTCGCATGGCCCGCGGGCTGCTCGCCGAAGGCGAGTTCATCGAGGTGCACGTCGACACGCCGCTGGCCGTGGCCGAGCAGCGCGATGTCAAGGGCCTGTACAAGAAGGCGCGTCGCGGGGAGCTGGCCAACTTCACCGGCATCGACTCGCCCTACGAGGCGCCCGAGGCGCCCGAGATCCGCCTCGACACGACGCAGACGAGCGCCGAGCAGGCCGCGGACCGCGTGGTCGAGCTGCTGCGCGAGCGCGGCGTGCTCGACGCATGACGCTCCAGCAGGGCGTGGTCCTGGCCGGGCTCGCCTGGCTGGTCTTCGAGCTGATCCGCGGCCGCTTCGCGCCGGCCGCGGTGTTCACCGCCGTGGCGTCCGCCTTCATGCTGCTCGACTTCATCGGCATGAAGGACAGCCTGCAGCAGTTCACCAACGAGGGCCTGATCACCGTCGTCGTGCTCCTGCTGCTGTCGGTGGTGCTGGACAAGTCGCGCCTGCTCGAGCGCGCCGCGGACACGCTGCTGCGCGGCAGCTATCGCGCGGCGCTGGCGAAGTTGTACGCGTCGACCGCGCTGTACTCGGCCTTCCTGAACAACACCGCGGTCGTGGCGTCGCTGCTCGGGCCGCTGCGACAGACGCGTCGACACCCGCCGTCGCGGCTGCTGCTGCCGATGTGCTACGCGGCATCCCTGGGCGGCATCCTGACCCTGGTGGGCACCTCGACCAACCTGCTGGTCAACAGCCTGATGGTCGGCCGCGACATGCCGGGCCTGCATCTTTTCGACCTGTTCCCGGTGGGCATCCTGATCCTGCTGACCTGCGGCGCGACGATGCTGATTGCCTACCCGCGCATCCTGCGGCAGATGCCCCCCGCCGAGGAAACGCCCTCCGACTACTTCCTCGAGGCCAGCGTCACCCCGGCCTCACCCCTGGCAGGCAAGACCGTCGAGGCCGGCGGCCTGCGCAACCTCTCGCACCTGTTCCTCACCGAGATCGTGCGCGACGGACGCGTCATCGCGCCGGTCGAGCCCGACGAGATCATCCGCGCCGACGACCTGCTGGTCTTCACCGGCGACATCACGCGCCTGGACCTGCTGACGCAGTTCCCGGGCCTCGAGACCCACGGCCAGCACTACAACCTGCCCATCGACAACCTGGTCGAGGTCGTGATCGCGGCCAACTCCACCCTGGCGCGACGCACCATCAAGGAAGCCGACTTCCGCTCGCAGTTCGACGCCGCGGTGATTGCGGTGCGACGCGGCAGCGAGCGCCTGGTCGGCCCGATCGCGAACATACCGCTCGAAGTCGGCGACACGCTGGTGCTGGTCGTCGGCAAGGACTTCGACAAGCGCAACAACCTGTCGCGCAACTTCGTCATCGTCTCCCGGCACGAGGTGCAGAAGTTCGTCGACCCACGCAAGGGCGTCACCGCGATGGGCGGCTTCGTGGCCGTCATCGCGCTGTCGGCCCTCGGCGTGGTGGGCTTCCTCAAGGGGCTGCTCGTGCTGCTCGCGCTGTTCCTGCTGCTCGGCTACGCCAAGGTGGCCGACCTGCGGCGCAACATGCCCTACGACCTGATCCTGATCATCGCCTCGGCGCTGATCATCTCGGAGGTCATGATCTCGACGAAGGTTGCCGACCTGCTGGCCGGTGGCCTGCTCATCGGTGCCGACCAGCTGGGGCCCTACGGCGCACTGGCGCTGCTGCTGGTGGCGACCTGGATCCTGACCGAACTGATGAGCAACAACGCCGCCGCGGCGCTCGCCTTCCCGGTGGCCATCGGCGTGGCCGGACAGCTCGGCCTGAGCCCTGCACCGTTCATCATGGCCGTGCTCTACGGGGCGAGCTGCAGCTTTGTCACCCCCTATGGCTACCAGACCAACCTGATGGTCATGTCCCCCGGCCGCTACACCCTGGGCGACTTCGTCCGCGCCGGGCTGCCGATCTCGCTGGTCTTCATCGCCACCGCGCTGGTGGCGATCCCGGTGTTCTTCCCCTTCCGCTGAGCGCCGGCAGCCCTGCCCACGCGCGTCGCAGCGGCCGCAGGCCGTCGCCACCGCTCAAGTTGGACGCCGCATTCGCCGATACCAGAGTCATCGCCCGACCTGATTAGAAACGTGCCTCAGCATGGTCGCTTCGGATGACTCTTTCCTGCATCGGCGGCGTGCGCACGACGTCGACGATCAGTCGCGCGACAAGCCCGCGCAGGTCGAAGCGACGGTTGAAGCGG
>JBILNT010000033.1:0-24724 GCA_044374875.1 Rubrivivax sp.
ATGGCCAAGCGCGCGGGCTACACCGCCGTCATCAGCCACCGCTCGGGCGAGACCGAGGATTCGACGATCGCCGACATCGCCGTGGGCACCAACGCCGGCCAGATCAAGACCGGCTCGATGAGCCGCAGCGACCGCATCGCCAAGTACAACCAGCTGCTGCGCATCGAGGAGGACCTCGGCGACGTGGCCTCGTACCCCGGCCGCGCGGCCTTCTACAACCTGCGCTGACGCCGCCGCAAGCGACTTGCCGATGCGCTGGGTCACTGTCGCCCTCGCCGCACTGCTGCTGCTGGTGCAGGCCGACCTGTGGCTCGGCAAGTCGAGCCTTCCGCACGTGATGCAGCTGCGCTCGCAGCTCGATGCGCAGCTGGCCCGCAACGAGGCGGCCAAGGAGCGCAACCAGCGCGTGGCCGCCGAGGTGGGCGACCTGAAGGAAGGCCTCGAGATGGTCGAGGAGAAGGCACGCGCCGAGCTCGGCATGGTGCGGCCCGACGAGATCCTGGTGCAGGTCACGCGCCCGCGCTGACGTGTCGCTCGACGCCGTCCTCGACGCGGCGCGCCCGCTGCTCGCGCCCGCGTTCACCCTCTGGGGCAGCCCGGCGACCTGGCTGGAGGTGGCGGCCTTCGCGATGGCCATCGCGATGGTGCTGGCCAACCTGCGCGTCAACCCCGTCGCCTGGCCGCTGGCCATCGGCAGCTCGCTGCTCTACGCGCTGCTGTTCGCCGACAGCCGGCTCTACGGCGAGGCCACCCTGCAGCTGTTCTTCGTGGCCGTGGCGCTGTGGGGCTGGTGGCAGTGGCTGCGCGGCACCGGTGACGATGGCGCGCCGCTGCGAGTGCACGTGCTTTCCGCGCGCGCCCGATGGGGCGTGGCTGCCGCGACCCTGGCCGCTTGGCCGGTGGTGGCCCTGCTGCTCGACCACGCCACCGACAGCGACGTACCCTGGCTCGACGCCCTGCCCACGGTGGCCAGCGTCACCGGGCAGATCATGCTCGGCCGCAAGCTGGTCGAGAACTGGCCGGTTTGGCTGGCGGTGAACCTCGTCAGCGTGGTGCTGTTCGCGGTGAAGGGCCTGTGGCTGACGGTGCTGCTGTACGCCATCTTCGCCGTGCTGTCGGTGGTCGGGTGGCGCGCCTGGAGGCGGCTGGCCCGTGGCTGAGCGCGCGCTGGTCATCGCGATCTCCGGGGCCGAGAGCACCGGCAAGACGGTGCTGGCGGCGCAGCTCGCCGGGCGCATCGCGCACGACACCGGCCTGCCAGCGACCTGGGTGCCCGAGCACCTGCGCGCCTGGTGCGACCGGGCCGGCCGCACGCCCGCGCCGCACGAGCAGGCGGGCATCGCCGAGGCCCAGCAGCAGGCCATCGAGCGCGCCGCCGCACGCCATGCAGTGGTGGTGGCCGACACCACGCCGCTGATGACGGCCGTCTACAGCCGGCTGCTCTTCGCCGACGACAGCCTCGAGGCACCTGCCATGTCATGGCACCGGCGCTGCGCGATCACGCTGGTCACCTCGCTGGACCTGCCCTGGGTGGCGGACGGCCACCAGCGCGACGGCCCGCACGTGCGTGCCCCGGTGGACGCCGCCGTGCGCGCCCTGCTGATCCAGCACCGGCTGCCCTTCGCGGTGGTCGGCGGCAGTGGAACGGCACGGCTGGAGAACGCGCTCGATGCAGTGGCACCGCTGCTGCGCCGCCTGCCCATGCGCAGGACAGGTCTGTTCACGCGGCTGCAGGAGCGCAACGAGGCCGAGCCGCACTGGACCTGGACCTGCGACTGCGACGACCCGGAGTGCGAGCGCCGCAGCCTGCAGGCCACGCGGCGCTGAGCGCAGCGCGGCGCCGCCGCTACGGAACGGTGCCGACGGCGGGCGACGCTGCCGCGGCCGAGCGGCGCCGAGAGCCTGTGGCGCCGTTACTGCATGGCATCGGTCGAAGGTGGCTGGTCACGCTCCGGCGTGAACATCTCGCCGACGTCGACCGCATCGAATCGGTACTGACGGCCGCAGAAGTCGCAGCCCACCTCGACCTCGCCGCGCTCGGCGATGATGCTGTCGCTTTCCTCGCGCCCCAGACCGCGCAGCATGGCGCGCACCCGCTCGCGCGAGCAACTGCAGCCGAAGCGCGGGTGCATCACGCCCAGGCGGCGCACCTTCTCCTCCCAGAACAGGCGGTGGAGGATGCGCTCGGGTTCCAGGCCCAGCAGTTCCTCGCGCGTGAGCGTGGCCGCCAGCATGGCGATGCGCCGGTAGTCCTCGGAGCGGCCGATGTCGTCCTCGTTGCGGCGACCGGCGAGGTTGGCCTCGCCCTCGACGGGCATGCGCTGGATCAGCAGGCCGGCGGCCACCTGGTCGTCCGCGGCCAGCACCAGCTTCGTGTCGAGCTGCTCGGACTGCAGCATGTAGTGCTCCAGCACCTCGGAGACCTGCTGCAGCGGCTCGCGATGGTCGCCGTGCAGCGGCACGACACCCTGGTAAGGCTGCTGGCCCGGGAGGCGGTCCTGCGGGTCCAGCGTGATCGCACAGCGACCGCGGCCGTGCACGTTGAGCATGGCTTCCAGCCGGGCACCCACCGGCACCTCGCCGGTGACCTTGGCCGTGGCGCGGAAGGTGAGGTCGGGGCGAACTTCAGAGACCGCCAGCTTCACCGGGCCGTCGCCGAAGACCTGGAGCACCAGCGCGCCGTTGAACTTGATGTTGGCCTGCATCAGGACGCCGGCGGCGGCCATCTCGCCCAGCAGCTCGCGCACCTCGCGGGGGTAGCCACCCACGGCCTCGCGGCGCTGCAACACCTCGCGCCAGCTGTCGGTCAGGCGCACGATCATCCCGCGCACCGGCAGGCCTTCGAACAGGAACTTGTGCAGCTCGCTCATCCGGCGATTCTAGGGACGCGCCACCGCGCGCCCCCCCCCAGCAGGGTCAGCCGTGGCGAAGCAGGCGCGCGTACTCGGCGTAGACGACGGCCGTGGTGTGCACGCTGCGGCGGCGGGCCTCGTCGAACCCGGTGAGCCGGCGCGCCGGGCTGCCGCCCCAGACGAAGCCGCTTTCCAGCACCTGGCCTGGGGCGGTGACGCAGCCACCGGCGACAAAGGTGTCGTCGGGGATCACCGTGCCGGCCGCGATGTGGCTGCCCATGCCCACGAGGCAGCGTGCGCCGACGCTGCAGTCTTCCAGCACCACGTTGTGCCCGATGGTGCTGTCCTCGCCGATCGAGATGCCGGCACCGGCCGCCACCAGCACCGAGTTGTCCTGCACGTTGCAACGCACGCCGAGCACGATCGGCGCGCCGCGCGCGTCCAGCCGGCAGCCGTACCAGACGCTGGCGCCCGCGGCCAGCCGCACGTCGCCAGCCAGTGCGGCGGTGTCGGCCACGAAGGCGTCGGGCGCGGCGAACGCGGCCTTCCCGGGCACGGGCCAGGTCGAGTCGTCCGCCTCGATGCGCTCGCACAGGGCCAGCGCGCGCTGGCGGGCCTCGCCCTCGGCGAGCGCACGCACGGGCTTCGCGGGCCGCCCGGCATACAGCCACCCACCTTCGAGGCGCGAGCGCGGGAAGACGATGCTGCCCGCTTCCAGCACCGCGCCGTCACCCACCTCGGCGCCGTCGAGGACGACGCAGTCCGCCTCGATCACGCAGCCGGCCCCCACCGTGCAGGCGTGGACCACGGCGTTGGCGCCGACGCAGACATCGTCGTGGACGATGGTCGGGTAGCGCTCGTGGGCGATGTGAATGGTGGCGCCGCGACCCATCGTGAAGCGGTCACCGATGCGCACGAAATGGCCGTCGGCCCTGATCACGCTGCCGGCGCCCAGCCAGGCCGAGTGTCCGAGGGTCAGGCGGCCGATGAGGGCGTGACCCGCCCGTGCCGCTCGCGGCGGTCCCGCCAGTTCAGGGCTGACGCCAGCGTAGGCGAGGAGATGGAGGGTGGCGACCTGACCTGACGACGCGTGCATGCTCGCAAGCCTACTGCAGCCCGCCCGTGCGCCAGGCGCGCTCCGCATCGTCCCAGGCCGCGAGCGGCTGCAGGTCGGGCACCCAGGCCAGGCCGGTCTTCGCGTCGGAAGACATCGGCTCGCCGCTGACCAGCACGTCGAGCAGCGCAGGCCGGCCCTGACGGTTGGCGTCCAGGGCCCTCGCCAGCGCCGCGGGTAGCGCATCGACACTTTCGACCCGCTCGCCGCAGGCCCCGAAGGCACGCGCCATCGCGGCATGGTCGGCGTGCTGCAGCCGCGTGCCCACCACCTTGCCGTGGGTGGTGTTCTGGTCGTGCACCTCGATCTGCCAGGCCCCGTTGTTGGCCACCACCACGAGAATGGGCACGCCGTGGCGAACGGCGGTGTCGATCTCCATCGCGTTGAAGCCGAAGGCGCCGTCGCCGGTCATCACGGCGACGGTCTGCCCCGGCCGCGCCAGCGACGCGCCGATGCCGAACGCGGTGCCGATGCCGATGCAGCCCAGCGGCCCGGGGTCGAGGTAGGTGCCGCAGGCCATGCCGACCCGCGTGAAGGCGAGGAAGTCGCCGCCGTCGGCGACCACCACCGCGTCGTCCCCGATCGCGCGCTGCACCTCTGCGATCAGGCGGTTGGGATGCATGCGGCCGTCGGCGCCATCGGCCGCCGCGGCCATGGTCTCTCGCAGCTTGCGCGAGCGGGCCTCGTGGCCCTCGCGCAGGCGCTGCGTCCACGCAGTGTCGACGGCGGGCATGCGGCCACTGCCGGCAGCACGCAGCGCGGCCAGCGCGCGCCGCGGCGTCGCGAACAGCTCCACCTCGCCACGGCGGTTGTCCCGCAGCTCGGCCGCGCAGTCGGCGATGCGCAGGAAGCGCGCCGCGCCGAACACCGCCGGCGAGCCGTAGCCGAGCTGGAAGTCCAGGCGGCGCCCCACGGTGACGACGAGGTCGGCCTCGCCCATCACCGTGCCGCGCATTGCCGCCACCACCGACGGGTGGCCGTCGGGCAGCACGCCCTTGCACTCGCCGGTGTCCAGGTAGGCGGCACCGGTGGCGTCGAGCAGCGCGGCCAGTTCGGCACCCGCCCCGCGCACGCCGCGGCCACCGATGACCAGGGGCCGGCGGGCGCTCCACAGCAGTTCGGCCGCACGCGCCAGCGCGCCGGGCTCGGGCTCGATGTCGCTGCACGGCCGGCCCGCCACGTGCTCGGGCATCAGCAGCGCACGCGGCACCTCGGCGCGCAGGGTGTCCGTCGGGAAGTCGAGGTAGGCCGGCCCGGGCTCGCCACCCGCCTCGCCGAAGGCCGCGGCCAGCGCGGCGTCCAGCGCCTGCGGCACCTGCGCCGCCTCGCGCACCGTGCGGGCGTAGCGGGTGACGCCGCGCAGCATGTCGGTGTGCACCATGTCCTGCAGCGCGCCACGATGCTCCTGCGGGCGCGGCGGCACGCCGGACAGCACCAGCACCGGGGCGCGCGCGACGTGCGCGTTGGCGATGCCGGTCATGGCGTTGGTCACGCCCGGCCCGGCGGTGACGAGCGCCACGCCCGGGCGTCCGCTCAGCTCGCCATAGGCGTGCGCCATGTACACCGCGGCGCGCTCGTCGCGCACGTCGACGATGCGGATGCCCTCGGCATCCAGGCGCATCCAGATCGGCATGACGTGGCCGCCGCACAGCCCGAAGACGCGGTCGACGCCGCGGGCCCGGAGGATGCGTGCGATGACGCCGGCGGCGCTGTCGGCGCCGAGTGCGGGCGGCTTCATCAGAACACCGGGTTCTCGCGGTAGGTGCCCCAGATGCCCTTGAGCTTCTCGACGATGTCGCCCATCGTGGCGCCCGCCTTCACCAGCTCGATGGTCACCGGCATGATGTTCCGCGACTCGTCCTGCGCCACCGCGACCAACTCGTCCAGCAGCGCCTGCACCTTCGCCTCGTCGCGCTCGGCGCGCACGCGCCGGGTGCGCGCGATCTGGCGCTCGGCGGTGCTCGGGTCGTAGGGGTGGATCTCGATGTCGGCCTTGCCTTCCTTCTCGACGAAGCGGTTGACGCCGATCACCGGCTTCTCGCCCGACTGCTTGCGCAGCGCCGTCTCGTAGGCGAAGTCGGCGATGTGCTTCTGGAACCAACCCTGCTCGATCAGCTTGACCGTGCCGCCGCGCTCCTCGACTTCCTTCAGGATCTCGAAGATGCGCTTCTCGTATTCGTTGGTCAGAGACTCGACGTAGAAGCTGCCGCCCAGGGGGTCGATCACCTGGGTGACGTTGGTCTCCTCGGCGATGATCTGCTGCGTGCGCAGCGCCATCTTCATCGCGTCCTCGGTCGGGATCGCGAAGGCCTCGTCGTAGCCGTTGGTGTGCAGCGACTGCGCGCCGCCCAGCACCGCCGACAGCGCCTGCAGCGCCGTGCGCACGATGTTGATCTTGTACTGCGGCTTGGTCAGCGTGGCGGCAGCCGTCTGGCAGTGGAAGCGCAGGCGCATCGACTCCGGGTTCTGCGCCCCGAAGCGTTCCTTCATGATCTTCGCGTAGCAGCGGCGCAGCGCGCGGAACTTGGCCACCTCCTCGAAGAAGTCGGCCTGGGAGACGAAGAAGAAGGCCAGCCGCGGCGCGAACTCGTCGACGTGCATGCCGGTCCTGGTCACCTCGTCGACGTAGGTGACGAGGTTGGCCAGCGTGAAGGCCGCCTCCTGCAGGGGCGAGGAGCCAGCTTCCGAGATGTGGTAGCCGGAGATGTTGATCGGGTTGTAGCGCTTGAGGTTCTTCGCCGAGAACGTGATGATGTCGCGCACGATGCGCACCGAGGGCGCGATGGGGTAGATGTACTCCTTCTGCGCCATGTACTCCTTGAGGATGTCGGCCTGCACCGTCCCCGAGAGCTTGTTCAGGTCGTAGCCGCGCTGCTCGGCCAGGGCCACGTACATGGCCAGCAGGATCCACGCCGTCGGGTTGATCGTCAGCGAGACCGAGATCTTCTCGAGGTCGATGTCGGCGAGCAGCGCCTCCATGTCGGCCAGCGTGTCGATGGCCACGCCCTCGCGCCCGACCTCGCCGTCGCTCATCGGGTGGTCGGAGTCGTAGCCCATCAGGGTGGGCATGTCGAAGTCGGTCGAGATGCCGGTCTGGCCCTGCGCGATCAGGTACTTGAAGCGCTTGTTGGTGTCCTCGCCGGTGCCGAAGCCGGCGATCTGGCGCATCGTCCAGGTGCGGCTGCGGTACATCGTGGGGTACGGGCCGCGCGTGAACGGGTAGCGGCCCGGCAGGCCGATGTCCGCGAGCGGCGTGTCGGCGATGTCGGCGGCGGTGTAGGTGCGCTGCACCGGGATGTCGCCGATGGTGTGGAACTGCTCCTTGCGCTCGGGTTGCTTGCGCAGGAAGGCCGCGACCTCCTGCGCCTCCCAGTCCTTGCGCTCGGACTCGAGGCGGTCGCGTTCCTTGGGGTCAAGCCAGGTCATCGGAATACTCCTTGCGGATGGTCTGTGCGATGAGTTGTCGTGCCGCGGCGTAGGGGTCCAGCGCGCGGTCAGCGAGGTTCGTGGCGAGCACGGGCGCGAACGCCTTCGCACCGGCGGCGAAGCGTTCGAGCAGCAGCGTCTCGGCGGTCTTGTGCAGGCGGAACTCGGCCACGCGACGCCGGCGTTCGCGGCCGGCGTCGGACGCGCCCAGCATGGCCTTGTGCGCAGCGATGCGCTCGAGCAGCTCGTCGATGCCCTGACCGGTGTAGGAGCTGACGCCCACCACGGGAATGGCCCAGTCGCGCTTCGGGCCGGTCAGCGTGCCCAGCGTCAGCATCTGCTTGAGGTCGGTCAGCGTGCGCAGCGCGTCGTCGCGGTCGCACTTGCTGACCACGTGGATGTCGGCGATCTCCAGCACGCCGGCCTTGATGGCCTGGATCTCGTCGCCCAGCCCCGGTGCCGAGACGACGACCGTGGTGTCGGATGCGTGCGCCACCTCGACCTCGTCCTGTCCCACGCCCACGGTCTCCAGGATGACGGTGCCGAAGCCGGCCACGTCGAGCAGGTCGACGGCGTCCAGCGCCGCCCGCGCCATGCCGCCGGTGGCGCCGCGCGTGGCCATGCTGCGGATGAAGACCCCGGGGTCGTTGGCCAGCTCGGTCATGCGGATGCGGTCCCCGAGGATGGCGCCGCCCGAGTAGGGGCTGGAGGGGTCGATGGCGACGATGCCGACCTTCTCGCCGCGCGCGCGCAACGAGGCAGTCAGACGTGCGACGAGGGTGGACTTCCCGCTGCCTGGCACGCCGGTCAGGCCGATGACGTGGGCGCGCCCGGCGCGCCGGTACACCTCGGCCAGCGCAGGCCGCGCCTCGGGAACCGCCCCCTCCGCGCGCGAGATCAGGCGGCCCAGCGCCCAGGGGTTGCCCTCGGTGAGCTGGCGCAGCAGTTCGAGAGACGGAACGTAGGCCATGCCGAGCTGTTCAGGCGCCCGAGCGCAGCTGCTCGTTGAGCGAGCGGAAGACCTCTCGGTCGTCGATCACGCGGCGTGCCTTGAAGTCGGTGCGCGGGATCGAGTTCGGCTCGACGAGCTCGACCTTGGCCCGCACGCCGAGCACCGTATGGATGCGCCGCGCGGCGTCGGCGCGGAAGGCCTCGAGCGCCGTGGCGCCGGCGCGGTGGATCTGCTCGTCGGGCTCGACGCGCAGCAGCAGCTCGTCCATCGCCGCCTCGCGGGTGATGACGATGCGGTGCTCGCCGCCGTAGCCGCTCATCTGGTTGAGCGCGGCGTCGATCTCGCTGGGGTAGATGTTCTCGCCGCGGATGGTGAACATGTCGTCGATGCGGCCGAACACGCCCTGCGGCAGGCTGGGGTAGGTGCGTCCGCAGGCGGTCTCGTCGTTCGTCCACAGCGACAGGTCGCCTGACAGCAGGCGGATCATCGGCTGGCTGGTGCGCTCGAGGTGCGTGTAGACCGGCGTGCCGCGCTGGCCGTAGGGCACGCGGCGCATCGTCGCCGGGTCGCAGACCTCGGTGTAGACGATGTCCTGCCAGCACAGCATGCCCTGGTTGCTCTGCTCGGTGCCGGCGACGTTCATGAACGGTGTCATCTCGGCCATCGAGCCGCAGTCGTAGACCTTGGCGCCGTACAGGTCCTCGATGCGGTCCTTCACGCCCGGCACCGAGGCGCCAGGCTCGCCCGAGAAGAACAGGCAGCGCAGCCCGAAGTCGCGCGGGTTGAGCTTCTCCTCGCGGGCCACCTCGGCCAGGTGGATGGCGTAGCTGGGCGTGCCGTAGAAGGCCGCCGGCTTCGTCAGTGCCAGCCACTGCGCCAGGCGCGCGCTCATGCCCGGCGCGCCCGCGCCGAACGGGAAGGCCTTGGCGCCCAGGCGCTCGGCACCGGCCAGCGCCCCCCAACTGCCCAGGTAAAGGCTGAAGATGGCCGCGACGCAGACCATGTCGCCCGGGCGTATGCCCATGCCCCACATGATGCGGGCGTGGGCGTTGGCGATCGCGCGCCAGTCCGAGCGCCCGATGCCGAAGGCCGTGGGCCGCCCGGTCGTGCCGCTGGTGCCATGGACATGGAAGATCTCGGCATCGGGCACGCAGACGTAGTCGCCGAAGGGCGGGTGCGCCGCCTGCGAGGCGCGCAGGTCCACCTTCCTGACCACCGGCACGCGCTCCTCGAAGTCTTCCAGCGACTTCAGCTGGCTCGGGTGGAAGCCGGCCTCCTCCCACTTGCGGCGGTAGAAGGGGGCGTGGTCCCACGCGTACTGGCAGACCTGCTGCAGGCGCAGCAGGATGGCGTGCTCGCGCTGCGCCGCCGGCATCGTCTCGCGGCGCGGGAACCAGTAGCGGCTGTCGGCCGGCGGCAGGTAGTTCTCGTCGTACGCGGCGGGGAAGGACCACTGTTCCATTTCGGACCTCTCGGGGGTGTGGCGGGCCGGGCTCAGCGCGGGCCGCGCTCGGCAACCAGGCGACGGATCGAATCGACGATGGCCTGCGGCGGGGTGTCCTGCAGCAGCACCTCGCGCACGCCCATCTGGCGGATCGCTTCGGCGTCCTCGTCGGGCATCACGCCGCCGGCGATGACGATCAGGTCGCTCGCGCCCTTTTCCTGCAGCAGGCGGAAGATCTTCGGGAAGACGGTCAGCTGCACGCCCGAAAGCAGGCTGACGCCGAGCACGTCGACGTCTTCCTGGATGGCAGTGTTGACGACTTCGTCGGGCGTGCGGTGCAGCCCGGAATAGATGACGTCCATGCCGGCATCGCGCAGCGTGCGCGCGACGACCTTGACGCCGCGGTCGTGCCCGTCGAGGCCGACCTTGGCCAGCAGCACGCGGATCGGGGTGTTGTCCATGAAGAAGATTCGCTTCGGATGGGGTTGGCGGGGCTGGTAGATGCGAAAACTATCGCATACAGTATTCGGAATGCTGTATAGGGTTCACCCGGGTGGAAGTCCCGATGCGGCACACTTGCCAACCGAACCGTCATGTCCATCGAATCCCTGAAGCCCCAGAAGACGCTCGTGGAGCAGGTCTACGAGCGCATCCTCGACGCCATCTGCGAAGGCACGCTGGCCCCGGGCGAGCGCGTCACCCAGGACGAGCTGGCGGCGCGCCTGCAGGTCTCCCGCCAGCCCGTGATGACGGCCATGGGCCTGCTCAAGCAGCAGGGCTTCCTGGTCGAGCACGGGCGCCGCGGCCTGCAGGTGGCGCCTGCCGACCGCGCGCGCTTCGACGCGATCTACCAGTTCCGCACGGCGCTGGAGCCGCTGGCGGCATCGCTGGCCGCGCGGCGCGCCACCGCCGAGCAGGTGACCCGCGGGCGGGAGCTGGTCGCGCACGGGCTTCGCGTGGCCGCGAACGGTGACCCCGCGGCCGCCCTGCAGGCCGACGTCGACTTCCACGCCTGGATCTACGAGACCAGCGGCAACCCGCTGATCGTGCAGTCGATGCAGACCCACTGGCAGCACCTGCGCCGCTCGATGGGCGAGGTGCTGCGCCGCCCTCGCTACGTGCAGAAAGTGTGGACCGAGCACGCACAGGTCCTCGACGCCATCGCCGCCGGCGATGCCGAGGGTGCCGCGCGGGCCATCTCGCAGCACGTGCACACCGCGCATGAGCGCGTGGGCTCCGAGCTCGGCGCGTCCCACCTCGACGCGGCGTGAAGGCCGACGGCCCGGAACTCCGGCACGCGGCGCTGGCGGCGCTGTGCACGGCCGACCCGCAGGCCAAGGTCGCCCGCGTGCGCGAGCTGGCCGCGGCGGTGCCGGTGGTGGACGTCGATGCGCGGCTGGCCGCGCCCGCAGGCCTGCCGGGCCGCCCTGCCCTGCCGCGCCTCGTGCCACCTGACCAGGTGCCGCGGCGCACGCCCTTCACGGTCGAGGGCCGCGCGGCGCTGCTGCACGCGGTGGCCCACATCGAGTTCAACGCCATCAACCTCGCACTCGACGCCTGCTGGCGCTTCGAGGCCATGCCCGAGGCCTTCTACCGCGACTGGCTGCGCGTGGCCGGCGAGGAGGCGCTGCACTTCACGCTGCTGTCGGAGCACCTGCACGCGCTGGGCCACGCCTACGGCGACTTCGACGCCCACGACGGGCTGTGGGCCATGGCCGAGAAGACCGCGGGCGACCGCCTCGCCCGCATGGCGCTGGTGCCGCGCCTGCTCGAAGCGCGCGGGCTGGACGCCACGCCGCCGATGCAGGCCCGCCTCGCGCGTGCCGGAGACGCGCGCGCGGTGGCAATCCTCGACGTGATCCTGCGCGACGAGATCGGACACGTGGCGATCGGCAACCGCTGGTACCGCTGGCTCTGCGAGCGCGGCGGGCTGGATCCGGTGACCGAGTTCGCGCGGCTGGCGCGCGCGCACGGCGCGCCTCGGCTCAAGCCGCCCTTCAACACCGAAGCGCGCCGAGCGGCGGGCTTCGACGAAGCCGAGTTGCGTCTGCTGGCTGCGGGGTCTGAATCGCATTGAACGGCGATTGCCGGACGGACCCGCACACCGCGCAGGTCACGCAGCGAACCCACCACGCGAACCGCCGAGGCATGCGCCCGCTCGAGGGGCGTTGGCGCGTCCGGTGGCCGGCTTACACTTCCGGCCCTTGTGCGGCCGCAAGGGCCGCAAACGATTCAAGGAACACCCATGAGCCAGATGACCACCCGTCGCTTCCTCAAGACGGCAGCCGCCCTCGTGACCGGCCTCGTGCTCGCCGCGTGCGGCAAGCAGGAACCACCGCCGCCGGCGCCCGTCGCCTCGGCACCGGCCTCGGCCCCCGCGCCAGCCGTCAAGGTCTACACCGTCGGCACCGATGCCGCCTACGCCCCCTTCGAGAGCCAGAACGAGAAGGGCGAGATCGTCGGCTTCGACATCGAGGTCGTGCAGGCCATCGCCGCCAAGGGCGGCTTCGAGGTCAAGTTCGCCAACACGCCGTGGGAAGGCATCTTCAACGCGCTGGCGCAGGGTGACCGCGACCTGCTCGTCTCGGCGATCACCATCACCGACGAGCGCAGGCAGACGATGGACTTCAGCGACCCGTACTTCGACGCCGCGCAGCTGATCGCCGTCAAGGAGAGCAGCAAGGTGACGAAGTTCGCCGACCTGAAGAAGCTCAAGGTCGGCGTGCAGACCGGCACCACCGGCGACGAGGCCGTCACCAAGCTGCTGGGCAAGACGAACACCAACATCAAGCGCTTCGAGTCGACGCCGCTGGCGCTCAAGGAACTCGAGGCCGGCGGTGTCGACGCCGTGGTGGCCGACAACGGCGTGGTGACCCACTACGTCGCCAACAACCCGGGCGGCAAGTTCAAGACCGTCTCCGACAAGGAGTTCGTGCCCGAGCAGTACGGCATCGCCGTCAAGAAGGGCAACGCCGAACTGCTGGGCAAGCTCAACGACGGCCTCAAGGCGATCAAGAGCGACGGGACCTACGACAAGATCTACGCCAAGTACTTCGGTGCCGCGCCGGCCGCCGCGGCCCCGGCCCCGGCCGCCTCGAAGTAAGCCAGGCAGTTCACCGCGCCTCACGCCATGGATCTTCGCTGGGAGATCCTCGCCGGCTACGGGCCGCTGTTCGCCAGCGGCCTGTGGATGACCGTCCAGCTCACGCTGGTGGCCATCGGTGCGGGGCTGGTGCTGGGCGTCGCGTTCGGGCTGGTCAGCAGCTCGGCTGATGCCCCGCCGCCGAAGACGGCCGCCCTCAGGGTGCTCGCCGTCGCGGCGCGCGGCGTGACGCTGGCCTACGTCACCTTCTTCCGCGGCACCCCGTTGTTCGTGCAGATCCTGCTCGTGCACTTCGCGCTGATGCCCGCGCTGGTGCACCCGGACTCCGGCTTGCTGCTGTCCGGCGAGGCGGCGCGCGCCTTCCGGCAGGAACACGGGGCCTTCTTCAGCGGTTGCGTGGCGCTGAGCCTCAATGCCGGCGCCTACATCAGCGAGATCTTCCGCGCCGGCATCCAGAGCATCCATCGCGGCCAGACCCAGGCCGCCTACAGCCTGGGTTTCACGCACGCGCAGTCGATGCGCTTCGTCGTACTGCCGCAGGCCTTCCGCCGCATGGTGCCGGCCCTGGTCAACGAGGGCGTCACGCTCATCAAGGACTCGTCGCTGGTCTCGGCCATCGGGCTGGCCGAACTGGCGCTGGCCGCGCGCACCGTGGCGGGCGCCTATTCCCGCTACTGGGAACCCTACCTCGCGATCTCGGCGCTTTACCTCGTGCTGACGCTGGCCCTGTCGCTGCTGGCCAGGCGCCTCGAGGCGCCGGCCCACCTGCGCGGACGCTGATCGGCCCGGCTGTTGCGCGAAAGCCGCACACGCGGGCGCACACGGGAGGCGGACGCGCTGGTGATCTAGGCGAAACCCGTATTCCACACCTAAACTGGGGATGCTCCTAGAGCGTTGCGACGCTCGAAGAACAACGACATCTACAACTCCTGAGGAAGCTGCATGAAGCACACTCTCATCGCCGCGGCCGTCGCCCTGCTGGCCACCGGCACCGCGTTTGCCCAGAGCACCGTCAACGTCTACGGCCGCGTCAACGTGTCGGTCGAAGCCCAGAAGGACGGCGGCCAGAGCAACACCATCGTTCAAGACAACTCTTCGCGCATCGGCTTCAAGGGCACCGAGGATCTCGGTGGCGGCCTGAAGGCCGGCTTCCTGCTCGAGGCCGGCTTCGACGTCGGCAACGGCCAGGCCCAGGGCCGCTTCTTCGGCCGCGAGAGCAACGTGTACCTGGAAGGCGGCTTCGGCAAGCTGCGCCTGGGCAACATGGGCCCGACCGCTGCCTACTTCGCCACGGCTGACTACATCAGCATGCACAACCACGACACCGGCACGTCGTCGGATGCGTTCTACCTGTACCCGGGCAACGCGACCAACATGATCGCCTACACGTCGCCCTCGTTCGGCGGCCTGGTCGTCGAGGCGCAGTACGGCCTGAAGGAAGCCGGCACCAAGAACACCCTCGTCCTGGCGGCCAACTACGACCGGGGTCCCCTGCACCTGGGCTTCGGCTACGTCGACGGCCCGACGACGATCGGCGGCATCGGCCTCGACGACACCAAGGAAGTCGGCGTCCGCGGCCTGTACGAGCTGGGCGCGTTCACCGTCGGCGCGTACTGGATCCGCAACACCGTCGAGGCCCCGGGGCTGGATGTCGAGCGCGATGCGTGGCGCCTGGCCGGCATGTACGCCTTCGGCAACAACGAACTGCACGCCAACGTCGGCGGCGCGGGCAAGTTCAAGGCCAACGGCAGCTCGCTGGCCGACACCGACGCCACGCAGTGGACCCTGGGCTACAACTACAACCTGAGCAAGCGCACCAAGGTCTACGCCTTCTACACGAAGGTGGACAACGGCTCGGTCCAGAACTACTACTCGTCTGCCGCGGGCAGCGACTTCAGCTCGCTGGCAGTCGGCCTGCGCCACAACTTCTGATCGGGTCTTCCCGTTCGGAGCCAAGGGCCGGTCGCCAGACCGGCCCTTTTTTCATGTGCGCTGCGAATGTGCCAGGTCAACCGCGGGGATGGTGCCGGGCGTGCAACTGCCGCAGCCGCTCGCGCGCCACGTGGGTGTAGATGGTCGTCGTGGAGATGTCGGCGTGCCCCAGCAGCATCTGCACGGCGCGCAGGTCCGCGCCGTGGTTGAGCAGGTGCGTGGCGAAGGCATGGCGCAACGTGTGCGGCGAGATCGGCGCCGTGATGCCGGCCGCGCGGGCGTGCCGCTTGACGATGTTCCAGAACATCTGCCGCGTCATCGGGCCGCCGCGCACGGTGACGAACAGCGCGTCGCTCGCCTGGCCCTTGAGAATTTCGGCCCGCGCCGCGGACAGGTAGCGCTTCAGCCAGGCATGCGCTTCCTCGCCAAAGGGCACCAGGCGCTCCTTGGAACCCTTGCCGACCACCCGCAACACGCCTTCGGCCAGGCCCAGGTGCACCGACTTCATCGCCACCAGCTCGCTCACGCGCAGCCCGCTCGCATACATCACCTCCAGCATGGTGCGGTCGCGCAGCCCCAGCGGCGTGGTGACGTCGGGCGCCCCCAACAGTGACTCGACCTGTGCCTCGCTGAGCGTACGCGGCACGCGCATCGGCTGCCGCGCCGTCACCAGCCGCAAGGTGGGGTCGGCTGAGACCAGGCGCTCGCGGAGCGCCCAGCGGTAGTAGCGCTTGAAGACCGACAGGCGCCGGTTGGCGGTGGTCGCCCGCGTGCCGGCATGACGCTCGGCGATGTAGGCCAGCAGGTCGCTCTCGCGTGACTCGTCGAGGCTTCGCGAATGCGTCGCGCCAAGCCAGCGCGCGTAGAGCGACAGGTCCCGCCGGTAGGCGGCGAGGGTGAGCGAAGCCAGGCCATCCTCGATCCAGAGGGCGTCGACGAAACGGTCGATCGACGCCTGGCTCGCCGGGGGAGACATGGCTGCGGCCGCGGAAGTCTTCGCGGTCGCAGCCTCCGGTCGGGCCATCAGAGGGTGAGCTTCTGCTGCTCGACGACCCTGCGGTAGACCTCGAACTCGGCCCGGATCTGCTGCACGAACTCGTCGGGCGAATTCAGGATCATCAGCGAGCCGGTGTCCTCGATACGCTTGCGCACCTCGGGCAGTTCGGCGGTGCGCTTGACCGCCGCGTGGACGCGGTCGACGACCTCCTTCGGCAGGCCCTTGGGGCCGAGCACGCCGTAGTACGCCATGCGGTTGACCGGCTCGAGGCCGACCTCCTTGAAGGTCGGCACGTTGGGCAGTTGCGTCAGCCGGTTCGGGGCCGCCACGACGATGGGCACCAGGCGCCCGTCACGGATGAAGGGCAACGCCGACGGCAGGTTGTCGAAGATCATCGGCACCTGGCCGGCGACGGTGTCGTTGAGCGCCGGGCCGGCGCCGCGGTAGGGGATGTGCACGACGAAGGTGCCCGACAGGGCCTTGAACAACTCCATCTGCAGGTGACCGATGCCGCCCGTGCCCGAGCTGGAGTAGCTGTACTTGCCCGGGCTCTTCTTCAGCACCTCGATGAAGGTCTTGTAGTCCTTCGCCGGGAAGCTGGGGTGCACGGCGATGACGTTGGGCGTCGCCGCGATGTTGATGATCGGGGTGAAGTCGGTCGTGGGGTTGTAGCCGATCCTCGGGTTGATGGCCGGGTTGGCCGCCGTGGTGGAGACGGTGGCCATGCCCAGCACGTAGCCATCGGCCGGGGCGCGGATCACATCGAGGGCGCCGATCGAGCCGCCGCCGCCGGCCTTGTTCTCGACCACCAGGTTCTGGCCCAGCGCCGCGTTGGCGCGCTCGGCGATGATGCGGGCGATGATGTCGGTCGTGCCGCCGGGGGCGAACGGCACCACCAGGCGCACCGGCTTGTTGGGGTAGGCCTGGGCCAGCGCCAGGCCGGGCAACAGTGCCGAGGCCGGCAACGCGCCCAGCGACGCAACGAGGGTCCGTCTCTTCATGGGAGTCATCTCCGTGACATGGGTTGAACCTGAACGCCGGCCACCACGTGCGCACTGCAGCGGACCCGGGGCAGGACTCGGATTGTGCGCGATGGGGGACATCGGGCGGCCCCGGCGCCGAAGACCCCCGGCGCAGCAGGCAAACTCGACCCCATGCCCGACGCGCTGCTGCTGCTGCCCGATTTCCTGCTGATCGTCTGCGGGTTCGTGATCTGCCGCTTCACGCCGCTGGACCGCAAGGTCTGGGACGGCGCCGAGCGCCTGGTGTACTACCTGCTGTTCCCCTGCCTGCTGTTCGGCGCCATCCTGCGTCACCCGCTCGCCCCCTCGACGATGCTGCCGCTGGCCGTCAGCGGGATCGCCGTGGTGGCCACGGGGATCGCGCTGGCCTACGCGCTGGCCCTGTGGCCCGGCGTCGACGCACGCCTGCACGCCTCAGGGGCGCAGACGGCGTTCCGCTTCAATTCGTACGTGGCACTGGCGCTGGCCGAACGCATCGCCGGCACGCCGGGCGTGGCCTGGACGGCGCTGCTGGTGTCGTTGTGCGTGCCGCTTTGCAACGTCGCGGCGGTCTGGCCGCTGGCGCGCCAGGGCGGCCACGGCTACCTGCGGGAACTGTCGCGCAACCCGTTGATTCTCTCGACCGCGGCCGGGCTGGGCTGCAACCTGCTGGGCGTGACGCTGCCCGAGTTCGCGATGACCACGCTCGGGCGCATCGGCGCCGCGGCGCTGCCGCTGGGGCTGATGGCGGTCGGCGCCGGGCTGACGCTGGGTGCGCTGCGCGAGTCGCCCGCGCTGGCCGGCGCCCTGCTGACCATCCGCCACGCCGTGCTGCCGGCCCTGGCCATCGCGCTGGTGCTGTGGCTGCGCTTGCCCCCGGCGCAACAGGCCGTGGTGGTGGCCTTCGCCGCGCTGCCCACGGCATCCAGCGCCTACGTGCTGGCGGCGCGCATGGGCGGGCATGGCGGCTACGTCGCGTCGCTCGTCACGCTGTCCACGCTGCTCGGCATGGCGGGTCTGCCGCTGGCGCTGATGGTCTTGCGGGCACTGTCCCCAGGGTAGAAACTCACCGCAGGCGCTGCGCCAGCGCCCAGTCGATGTGCTCGCCCACCAGCGAGTCGGCACTGGCGCGGGCGTCCGACAGCGCCGCAGCCAGCCGCTCGTCACCCAGGGCGCGCCACGCATTGCCCAGGGCGACCGCGAGGTTGCGCCGCCAGCGCTGCCACCCGATGCGGCGGATCGCGCTGCCTTCGGTGCGGCGCAGGAATGTCGCCGCGTCCCAGGCCCAGAGCTGGAGCAGCGTCGCACCGTCCAGGCTCTCGCGGACGTCGAAGTCGGGCACGGCCGCACGCCGCGCGTACTTGTTCCACGGGCAGGCCAGCTGGCAGTCGTCGCAGCCATAGACGCGGTTGCCGATGGCCGCGCGCCACTCGACCGGGATCGGCCCGTCGTGCTCGATGGTGAGGTAGGAGATGCAGCGCCTCGCGTCGAGCCGGTACGGCGCCACGATGGCGCCGGTCGGGCAGGCGTCGATGCAGGCCGAGCAGCTGCCGCAGTGACCCGCCGCCGCAGACGTCAAAGGCAGCGGGAGATCGACGTAGATCTCGCCGAGGAAGTACATCGAGCCCGCGTCGCGCGAGAGCGCCAGCGTGTGCTTGCCGCGCCAGCCGATGCCGCTGGCGCTGGCGAGTTCCACCTCGAGCACGGGCGCCGAGTCGGTGAACACGCGGTGCCCGAACGGCCCCACGGCCTCGGCCAGCCTCTCGGCCAGGCGCTGCAGGCGGCTGCGCAACACCCGGTGATAGTCCCGCCCGCGGGCGTAGAGGCTGACCGTCGCGGACTCGGGCGCGCGCAGCCGACCCCACTCCACGGCCTGCCAGCCGTCGGCCAGCGTGGCCGGCAGGTAGTCCATGCGTGCCGTGATCACCCTGACCGTGCCAGGCACCAGCTCGGCCGGGCGCGCCCGCTTCATGCCGTGCACGGCCATGTAGCCCATGCTGCCGTGGAAGCCTGCCGCGAGCCAGGCGCGAAGTCCCGCCTCGGCGTGAGACAAGTCCACGTCCGCCACCCCGATCTGGGAGAATCCCAGCTCGAGAGCCCACTCCCGCAGCTGTTCCACGAGCCGCTGCCCGTCGAAGTGATGCCGCTCGCGCATGACCCCATTCTAGAAACCCGCCGCCTGCATTGGGCCGAAGAGGCCGATGGCGCCGCCTGGGCCGCTCGCCTGGCCGGCTCGCCGGCGTTGCGCGATGCATTCATCGAACTGCACGGCCCGCTCGGCGCCGGCAAGACCACCTTCGTGCGCCACCTGCTGCGCGCACTCGGTGTCACCGGCCGCATCAAGAGCCCGACCTACGCGGTGCTCGAGCCCTACTCGCTGCCGGGGCTCGAGGTCTCCCATTTCGACTTCTACCGCTTGGAGGACCCGCGCGAGTGGGCCGACGCCGGCTTTCGCGACCTCTTCGCCGCGCCCGGGCTCAAGCTCGCCGAGTGGCCCGAGAGGGCCGCTGGCGTGCTGCCCCGCGCCGACCTGCGCGTGACGATCGAGCCCGGCGCGGATGACCACCGCGACGTGACCGTCGACGCCCTGACGCCCCTGGGCGTGGAGTTGCTGCGGTGACCACCGGCGGGCGGCGCCGCGCCCTCGCCCGCATGGGCAGCCTGGCCCTGCTGCTGGCCGGGCCGCGGATCGCGTTCGGGGCGGCCATCGTCGGCGTGCGCATCTGGCCGGCACCGGACTACACGCGGGTGACGATCGAGTCCGACCAGTCGCTCGCGGCGCGGCACTTCCTGACCGAGGCGCAGGACCGGCTCGTCGTCGAGATCGAGGGCCTGGAGCTGGGGCCACCGCTGCGCGAACTGGTCGGCAAGGTGCGCCCGGACGACCCTTACATCGCGGGCCTGCGCGTCGGCCAGTACCAGCCCCGCGTGGTGCGCCTGGTGCTGGACCTGAAGCAGCCGGTGCGCCCGCAGCAGCTGGCGCTGGCCCCGGTGGCGGCCTACCAGCACAGGCTGGTGCTGGACCTGTACCCGGTGCAGGAGATCGACCCGCTGCTCACGCTGCTGCGCGACCTGGAGAGCGCCGAGCAGAAGGCTGCACGCGCGGTCGACGACGCCCTGGGCGAGCTGATCGCACGGGTCGACCGGCCGGCCGCGCTGCCGCCGACGCAGCGGCCGGCACCGCCCGTCACGGCGCCTGCGCCGGCCGCGCGCGCGTCGGCCCCGCTGCAGACGCCCGCCCCGCCCCGCACCCAGGAGCCCACCGCCGCCGAGCAGCGCCGCGTCGACCGCCTGGTGATCGTGGCGCTCGACCCTGGCCACGGTGGCGAGGACCCGGGCGCCATCGGCCCGAGCGGCCTGCGCGAGAAGGAGGTCGTGCTCTCCATCGCGCTGCAATTGCGCGAGCAACTCAACGCCGTGCCGGGGATGCGGGTGATGATGACGCGCGACGCCGACTTCTTCGTGCCGCTGCGCGAGCGCGTGGCCAAGGCGCGCCGCGTGCAGGCCGACCTGTTCGTCTCGATCCACGCCGACGCGGCCTACCGCCCGGAGGCGCGGGGCGCCAGCGTGTACGCCCTGTCGACCGACGGCGCCACCAGCACCACGGCCCGCTGGATGGCCAATCGCGAGAACGCCGCCGACGTCGTGGGCGGCGTGGGAACACCGGCGGTGAAGGACGCCCAGGTGCTGCGCGCGATGCTCGACATGAGCACCACGGCACAGATCAAGGACAGCCTGCGCCTGGGCCGCGAGGTGCTCGACCGCATCGGGCGCGTGGGCCGCCTGCACAAGCGCGGCGTCGAGCAGGCGGGATTCGCAGTGCTGAAGGCCCCCGACATCCCGAGCATCCTGGTGGAGACCGCCTTCATCTCCAACCCCGAGGAAGAGGAGAAGCTGCGCGACCCCGAATACCAGCGCCAGATCGTCGAGGCGCTGGCCGCCGGCATCCGGCGCTACTTCGCGAAGAACCCGCCGCTGGCGCGGCAGCGGCCGCTCTAGGCAGCCCCGTCCTCACCTCCCCGCCCCTCCTAGAATCCTTCGTCAGGCCGTGCCACGCGCGGTGACTCCCCCACTCGCCGTGCAACCTCGCCGTCCGATCCGCGAACTTCCCGACGAACTGGTCAGCCAGATCGCTGCCGGCGAGGTGGTCGAACGCCCGGCGTCGGTGGTACGCGAACTCGTCGACAACGCGCTCGACGCCGGTGCCGCCCAGGTGACCGTGCGCCTGCTGGGCGGCGGCGTGCGCAGCATCGTCGTCGAGGACGACGGCGGCGGCATCCGCGCCGACGAACTGCCGCTGGCCCTCAAGCGCCACGCCACCAGCAAGATCGGCAGCCTGTCCGACCTCGAGTCGGTGGAGACCATGGGCTTTCGAGGCGAGGCGCTGGCGGCCATCGCCTCGGTGGCCGAGGTGTCGATCACCAGCCGCAGCGCCGACGCGCCGCACGCCCATCGCATCGACGCGCGCAGCGGCGAGCTGCTGCCGGCGGCGCGCTCGACCGGCACCACGGTGGAGGTGCGCGAGCTGTTCTTCAGCACCCCGGCGCGGCGCAAGTTCCTCAAGACCGACGCCACCGAGCTGGCTCACGCACTGGACGCCGTGCGACGCCACGCGCTGGCCCGGCCCGACGTCGCCTTCGCCGTCTGGCACGAGGGCCGGCTGGTCGCGCAGTGGCGCGCCGGCGCCGAAGCCCAGCGGCTCGACGACGTGCTGGGCGCCGACTTCACCGCCGCCAGCCGGGCGCTCGACGCCGCCGCCGGGCCGCTGCGCCTGCACGGAAGGGTCGGGCTGCCCGAGGCCTCGCGCAGCCGCGGCGACCTGCAGTACCTGTTCGTCAACGGCCGTTTCGTGCGCGACCGCCTCGTCGCCCACGCCATCCGCAGCGCCTACGAGGACCAGCTGCACGGCAGCCGGCAGCCGGTCTACGCCCTCTTCCTGCGCATCGCACCGGAACTGGTGGACGTGAACGTCCACCCGACCAAGATCGAGGTGCGCTTCCGCGACGGCCGTGCCATCCACGGTGCGGTGCGGCAGGCCGTGGAAGAGGCGCTGGCACCGACACGCGCGATGCTGGCGCCACTCGCCCAGGCGCCCGCCGCCGCGCCTACGGCGCCCACCGTGGCGCCGACGCAGGCTGCGCTGGGCCTGCCCGAGGCCCCCCGCGGCACCCCAGCCTGGGCGGCTGCCGAGCCGCCGGCGCCGTGGCGCGCGGCCGAACCGGTGCAGACCACGCCGCGCGGCAGCGGCGGCCTCGCGGCCTGGGCGACGCTGCTCGAGCGGCAGGGGCCCGCGCCCGCGCCATCCCCATCGCCATCGCAGGCACCCGCAGGCACCGAACCGCCGCGGCAGGAAGGCGCCTGGCCTCTGGGCCGCGCCATCGCGCAGGTCGGCGGTGTCTACGTGCTGGCCGAGAACGCCCAGGGGCTGGTGGTGGTCGACATGCACGCCGCCCACGAGCGCATCGTCTACGAACGGCTCAAGGCCGCGCGGGCGGAGGGCGAGCGCCTGCCTTCGCAGCCGCTGCTGATCCCGGTCAGCTTCGCCGCCACGCCGGCCGAGATCGCCACCGCCGAGGCCGAGGGCGACGCGCTGGCCGACCTGGGGCTGGACGTCGCCCCGCTCGGCCCGCAGACGCTGGCCGTGCGCAGCCGCCCCGCCGCGCTGCCCGACGCGAACGTGGTCGAACTCGTGCGCTCGGTGCTGGCCGACCTGGCCGCGGTGGGCTCCAGTACGGTCGTGCGGCGCGCCCGCGACGAGCTGCTGGCCACCATGGCCTGTCACGGCGCGGTGCGCGCGAACCGGCGCCTCACGCTCGAGGAGATGAACGCACTGCTGCGCGACATGGAGGCCACCGAGCGCGCCGACCAGTGCAACCACGGCCGGCCGACCTGGCGGCAGGTCACGCTGCGCGAGCTCGACGCAATGTTCCTGCGCGGGCGCTGACGGGCTGCTGCCCCAGGCGGCGTCAGGAGTGGATGTAGCTCTCCAGCTGCGCGATGGTCATCTCATGGTCGGCGATGATGTCGTCCATCAGGTCGCGGATCGAGATCATGCCCAGCACGGTGCTGCCGTCGAGCACCGGCAGGTGCCGGATCTTGCGCTCGCGCATCAGCGCCATGCAGTCGCGCGTGCCGGTGGCCGGGGAGACGACGACGACGTTGCGGGTCATGATGTCCGAGACGCACGTCTCGCGCGAGTTGCGCCCTTGCAGCGCCACCTTGCGGGTGTAGTCGCGCTCCGAGAGGATGCCGACGAGGCGGCCGCCGTCCATCACGACCAGGGCACCGACCTCGTGCTCGGCCAGCAGTTCCAGCGCCGCGAACACCGACTCGTCCGGGCGGACGTGCCACAGCGTGCCTTCGCGGGATTTCAGGAGTTCGCCGACGGGTTTCATGCCCTCTCCTCTGACGCCTCGGGAGGCCAGCGTACACAATGGTGGGCCGACGCGCCAGTGGGAACGCCATCACGGCATCGCTGCATGGCGCCGACGGATCGAACCGCCTCTTCGCGCCGCCCCCGACGAGATGCCGACCCCCGCTGCCCTGGCCCGGCGCCGCTGGCGCCTGCTGATCCTGGCCCCGCTGCTGGCCCTGGGCCTGTTCGCGGGCTGCGCCACGCTCGACGAGCAGCAGCGCAAGTGGATCTTCCAGCCCAGCGACCGCAGCTGGTGGGGCGGCGAGCAGGCTGCCCAGGGCATGGCCGACGTCTGGATCGAGTTCGACTCCGGGGAAACAGGCCAGCCGGTGCGCCTGCACGGCCTGTGGCTGCCGCAGGCGCACGCCGATGCCCCGGTGATGCTGTACCTGCACGGCGCGCGCTGGAACGTGCGCGGCAGCGCGCACCGCATGCGGCGAATGCACGAGCTGGGCTTCTCGGTGCTGGGCATAGACTACCGCGGCTTCGGGCAGAGCACGAACGTGCTGCCCTCGGAGGAGATCGCCTTCGAGGACGCGATGGCCGCCTGGCGATGGCTGGCCCGCGAGCGGCCGCAGGCGCGGCGCTACGTCTTCGGGCACTCGCTGGGCGGGGCCGTCGCCGTGCACCTGGCCTCTGAGGTCACCGACGTCGCGGGGCTGATGGTCGAGGGCAGCTTCACCTCGATTCCCGACGTGGTCGAGACCTTCAGGTGGGGCTGGCTCCCCGTCGGGCCGCTGATCACGCAGCGCTTCGACTCTGCACGCCGCATCGAGCGGGTGCGCGTGCCGGTGCTCGTGGTGCACGGCGCGAACGACAGCCTGATCAAGCCCGAGCTGGGGCAGCGCCTGTTCGAGCGCGCGCCGCACCCCAAGCGCTTCGTGCTCGTCGAGGGCGGCTCGCACCACAGCACGAACTCGGTCGGGCAGCCGCTGTACCGCGAGGCGATCGCCGAGCTCTTCGGCCTGCCCGTGCTGCGCTGAGCGGCCCGGGCTGACACCAGGCCCACCCGCGGCGCCGACGCGACTACGTCATCTGTCGTATTGGCCGCCAGCGGCCGCCTCCCGACACTGCAGGACGTCAAATCAACGTCCCGCAGGAGGGAAGGCCCATGTCGCACACGACCCGTCGCTCGTTCACCCTGAAGTCGCTCGCCGTCGCCTCGCTGGCCACGCTGGGCATCTCGGCAGCCCAGGCACAGGAGACCATCAAGGTCGGCGTGCTGCACTCGCTGTCGGGCACGATGGCCATTTCCGAGACCGTGCTCAAGGACACGGTGCTGATGGCCATCGACGAGATCAACGCCAAGGGCGGCCTGCTCGGCAAGAAGCTCGAGCCGGTGGTGGTGGACCCGGCGTCGAACTGGCCGCTGTTCGCCGAGAAGGCGCGCCAGCTGATCAGCAAGGACAAGGTGGCCGTGGTGTTCGGCTGCTGGACCAGCGTGTCGCGCAAGAGCGTGCTGCCGGTGTTCGAGGAGCTGAACTCGCT
>JBILNT010000181.1:0-6833 GCA_044374875.1 Rubrivivax sp.
GTGATCGACGTTGTGGCTGCCGAAGCCCAGCCGCACCATCTTCTGGAAGAGGTAGGCCTCCTCGTTGCTGCCCTTGGCCGAGCCGAAGCCCGCGAGGGCACGGCCGCCGTGAGCGTCGCGCACCTTGCGCAGCGCCGAGCCCGCGATCGCCAGCGCCTCGTCCCAGCTCGCCTCGCGGAACACCTCCATCAGCCGCGCGGGCGGCACGTCGGCGCTCTTGGCCACGCCCTCGCGGCGCACCAGCGGCACCGTCAGGCGCTGCGGGTGGCGCGCGTAGTCGTAGCCGTAGCGGCCCTTGACGCACAGCCGCCCCTGGTTGGCCGGGCCGTCGCGGCCCTCGACGCCGACGATGCGGTCACCGGCCACGTGGTAGGTCACCTGGCAGCCGACGCCGCAGTAGGGACACAGCGAATCCACGCTGCGCTCGGGCGCCGGCCCGGGCACGCCGCGCAGCACCTCGCCGGCGGCCGGCCGCGTGACCGAGCCCAGCGCACCGGTCGGGCAGGCCTGCACGCACTCGCCGCAGCCCACGCAGCTCGAAGCGCCCATCGGGTCGGCCATGTCGAACACGATGCGCGCACCGGCACCCCGCCAGGCCAGGCCGATGACGTCGTTGCCCTGCAGGTCGTGGCAGGCCCGCAGGCAGCGCGTGCAATGGATGCAGGCGTCCAGGTTGACCGAGATCGCCGGGTGCGAGTCGTCGGCGGGCGGGGCTTCGCGGGCCGGGAAGCGTGGCCTGCCCACGTCCAGCCTCTGGGCCCAGTCGCGCAGCTCGTCGCCCTCGCGGCGCGCGGCCGCGGGCATGTCCGCCGCCAGCAGTTCCAGCACCAGCCGCTGCGACCGGCGCGCACGTTCGCTGGCCGTCTGCACGTCCATGCCCGGTGCTGCCTTGCGGCAGCAGGCCGCGGCCAGCACGCGCTCGCCGGCCACCTCGACCATGCAGCTGCGGCAGTTCCCCGCCGGCTCCAGCCCCGGCGCGTGGCACAGGCGCGGCACCAGCGCACCTTCGCGGTCGGCCACGTCGAGCAGGGTCTCGCCGGCGCGGGCCGTGACCTCGCGCCCGTCCAGGCGCAGCGTGAAGATCTCGCTCATTGCACCTGCCCCGATCCCGCCAGCTCGTGCGGGAAGTAGCGCACCACGCAGTCCACCGGATTGGGCGCTGCCTGCCCGAGGCCGCAGATCGAGGCGTCGCGCATCACCTGCGAGAGCTCGGCCAGCAGCGCCGTGTCCCAATCGTCGCCGGCGATCAGCGCCGAGGCCTTCGCGGTGCCGGCGCGGCAGGGCGTGCACTGCCCGCAGGACTCGTGCTCGAAGAAGCGCATCAGGTTGCGCGCGGCGTCGACGGCGCGGTCGACGTGATGCGCGCTGCGCGTGAGCACCGTCACCGCCGCCGAGCCGATGAAGGCGCCGTGCGGCTGCAGGGTGTCGAAGTCCAGCGGCACGTCGGCCAGGCTCGCCGGCAGGATGCCGCCCGAGGCGCCGCCCGGCAGGAAGGCGTAGAGCTCGTGCCCGGGCGGCAGGCCACCGCAGTGCTCGTCGACCAGTTCGCGCAGCGTGATGCCGGCTGGCGCCAGCTTCACCCCGGGCGAGACCACGCGCCCCGAGACCGAGAAGCGCCGCAGGCCATGCCGGCCGTGGCGGCCCTCGGCCGCGAAGCGCTCCGGGCCCTGCTCCACCAGTTCGCGCACCCAGTACAGCGTCTCCAGGTTGTGCACCAGCGTGGGCCGGCCGAACAGGCCCACCTCGGCCACGTAGGGCGGGCGCAGCCGCGGCAGGCCTCGACGGCCCTCGATGGACTCGAGCATCGCCGATTCCTCGCCGCAGATGTAGGCACCTGCGCCGCGGCGCAGTTCGACCGGGGGCAGGCCAGGCGCCGGAGGCTCCGCGCGCAGCATGGCGAGCTCACGCTCCAGCATCGCGCGAAGGCCGTGGTACTCGTCGCGCAGGTAGACGTAGACGCGTTCCGCGCCCACAGCGCGGGCCGCCACCCACATGCCCTCGAGGAATCGGTGCGGGTCGCGCTCGAGCAGCCAGCGGTCCTTGAAGGTGCCGGGCTCGCCTTCGTCGATGTTCACCGCCATCAGCCGCGGCCCCGGCTGGGCACGCACGATCCGCCACTTGCGGCCGGCCGGAAAGCCCGCGCCGCCCAGCCCGCGCAGGCCGGCGTGCTCGAGCGCGCCGATCACCGCCTCGACGTCGCGCCGGCCGTCCGCCAGTTCGGCGAGCAGACGGTAGCCGCCTGCCGCCCGGTAGGCGGCGAGATCGACATGAACGGTCGCCTGCGGTGCCGTGCGGCCCTCGCTCAGAGCCGACGCCACGGCCTCGGCCGTGGCCGGGGCAACCGCGTGCTGGTGCACGGCCACCGCCGGGGCGGCCTCGCAACGGCCGATGCAAGGCGCCGGGACGACCCGCGCGCCGGGGCCCAGCAGCGCCGGCAGGCGCTCCAGCAGCCCGCGCGCGCCCGCCATCTCGCAGGCCAGGCCGTCGCAGACGCGCACCACCGTGGGGGCGGCGCCCGCCGGCCCGTCGTCGTCGTGCACGACCTCGAAGTGGTGATAGAAGGTGGCGACCTCGTGCACCTCGGCCGGCGCCAGGCGCATGCAGTGCGCCAGCGCCGCGAGGTGCCGGGTGCCGAGGCGGCCGTGACGGTCGTGGATGCGGTGCAGGTATTCGATCAGCAGGTCCCGGCGCAGATCGGCGTCGCCAAGCAAGGCCTCCACCTCGGCGAGCGCCACCGGATCCACCGCACGGCCTTTCGGCGCGCCACGGCGACGCGCGCGCCGCTCGGCGTCGCCGGCAGGCGTGATCGGGATGACGACGGGAGATGCTGTCATGATGATGTCGAGTGCAGGCGATCACAAGCAGTGTACGCACTATTGTGCATATTTTCCACTGACGGAGCGATCTCGCGTCAACCCCGACAATCGCTCGGCCGCTGCGCCATGACCAACACGACCGAACTCCCCGGACCCGCCCAGGACACCCGTTGGCCGCACGCCTCGCTGCTCGTCGTCGACGACGAGCCCGGCATGCGCAACTTCCTGGAGAAGACATTGACGCCGCGCGCTGGCCGCGTCATGGCCGCCGCCAGCGCCGAGGAGGCCGAGGTGCTGCTGAACCAGCATCACTTCGACCTCGTGGTGCTGGACATCGCGATGCCGGGCCGCAGTGGCCTCGAGCTCCTGCGTGACCTGCGCGGTCGCGGCCACCCCTGCGAGGTGGTGCTGAGCACGGCCTTCGCCGACCTCGACACCGCCATCGAGGCCCTTCGCGCCGGCGCGGGGGACTTCCTGCTCAAGCCCTTTCGCGTGACGCAGGTGCTCAACGCCGTGCGCCACGGGCTCGAACGGTCGCGCCTCAAGCGCGAGAACTGGCTGCTGCGGCGCAATCTTTCCGAGCGGCTGCCACCGGCCGACGCGCTGGTCGGCCGCTCGATCGTCGTGCGCGGCCTGCAGACGGCGCTGCAGCGCGTGGCGGCGGTCGACAGCACGGTGCTGCTGACCGGCGAATCCGGCACCGGCAAGGAGCTCGCCGCGCTGACGCTGCACCGGCTCAGCCCGCGGGTCGCTGCGCCCTTCGTGCCGGTCAACTGCGCCACCGCCGCCCCCGCGCAGCTGGAGGCCGAGCTGTTCGGCCAAGGCGGCTCGCTGCCCCACCGCGACGGCCTGTTCGTCTGCGCCCAGGGCGGCACCCTGTTCCTCGACGAGATCGCCGAGCTGCCGCTGGCGCTGCAGGCCACGCTGCTGCGCGTGCTCGAGGACCGCCAGGTGCGCCCGGTGGGCAGCGAGCAGGCCATTCCCGTCGACCTGCGCATCGTGGCCGCATCCAACCGCCCGCTGCTGGCGGAGGTGGAGGCCGGGCGCTTCCGCAAGGAGCTGTACTACCGGCTCCAGGTCGTCGAGATCACGCTGCCGCCGCTGCGTTCGCACAAGGAGGACATCCCCGAGCTCGTCGCCCACTTCGTCCAGACCCTGGCGCCGAGGCTGGGCGTGCCGCCGATCGAGATCACCGCCGACGAGCTGGGCTACCTGCAGCAGTACGCCTGGCCGGGCAACGTGCGCGAGTTGCGCAACCTGATCGAGCGCTCGCTGATCGTCGGGGCGCTGAACGTCTCGGCGCTCTACCAGTCCATGGCACGCGCAGAGCGCCCGCCGACGCAGCGCGCTCTCGAAGGCCCGGTCGACCTGCAGTCGCTGGAAAAGCGCCACATCCTCGCCGTGCTGGAGTCGGTGGGTGGCGACAAGACGCGTGCCGCGCACCTGCTGGGCATCTCGCGGCGCACGCTGGAAAGGCGGTGCGCCGAGTGGGCCGAAGGATGAGCCTCGCGGCACGGCCAGGCGACGGCAGCGTGTTCCGCCGGCTGTCCATCCGCAACAAGCTGCTGGCCCTGGTGCTGTTGCCGCTCGCGGTGGTGCTGCCGCTGCTCGGGGTGCTGCTGCTCGCCTGGGGCAGCGAGGCCTTCGACCGCATGCTGGTCACCAAGGTGCGCTCCGACCTGGCGGTGGCCAACGGCTACTTCGAGCGCGCACTCGGCGAGGTCGGCGCGAGCGTCGCCGCGGTGGCCGAGTCGCACGCCCTGCACGGCGTGCTCGACGCGCCTGCCGAGGCGCAGGCCGCGCTGCTCGAGCGCTATCGCACGCGCCAGCGCCTGGACTTCGTGAACCTGCGCACCGCCGACGGCAGCCTTCGCGTCACGCACGCCGGGGCGGCCCGCGCAGGCGGCCAGCGGGCGGCGGCGTTCGCCTCGGCGGCGGATGCAGCGCTGGCCAGCGTCGAGATCCTCGCGCCGGACCAGTTCGCCGCGCTCGACGCCGGCCCGTCGGAACGCGTCACCGTCGCCCTGGTGCCCACGCGCAATGCCGCGCCGACCCAGCGCACGCGTGAAGAGCGCGCCATGGTCATGCTGGCCACGCAACCGGTCCGCGCGGCGGACGGCCGCCTGCTCGGCTGGGTGCAGGGCGGCCTGCTGCTCAACCGAAACCTGCCCTTCATCGACCACGTCAACGAGATCGTCTACCCCGAGGGCTCGCTGCCCTTCGGCAGCAAGGGCACGGCCACGCTGTTCCTCGACGACGTGCGCATCTCCACCAACGTGCGCCTGTTCGGCACCGAGAAGGACGAGCGCGCCATCGGCACCCGCGTCTCGCAGACCGTGCGCGACGCCGTGCTGGGCGAGGGCCGCACCTGGCTGGACCGCGCCTTCGTCGTCGACGAGTGGTACGTCTCGGCCTACCAGCCGCTGGCCAACGGCGCAGGCGAGCGCATCGGCATGCTCTACGTCGGCTACCTCGAGCGCCCCTTCACCTGGCTGAAGTACGCCGCGCTGGCCAGCATCGGCCTGGTCTTCTTCCCGGTGATGATGGCTGCGGCCTGGGTCTCGCTGCGCTGGGCGCGCTCGATCTTCCGGCCGATCGAGCAGATGGAAGCGACGATGCAGCGCGTCGAGGGCGGTGAGCTCGATGCCCGCGTCGGCGACGTCGGCAGCGCCGACGAGATCGGCCGCCTGGCGGCGCACCTGGACCACCTGCTGGGCGTGATCGGCGACAACACGCGCAGGCTGCAGCGCTGGAACGCCGAGCTCGACGCCAAGGTGGCCGAGCGCACGCAGGCGCTCGAGACGGCGCAGTCCCAGCTGGTGCGCAGCGAGAAGCTGGCCACCATCGGGCAGCTCACGGCCAGCATCGCGCACGAGGTCAACAACCCGATCGCGGTGATCCAGGGCAACCTCGACCTGGTGCGCGAGCTGCTCGGCAGCGACGCCGCGCGGGTCGGCGCCGAGCTGAGGCTCGTCGACCAGCAGATCGAGCGCATGCGCCTGATCGTGACGCAGCTGCTGCAGTTCGCCCGCCCGGGCGAGTACGCCGGCTACGTCGAGGAGGTCGACGCGGCGCGTTCGCTCGACGACTGCCTGGTGCTGGTGGGGCACCTGCTCAACCGCACGCGCATCGAGGTGCGACGCTCGCTGCTGGCCACCCGGCGCGCCGAGATCAACCGCCACGAACTCCAGCAGGTGCTGGTGAACCTGATGGTCAACGCGATCCACGCGATGCCGGGCGGCGGCGAGCTGCGGCTGGCGACCGAGGACCGCGGCGAGGACCTGCTCGCGATCTCGGTCGTCGACAGCGGCCCGGGCCTCGAGCCCGGCATGATCGAGCGCCTGTTCCAGCCCTTCGTCACGCAGAAGAAGGACGGCACCGGGCTGGGGCTGTGGATCAGCCGCAGCCTGGTGGAACGCTACGGCGGCGACATCGTCGCCGCCAACCGCACCGACGGCACGCCAGGCGCCGTCTTCACCGTGCTGCTGAAGGCGGCGCCCCGCCCGGCCGTCAGGTCGTCTTCGACACCGTGATGGTGGGGAACTTCGCCGAGAAGTCCTTCGCCTTGAGCGCGATCTTCACCGCCACCTGGCGCGCCACGGTCCTGTAGATCGAGGAGACCTCGCCGTCCGGGTCGGCCACCACGGTGGGGCGGCCGCTGTCGGCCTGCACGCGGATCTGCATGTTCAGCGGCAGCGCACCCAGGTAGTCCACCCCGTACTCGCCGGCCATGCGCTGGCCGCCCTCGGCGCCGAAGATGTGCTCGACGTGACCGCAGTTCGGGCAGCAGTAGACGGCCATGTTCTCGACGATGCCGAGGATGGGCACGCCGACCTTCTCGAACATCTTCAGGCCCTTCTTGGCGTCGATCAGCGCGATGTCCTGGGGCGTCGTCACGATCACCGCGCCGGTCAGCGGCACGCGCTGGCTCAGCGTCAGGGCGATGTCGCCGGTGCCCGGCGGCATGTCGACGAGCAGGTAGTCCAGGTCCTGCCAGTTGGTCTGGCGCAGCAGCTG
>JBILNT010000182.1:0-6818 GCA_044374875.1 Rubrivivax sp.
CTTGCGTCTTGCTTCACCCATCGGGTGAGTGTGCCAACACCGCGCAAGTCCGCAACAACACTGCAGATCCAGGTCATCTCGCAGCGGCAACTGCCGGATTTAGGTTGACTCGAGCGGAAGGCCACAAAGCAAAAGGCCCGGTACCTTGCGGTACCGGGCCAGTGCTGTTTTTGGTCGGGGTGGCGGGATTCGAACTCGCGACCCCTTGCACCCCATGCAAGTGCGCTACCAGGCTGCGCTACACCCCGACGAAGCTGCAGAGTATAGCCTGATTGCAGGTCCTCGGCCTCAAGGGCCCAGCAGTTCGCGGATCGCCTGCAGCTCGGCCCGCAGGGAGTGGGGGTCGATGGCGCTCGCAGCGATGGCCGGCACGGTGGCAACGGCCGCATCGGAGGCGCCGTCGACGTCGTCTGCTTGCCAGGACGACAGGCCTTCATCCTCGTCGGCGGCTGGGGCCGCGAGCGGCTCCCGCGCGTTCACCGGCACGTCGGACAGGCGGTTGCGCGCACCGCTGATGGTGAAGCCCTGCTCGTAGAGCAGTTCGCGGATGCGGCGGATCAGCAGCACCTCGTGGTGCTGGTAGTAGCGCCGGTTGCCCCGCCGCTTCATGGGCTTGAGCTGCGTGAACTCCTGTTCCCAGTAGCGCAGCACGTACGGCTTGACTGCGCAGAGTTCACTGACCTCACCGATCGTGAAGTACCGTTTCGCCGGTATCGGCGGAAGCGTTTTCTCCATACGAATCAATGAGTTAAGCCTTCAAGTTCCGACTCTACTCGAAGTCTTCGCCCACGGGCGTGTCACCTTGCACGATCGCCTTGAGCTTGTGACTGGCGTGGAACGTGACGACGTTGCGGGCCTTGATCGGGATGGCCTCGCCGGTGCGCGGGTTGCGACCCGGTCGCGGTGCCTTGCGGCGGATATTGAAGTTGCCGAAGCCCGACAGCTTGACGTCCTGGCCCTGCACCAGGGTCTCGTGGACGATGTCGAAGAAGGCCTCGACCATGTCCTTCGATTCGCGCTTGTTCAGGCCCAGGCGGTCGAACAGCAGTTCGGACAGCTCGGCCTTGGTCAGCGTCGGCGTCTCCAGCGAACCCAGGATGACGCGGTCCGCGGGGGTGTCGACCTTGTCGCCCTTGTCGTCGTTGTCGTCGTTCATCGTGGCCTCGTCGAGGACAGGTTCAGGTGCGAAGACGGGCACCGACGCCCGAACGCGCACGCTCGACAGCGGCAGCGACCGCCGCATCGATGCGTTCGTCAGTCAGCGTGGCCTCGGGGTCGAGCAGCTCCAGCCGCACCGCGAGGCTGCGCTCGCCTTCGGCGATGCCAGCAACCGCACCGGCGGGCTTGTAGATGTCGAACAACGTTGCCGTGCGGATCAGGCCGGCGGCATCAGCGCGCAGCGCAGCCACCAGCGCATCGTGGCCGACGTCGTCGCGCACGACCAGCGCCACGTCGCGCAAGGCCGCCTGCTGCCGTGGCAGGCTCTCGAAGGCCGGCACCGGAACATCGAGCACGGCATCGAGATCGAGCTCGAACAGCACCGGCGCGTGGGGCAGTTCGTAGGCTTGGCGCCAGCGCGGGTGCAGTTCGCCGACGAAGCCGATCGTGCGGCCGTCGATCTCGACGCGGGCGGAGCGGCCGGGATGCAGTGCCGGGTGCGGCTCGGCGACGAAGCTTGCGCGGCGGGGGGCCAGCAGCGCCTCGACATCGCCCTTGACGTCGAAGAAGTCGACGCCCCGCTCCTTCCCGCCCCACTGCAACGCGTCGGCTGGCCCGTAAGCGAGGCCGGCCATGCGCATCGGCTGCGCGATGCCAGCGACGCTGCGGTCGCCTTCCACCACCGACGCGTCGCGGCGGAAGACGCGGCCGAGCTCGAACACGCGAACGCGACCGGCACGGCGCGCCAGGTTGTGGCGAAGCACCGAGACCAGGCTGCCGACGAGCGACGAGCGCATCACGGCCAGGGGCGCGGCGATCGGGTTGAGCACGCGGATCGGGTCGTCGTTGCCGGCGAGTTCGCGCTCCCAGCGCTCCTCGACGAAGCTGAAGTTGATCGTCTCCTGGTAGTCCAGCCCGGCCAGCAGCCGCCGCACGGCGAAGGCACCGCGCCTCGACTCGGGACGCACGCGCGCGGTCACCGGCGCCATAGGCGGGTGCGACGGCAGCTGCGGGTAGCCCAGGACGCGGATCACCTCCTCGATCAGGTCTTCCTCGATCGCGAGGTCGAAGCGCCAGCTCGGCGGCGTGACGGTGACCGTACCCTCGCCTTGCGTGCACTCGAGCCCGAGGCGGCGCAGCACCTCGGCGCACTGCGCCTGCGTCACGGGCATGCCGATCACCTTCGCGGCACGGGCCACGCGCAGCGTGACGGGCTTGCGCTCGGGCAGGCGAAGCACGTGGTCGTCCATCGGCCCTGCCTCGCCGCCGCAGATGTCGATCACCAGTCGCGTGATGCGCTCGATGTGCTCGACGGTGAGCGCCGGGTCGACGCCGCGCTCGAAGCGGTGGCCGGCGTCGGTGCTGAAGTTGTAGCGGCGCGAGCGCCCGGCCACGGCCTCGGGCCACCAGAAGGCGGCCTCGACGTAGACATTGCGGGTGTTGTCGGAGACGGCGGTCGCCTCGCCGCCCATGATCCCGGCGAGCGACTCGACCTGCCGGCTGTCGGCGATGACGCCGACGGTCTCGTCGACCTCGATGGTGCTGCCGTTGAGCAATTCCAGCGTCTCGCCCTGCCCGGCGATCTTCCGCCCCCAGCGGACGACCAAGCGGTCGTGGATCTTGTCGAGGTCGAAGATGTGCGACGGACGACCGTACTCGAACATCACGTAGTTCGAGATGTCGACCAGCGCGCTGACGCTGCGCTGGCCGCAGCGTGCCAGGCGCTCGACCATCCACGCCGGCGTCTTCGCCTTCGGGTTCACGCCGCGCACCACGCGGCCGGAGAAGCGGCCGCAGAGGTCGCTGGCCTGCACCTCGACCTGCAGCTTGTGGTCGTGCGTGGGTGCGACCGGCTCGATCCTCGGCGTCAGCAGCGGTGCGCCGGTCAGCGCGGCGACTTCGCGCGCGATGCTGTGGACCGACAGCGCGTGGGCCAGGTTGGGCGTGAGCTTGAGCGTGAAGATCGTGTCGTCCAGGCGCATCCAGTCCCGGATGTCGGCGCCGAGCGGCGCATCGGCAGGCAGCTCGAGCAGCCCGCCGTGGTCGTCGCTGATCTTGAGCTCGCGGGCCGAGCACAGCATGCCCCGGCTCTCGACGCCTCGCAGCTTGCCCACGCCGATGCGGAAGGGCTTGCCGTCGTCCCCCGGGGGCAGTTCGGCACCGACCATCGCCAGCGGCACACGGATGCCGGCACGGGCGTTGGGCGCGCCGCAGACGATCTGCAGCGGGCCGTCGGGAGTCAGGGCACCGGCGTCGACGGTGCACACGCGCAGCCGGTCGGCCGAGGGGTGCTGGTCGGCGGTGAGGATCTCGGCGACGACGACACCGCTGAAGGGCGGCGCCACCGGGCGCAGCTCCTCGACCTCCATGCCGGACATCGTGAGCAGATCGGCCAGCTCCTGCGTGCCGATCGGGGGGTTGCAGAACTCGCGCAACCAGGATTCGGGGAATTGCATGTCGTCGAACTCGTCAGCAGGCGTTCACGGGGCGTTCGGCGGGTCAGCGGAACTGCGACAGGAAGCGCAGGTCACCCTCGAAGAACAGGCGCAGGTCGTTGACGCCGTAGCGCAGCATGGTCAGCCGGTCCGGGCCCATTCCGAAGGCGAATCCGATGTACCGCTCGGGGTCGAGGCCGTAGTTGCGCACGACGTTCGGGTGCACCTGGCCGGAGCCGGCGACCTCCAGCCAGCGCCCCTTGAGCGGCCCGCTCGCGAAGGCGATGTCGATCTCGGCCGAGGGTTCGGTGAAGGGGAAGAAGCTCGGGCGGAAGCGCACGTCCAGGTCGTCCGTCTCGAAGAACTGGCGCAGGAAGTCGCTGAAGACGGCCTTCAGGTCCTTGAAGCTGACGTTCTCGCCGATCCACAGGCCTTCGCACTGGTGGAACATCGGCGAGTGGGTCGCGTCGCTGTCGACGCGGTAGGTGCGCCCCGGCGCGATGACGCGGATCTCGGGCATCGTGTCCTTGCCGGCGTGCTCGCGCGCCCAGGCGCGGGCATAGCGCACCTGCATCGGGCTGGTGTGCGGGCGCAGGTTCAGCCAGCGGCCCTCGGCGTCCTTCATGTCGACGTAGAAAGTGTCCTGCATCGAGCGCGCGGGATGGTTCTCCGGGTTGTTGAGCGCCGTGAAGCTCATCCAGTCGGTCTCGATCTCGGGGCCGTCGGCGACGTCGAACCCCATCGAGCCGAAGATCTGCTCGATGCGCTCCATCGTGCGGCTGACGGGGTGCAGGCCCCCGGTGCCGCGGCGACGGCCGGGCAGCGTGACGTCGAGCGCCTCGGCCTGCAACTGGCGCTCGAGCTCGGCCTCGGCCAGCGCGTCGCGGCGAGCCTGCAGCGCCGCCTCGATGCGGGTCTTGGCCTGGTTGATCTCGGCGCCCCGCGTCTTCTTCTCGTCGGGCGAGAGCTGTGCCAGGGCCTTGAGCATTTCGGTCACGCGACCGCCCTTGCCCAGATAGCGCGCCTTGGCATTCTCGAGTTCGGCGGCACTCGGGGCGGCGCCGAAGTCGGCCTCGGCAGCGTGCACGAGGGTGTCGAGATCGTTCATGTTCTCGAAGGGACAAACGGAAATGAAAAAGGCCGCCCGCAGGTGACGGCCTTGAATGCTCTCATCCAGACCGGCGCCTCTCGGCGCCGGCAGCGGAAATCAAGCGAGCTGGGCCTTCACCTTCGCCACGATGCTGCCGAAGGAAGCCGGGTCGTTGACGGCCAGGTCGGCAAGGACCTTGCGGTCGATGTCGATCTGTGCCTTCTTCAGGCCAGCCATGAACTTGCTGTACGTGAGGCCGAGCTCGCGGGAAGCCGCGTTGATGCGGGCGATCCAGAGCTGGCGGAACACCCGCTTGCGGGTGCGACGGTCACGGTAGGCGTACTGGCCGGCCTTCATCACCGCCTGCTTGGCGATGCGGAAGACGTTCTTGCGACGGCCCCGGAAGCCCTTGGCCAGGGCCAGGATCTTCTTGTGGCGGGCGTGCGCGGTGACACCACGTTTGACGCGAGGCATGGTCTAACTCCTTGTGCGTGTGGTGAAGACGATCAGAGACCGGCGAAGGGCATCATCGCGGCGATGTGGCCCATGTTGGTCTCGTGCACGTTGGCCGCGCCGCGCAGGTGGCGCTTGCGGGTCGTGCTCTTCTTCGTGAGGATGTGGCGCTTGAACGCCTGACCGCGCTTGACGGTACCACCCGGACGCACGCGGAACCGCTTGGCCGCGCTCTTCTTGGTCTTCATCTTGGGCATGACTGCTCCTTCTAAGTGACCCCTGCAGGCGACCGCGAAGTCTCGCGGTGCTTGTCTGCCTGCAGCGGCTTCTATCCGGCGCGCGGCGACCAGACCGTCGCGCCGAGATTCCGTCTCTCGCCTGTCGCCTACTGCTTCCGCTTGGGCGCCAGCACCATGATCATCTGGCGGCCTTCGAGCTTGGGCATGTGCTCGACGACCGCCACGTCGGCCAGTTCGTCGCGGATGCGCTCGAGCAGCCGCATCCCGATGTCCTGGTGGGTGATCTCGCGGCCGCGGAAGCGCAGCGTGACCTTGCCCTTGTCGCCATCCTCCGCGATGAAGCGGCGCAGGTTGCGCATCTTGATCGCGTAGTCGCCCTCGTCGGTGCCGGGGCGGAACTTCACTTCCTTGACCTCGATGACCTTCTGCTTGGCCTTGGCCTCGGCTGCCTTCTTCTGCTCCTGGTACTTGAACTTGCCGTAGTCCATGAGCCGGCAGACCGGAGGATCGGCGGTGGCGGCGATCTCGACGAGATCGACGTCCATCTCACCGGCCATGCGCAGCGCCTCCATCGTGGGGACGATGCCGATAGCTTCGTTCTCGGGGCCGATCAGGCGCACCTGCGGGGCCATGATCTCGCGGTTGAGCCTGTGCTTGCGCTCCGCGTTCGGCACCCGGCGGTCCATGAAGGTAGCGATGGTTCCAACTCCTCTGGCAACCTGCAGGCGAAGCAGGCCACGAAACGACGAAGACGCGCCCTGGCGTCAGGCCTTGCGGGTGATGTCGTCGGAGAGCTTCGCGGCGAAGTCTGCGAGGGTCATCACACCGAGATCCTGGTTGCCCCGGGCGCGCACCGCAACGGTTCCGTTCGCCTTTTCCTTGTCGCCCACGACGAGGATGTACGGAACCTTCTGCAGGGAATGTTCCCGGATTTTATAGGTGATTTTCTCGTTGCGCAGGTCGACCTGGACTCTAACTCCCTGTTTTTGCAGCGTTTTCGCCACCTCGGCCGCGTACTCCGCCTGCCCGTCGGTGATCGACGTCACCACCACCTGCACCGGCGCGAGCCAGGCCGGCAGGGCGCCGGCGTGCTGCTCGACGAGGATGCCGATGAAGCGCTCCAGGCTGCCGACGATGGCCCGGTGCAGCATCACCGGGTGGCGACGCTCCCCGGATTCGGCCACGTAGACGGCGTCGAGCCGCTCGGCCATCGAGAAGTCGACCTGCATCGTCCCGCACTGCCACTGGCGGCCGATCGCGTCCTTGAGCGTGTACTCGATCTTCGGGCCGTAGAAGGCGCCGTCGCCCGGGGCGATGACGAACTCGCAGCCGCTGGCGCGCAGGCTTTCCATCAGCGCGTGCTCGGCCTTGTCCCAGATGGCGTCCGAGCCGATGCGCGCCTCGGGGCGCGTGGCCACCTTGTAGATGATGTCCGTGAAGCCG
>JBILNT010000184.1:0-6768 GCA_044374875.1 Rubrivivax sp.
GTCTGCACCGAGCCCTTGCCGAAGGTCTGCGCCCCCATGATGGTGGCGCGCTTGTGGTCCTGCAGCGCGCCGGCGACGATCTCGCTGGCCGAGGCCGAGCCTTCGTTGACCAGCACCACCAGCGGCACCGTCTTCAGCGCGGCCGGCAGCTTGCGCAGCGGGTCGGCGCCGCGGCGCACGTAGTCCTGCGGGTTGGCCTTGAAGGTCTGGCGCGACTCCGGGATCTGCCCGTTGGTGCTGACGACGACGACGTTCTCGGGCAGGAAGGCGGCCGACAGCGCCACCGCCCCGTCGAGCAGGCCGCCCGGGTCGTTGCGCAGGTCCAGCACCATGCCCTTGATGTTCGGGTCCTGCTTGTACAGCTCGTCGACCTTGCGCACGAAGTCGTCCACCGTGCGGTCCTGGAACTGGCTCACGCGCACCCAGGCGTAGCCCGGCTGGACCATCTTCGCGCGCACGCTCTGCACGCGGATCTCCTCGCGCACGATGGTCACGGGGAAGGTGCGGTTCTCGCCCTTGCGGAAGACCGTCAGCTGGACCTTGGTGTTGGGCTCGCCGCGCATGCGCTTGACAGCCTGGTCGACCGTCATGCCCTTGACCGGTGTCTCGTCGATGCGGGTGATCAGGTCGCCGGGCTTGAGCCCGGCACGGAACGCCGGCGAGCCCTCGATCGGCGAGACGACCTTGACGACGCCGTCCTCCATGCCCATCTCGATCCCGATGCCGACGAACTTGCCGCCGGTGCTCTCGCGGAATTCCTTGAAGGTCTTCCTGTCGAAGTACTGCGAGTGCGGGTCCAGCCCCGAGACCATCCCCGCGATGGCGTCGTTGATCAGCTTCTTCTCGTCGACCGGCTCGACGTAGTCGCTCTTGACCATGCCGAAGACGGCAGCGAGCTGCTGCAGTTCCTCCAGCGGCAGCGGCGCCAGCGCATTGCGCGCGTTCGCCTGCAGCTGCATGGTCGTCAGCGCGCCGGCAACGGCACCGACGGCAAGCAAACCGACTGCTCCGAGTTTCGAACCCATGGCCTGACCCTTCACGACCTTGCACCCTTGGCGGACCGGTTCCAGTATAGGACCGGGTACATGCCGAAGACCCGGAATGCGCCGGAAAGTTGCCATCGGGCGTGGATTTCCCGCGCGCGAGGACGCCCGGCACCCGGAATCGTGCACACCGGTCAGCCGCCCTCGCGCTCGCGCGAGAAGGTCACGACATGGTCGACCTGCGGGCGGATCCCGATCCACTCGCCGACGTGGTGGTCGTGGTGCGAGGGCACGTGGGCGAGCACCTGCTCGCCGCTGGCCAGGCGCAGCGTGTAGAGGAATTCCGAGCCACGGAAGGCCTTGCGCTCGATGCGCGCCTTCACCGGGCTGTCGTCGTCGTGCACGATGTCGTCGGCGCGCAGCAGGACGTCACACTCGCCGGCCGGGTAGGCAGCGGGCAGGGGGCACTCGGCCAGGTCGGCCAGTTCGCCCAGCGGCGTGTGCACGCAGGGGCCGTGGTCGCAGGCCACGATCTGGGCCGGCGTGAACACGCCGTGGCCGATGAAGCGGGCCACGAAACGGCTGGCCGGGCGGTGGTAGATCGTGTAGGCGTCGTCCCATTGCTCCAGCCTGCCCTGGTGCATCACCCCGATCACGTCGCCCAGCGCGAAGGCCTCGATCTGGTCGTGCGTCACGAACAGCGCCGTGGTGCCGCTGTCCTCGAGGATGGCGCGCAGCTCCTGGGCCAGGCGCTCGCGCAGGTCGACGTCCAGGCTGGAGAAGGGTTCGTCGAGCAGCAGCAGTTCCGGGCCGGGGGCCAGCGCCCGCGCCAGCGCGATGCGCTGCTGCTGCCCGCCCGAGAGCTGGTGCGGCAGGCGCTTCGCGGCGTGGGCCAGGCCGACCAGCTCGAGCATCTGCGTCACGCGCGCCTCGCGCTGCGGGCGCGGCAGGTGGCGCAGGCCGAAGGCGATGTTGTCGGCCACGCTCAGGTGGGGAAACAGCGCGTAATCCTGGAACACCATGCCGATGCGGCGCTCCTCGGGCGCCACGTGGACCCCCGCGACGGTGTCGGAGAGCGTGCGCCCGCCCATGGTGACGCGGCCGCCGGCCACGCGCTCCAGCCCGGCCACGGCACGCAGCAGCGAGGTCTTGCCGCAGCCCGAGGGCCCGATCAGCACGCCGATCTGGCCGCGCCGCAGCCCCAGCGTGGCCCCCTCCACTGCGGGCCGCCCCGCGGCGGCGCGGGCGTAGCGCACCGTTACCGATTCCAGGCTCAGAAACATGGCTCGATGATAATCGCGCGGCCACGAATGAGGATGGTTCCCATTTACTGAGGTATGCGTTGCGCCTGCTGCTGACTGCCCTTTGCCTGCTGCTGGCGCTGCCGGTGCTCGGCGTGCTGGGCGCGTGGTTCGCGCTGGACGCCGCCGCGCTGGAGGTGCTGCGTCACCAGGCCTCGACCGTGCTGGCGGGCTACGCTGCGCAGTCGGTGCTGCTGGCCCTTGGCGTGGGGGTCGGCGTGATGCTGCTCGGCGCGGCGACCGCGGCCGCGGTGACGCTGTTCGACTTCCCGGGCCGCCGCAGCTTCGAGTGGGCGCTGCTGCTGCCCCTGGCGATGCCGGCCTACGTGCTGGCCTATGCCTGGACCGATGCGCTGCAGTTCAGCAGCCCGCTGCAGACCACGCTTCGCGAGTGGCTGGGCGTGCGCGGTCCGCTGTGGCCCGACGTGCGCAGCCTGTGGGGTGCGGTGATCCTGTTCGTGCTGTGCCTGTACCCCTACGTCTACCTGCTCACGCGCACGGCGCTGGGCGAGCGGGCGGTGCAGATGATGGAGGCTGCCCGGCTGCTCGGCGCCGGCATGCGTCGCCGCGTGCTGGAAGTCGCGCTGCCGCTGGCGCGCCCTGCCATCGCCGCCGGCGTGGCGCTGGCGCTGATGGAGACGCTGGCCGATTACGGCGTCGGCGCCTACTTCGGGCTGACGACCTTCAGCACCGGCATCTACAAGGCCTGGCTGGTGATGAACGACCGCGTGGCCGCGGCGCAGCTGGCCTCGGTGCTGCTGCTGGTGGTGGGGGCGCTGCTGCTGGCCGAACGCGCGGCGCAGCGGCGCATGCGCTTCGCGGCCAGCCGCGGCGGCGGCGCCGGCTCGGCCGAGGCCAGGCCGCTGCGGCTGCGCGGCGCGGCCGCCGCCGGCATGTGGGTGTTCTGCGCGCTGCCGGTGCTGCTGGGCTTCGTGCTGCCGGTGCTGTGGCTGGCGAGGATGCTCTGGCAGGAGGCGCTGCACTCGGAATTCGGCCTGCCGGTCGACCGTTTCCTCGAGTGGGCCTGGTCCAGCTTCCGGCTGGCCGGCATCGCCGCCGTGGCCGCCACGGCGCTGGCCCTGCTGCTGGGCTTCGTGCTGCGGCGCGGCGGCGGGCGCGTGCTGCCTGCGGCCGCGCGCGTGCTGTCGCTGGGCTACGCGGTGCCGGGTGCGGTGATCGCCGTGGGCATCCTGCTGCCGGTGGGCTGGGTGCAGGCGCGCTGGCCGGCCAGCCCGGTGTCGATGCTGGTCACCGGCACCCTGCTGGGCCTGGTCTACGCCTACCTGGTGCGCTTCGCGGCGGTGGCGCTGCAGTCGGTCGAGTCGGGCTACGCGCGTGTGCCGATGTCGGTCGACGAGACGGCGCGCATGCTCGGCAGCACGCCGGCGCGCGTCTTTCGCGAGCTGCACCTGCCGCTGCTTCGCCGCTCGGCGCTGGCCGCGTTGCTGCTCGTGTTCGTCGACGTGATGAAGGAGTTGCCGGCCACGCTGGTGCTGCGCCCGTTCGGCAGCGACACGCTGGCGGTGGTGGCCTACAACTTCGCGCGCGACGAGCGCCTGGGCGAGGCGGCGCTGCCGTCGCTGGCGATCGTGGCGGTGGGACTGATCCCGGTGGTGCTGCTGTCGCGCGCGATGAGGTCGGGGCGGGAGTGAGAGGACTCCTTGGGTAGACGCTGACACGGCACTACCGCGGGGGAGGCCTGGGGCATCGTGCTCGCGCGCGTGGCTACTATGATGGTCCTCCGATCTGTTGTTCCGGATCATGGTCGCAAGCCGTTCCCCAGGCATCCGCAGTCGCGCTGATCCCGTCCTTCCTTCGATCAAGGCGTTCCCGCCCGAGATCTCTGCCGCACTGCATGCGCGTGGCGTGCGCCGCGCATGGGTCGACGGGACCACGGTGCTGGCTCATGGCCTGGTCGTGCCCTGGGTCCAGGTCGTGCTGCGGGGGCGTCTGCGCATCACCTCGCCGGCCACGCCCGGTCACGAGGTGTTCTTTCGCTGGCAGCAGCCGGGAGAGGTCGTCGGGTTGGCGTCTGCCGTATCCGGCCGCCCGCTGCCTGTGGACATCGTGGCCTTCGACGATTGCGTGACGCTGCAGGTCGAGCGAGACGCGTTGCTCGAGATGCTGCGCTCGGACGTTCGCGTGGCCATGTCGGCGGCACAGTTGCTGGCGGGCTATGCCTACGACCTCATCGAACTGGTCACCGTACGCACCGAAGCGACGCTGACGCATCGCGTGCTCGGCGTGCTTCGCCATCTGGCAGTGCTCAACGGGCAGCCCGAAGGCCCCGGCACCTGGAGCCTGGCGATCTCGCAGCGCGACGTCGCCGCGGCAGTCGGCGCGTCGCGCCAGCGAGTCAACGCCGAACTGCGGACGCTCGAGCGTGAAGGCCTGATCGAGCTGGGCTACCGGCGTCTGCGCGTCCACGGCGTGCCTTCGGCGGCCTGAAGGTCCGGCGGCGGCGAATGCCGCGTGGGGGACTTTCGCAGGCTTGGAAATCCAGCATCGCACAGATCGTTCACACGCGTACGATCGTTTGCGTGAACAGTCATCCCCTGACCGACTCCCTGACGTCGCGCGATCGGTTCCCGCTCGACGTCGACGATGCCCGCCGCGATGCGCCCGACGCCGCCTTCGACGCCCTGATGCGGCTGTGGTACCCGACCGAGCGCGAGATGGAGGCGATCCTCGGGCGCAAGCTCGAGCGCCGCGCACGGCCTGCTCCGGCCGCTGTCACGCTCGCCGATCTGTCCGGCTGGCTGCGCGACTTCCTGCGCCCGCGCATCGAGGGCGAGTTCGAGATCGGCGAGCCCTGCTGGTTTTCCGGCGGTGCCTCCAAGATCCAGATGGGCTTCTCGCTGGTGGCGCGACTGCAGGGCGACGCCATGCCCGTGCGACGGCGTCTTGTCGTGCGCATGGAGCCGGCGGAGTCGCTGAACTCGACCAGCCGCGCGCGCGAGTTCGAGCTCCTCCGGGCCTGCGAGCCCCACCTGCCGGTGCCGCATGCGTACTGGGTGGACGACCGCGCCGAGCACTTCCCCGAGCCGGCGCTGATCTACGCGTTTGCCGAGGGCGTCACCAAGCCGTCGCGCACGGCCAGCGGAGCGCTCTCGGGCATAGGAACGCAGTTCAGTCCCGAGCTGCGCGACGCGCTCGGCCCGCAGTTCGTGGCCTGCCTGGCGCGGCTGCACACCATCGGCACCGAGGGACCGGGCTTCGCGTCGTTCGACCTTCCCGCCCGCGGCACCACGCAGACCGCCGAGTGGCAGCTGGCGCGTGCGCGCCGCGTCTGGGACGAGGACCGACGCGGCGACGTGGCGCTGGTCGAGGCAGCCGCCGACTGGCTCGACGAGCACCTGCCCGTGCTCGACCGCGTGAGCATCGTGCACGGCGACTATCGCTCGGGCAACTTCCTCTTCGACGAGGCCAGCGGCCGCATCACCGCGGTCCTCGACTGGGAGCGCGGATACCTCGGTGACCGCCACCGCGACCTCGCGTGGGCCACCAGCCGCGTGTTCGGCTGTCTGGCCGAGGACGGGGCGACCTTCCTTGCCAGCGGGCTGGTGCCGGTCGATCGCTTCCTGGCCGAATACGAGGCTGCGTCGGGCCTGTCGGTCGACCCGGCGCGCCTGCGCTGGTACACCCTGTTCAACGCCTACCAGGTGGCCGTGGCCGCCATCGGCACCAGCCAGCGTGTCGTGCGCCTGGGCAAGTCGCACCAGGACATCCTGCTCGCGTCGACGGAGGCCGTCGGCTGGGGCGCCCTGGAGATCCTTCGTCGCGAACTGGAGGCCCTGGCGTGAGCCACCCCTTCGACAACGTGCTGCGCGCGGCGGAACGTGCCCTGACCCAGGTGGTGGCGCCGTCGCTGGACGCCGCCAACCCGCTGGCTCGAGAGCAACTGGCGCTGGTGCTGCGCTTCCTTCGCCTGGTCACCGAGCGTGCCGACGACGTGGCCGATGCGGCGATGGCCGAACTCTCGCTGGCGCTGGCCGCCGGTCTGCGGCTGCAGCCGCATGCCGCCTGCGTGCCGGCGGACGTGCGCGAGCGGCTGGAGGGCGCTCTGGCCCTGGGCCGGGCGCGCCTGGACGACCCGTGCGCCACCGCCCAGGCGCGACGCGAGGCCGCCGCCCACCTTCACGCGCTGGAGAGCAGCTTCGTGCGTTTTGCCGGGCGTGCCGACGCCGCCACGCGGCGGGCCGTGCGCCGTGTGGTGATCGAGGGATCCGCCGGGCGGCTGGCCCTGATGCGCGCCTGGCATGCCCCGCTGGCGCTCGACCCGGAGCGTTCCACCGTGCCCGAGTGGGCCGCGGCCCTCGCCGTGGCCCTGCAATCCAGCGGCGACGCCATGGCGCCGGCCTCAGAGCCCGAGAGGCATTTGATTTGCGCCGCCGGCTGTGCTTCGCGCGGCTGACACGGCGATGCAAGCGCCGCGAAGCGAGTCGCCGGCGCGTGAAGTGCCATCTGGGACGTTCTGGGGTCTT
>JBILNT010000185.1:0-6759 GCA_044374875.1 Rubrivivax sp.
CAGCGTGAACGCCACCAGCACGATGCGGGGCGCGGCGCCGACGGCGATGTTGGCGCGCAGGGCTTCCGGCGGGGAATAGTCGGGCAGCTTCATCAGCACCTCGGGGGGGGGTGGGGACGACAAGGCCGCCGTACGGCGCGGCCGCAGACCATGCCGGGGTGTCGGCGCTGGTCAAGGACTGCTGGGCGGACTGTAGCTGCGTCATGGATGCAGCCGCGAAGGGCGAGTCAATTCCCGACTCATCGGTCGGGATGAATACCAGGTCGTTCACGCGTCGTCCCGATCCGTCCCCCGGGCTGGCCTGGATGACCGCGCTGGCGCGCAGGGGGAGCGCGTTCGATCAGGCCATCGTGCCGATCGTGCGGTCCGACAGCAGTGCTGCGATCATCGATGCGCCCTCGAGCTGCTGCGCCTGGGTGAGCATCAGCATCTCGTCCCCGTCCACGTTCAGCGATGTCAGCTTGCCGGCGCCTTCGGCATACGAGGCGACCAGCGCGCTCCAGTTCCCGGCGATGCGCGCCGCGCTGTCGCTGACCCCGATCTGCCGCAGGGTCGGATCGGCGTCGAGCGTCTCGACGTCGGCCGCCGATGCCCCGCTGAGGTCGATCGCCCAGCTGCCCGTGGTGCGGGCCAGCAGGGCGGCGCCCTCGGTGCGCTGCTGCTGCGTCAGCGACAGAACGGGCTGCGCGTCGGTCAGGCCGAGGCCGTTGACGAGCGCGCCCATCCCGACGAGTTCGGAGAAGCGATCGGAGACGTTGCTTGCGCTGTCACGCACCGCGATCGTGGCCACTTCGGGAACCGCCTGGATGTCCGCCACGTCGGCCAGGGCCACACTCGTGGCGGCGATGCGGTAGGCGCTGGTGATCTGCGCCAGCGTGGACGTGCCCTCACGCACCTGCGCCGCGGCCAGGGTCAGCGTCGAGCCATCCTCGGACAGCGTGATCGAGCCCAGCCGCCCGGTGCGGCCGAGCGCATTCAGGCTGCCGAAGTTCGGCGCCACGTCGCCGGCCGCGCCGGTGACGTCCATCGAGCTCACGCGGCTGTTGGCACCCAGGAGCGAGACGTCGGCGGCATCCACGTCGGTCAAGGTCACCTTGTACTGACCGCCGCTGATGCGGCCGAGCAGGTCCGTCGACGCCTTGAAGGAGGCGCCCGACATCGACATCGCCGTGCCGGGGTCGCTGATCGTGAGCTGCGTCAGCTTCTCCTGCGCAGCGAGATCGCCCCAGGCTTGTGCGATCGTGGCGGCGTCATCGCTGACCTGGATGCGCTGCACCGCGCCGTTGGCGGCCAGCGCCGCCAGATCCGACACCCGAGCGCCCGAGACCGAAGCCGCGAACGGTGTCGTCCACTTTCCGGCCAGCGACGCGCCGGTTGACCACTGCGCCATGCTCAGCTGCACCGGCGAGGCATGGGTCTGCTCGATGCCGGCGAGCCTGGTGCCGATCCCGTCCAGGCTGTTCCAGGCGGCAGACAGACGCTCGGCGGCGTCGCTGACTTGCAGGGAGCGCACGCGGGCGTTCGCCGCCAGCGTGGCCGCCCGCGAGGCCTCGACCTGCGAGAGCTCCACCGCAAAGCCACCGGCGATCTTGGCCAGGGTGGTCTGCTGCTGCTCGAAGGCCGCGCCAGTGAGTGTCAGTGCCGTGGCGGTGCCGTCGGTGCGTTCGATGGCGGCCAGGCGCTGCCCCAGCGCCGAGAGCGAAGCCAGGTTCTCCGCGATGCCTGCCGCGTCGCCGCGCACCTGCATGCTGGTGACCTTGCCGTTGAGTGCCAGCTGCGCGGCGGCGGCGACGTCCACGCGGTCGACCGACAGCGTGTAACGGCCGCCCGAGATCATGTCCAGCACGCCCTGCGCGCCGTTGAGCTGATCGGCGCGAACGCGGACGTTCGTGGCGCCGGCGCGCAGCGACATGCTGCTGACCTTGCCGGAACCGCGGAGGCTGTCGAGGTCGGCGAGCCGCTCGGCAACCGTGCTGCCCGTGGTCGTGATCTCGATGCGCTCGACCTGGTCGTCGGCAGCGATGGCCATGGCGTCGTCCACGTCCGCGCCCTGGACCACGAAGCGCTGGGCCGCGTCGAGCTTGCCGGTCAGGCCGTCCGCCTTGCCGGCGATGTAGTCGGCGGCCGAAAGCGCAATGGCGCCGGCGTCGGTCTCCGTCACCCCCTGCAGCAGCGAGCCGAGGGAACGCAGGGCGCTCCAGCTGGCAGCGATGCTCCGGCCGGTGTCGGTGACGCTGATCCTGGCAACGTTGGGATTGAGCGCCGCAGCAAGCGCCTTGCCTGCGGTGGCGCCGGTCAGGTTCACGCGATAGCCGCCCTCGATCCGTCCTAGCAACCCCGCGCGACCCTCGAAGCTCGACTGGCTCAGCGTGATGGCCTCGCCGGCGTCGCTCTGCCGGATGACGGACACGCGCCGTCCGAGCCGCGCGAGGGTCTCGATGTTGCTGGCGATCTCGGCGCTCGTGCCACCGAATTCCACCGCGGTGACCCGCGTGTTGGCGGCAAGGTCGCTCAGCATGTCCATCGTCGCGCCGCGGGCGGCAACGCCGAAGCTGCCTCCGCTGATCCGGTCCAGCACCGTCTGCGTGGCCGCCGCGGCACTGCCGACGAGCCTCGAGGCGTCGATTGCCAGGGTGCGGGCCGGCCCGGTCAGCACGATGCCCTGCAGCTTCCCGCTCCCGGCCAGGCCGGCCAGGGCGCCCGCGATGCTGTCGGCGCTGTCCCTGACCGTCACCGAGGCCACGCGGTCGAGGGCCGCCACGTCGGCCGCCTGATCCGCGCCGACACCGGTCACGTTGAGCTTGTAGCTCATCCCGTCGATGGCGTTCAGGCGGGCCAGCATCCGCTCGCTCAGTGCCAGCTGCTCGCTGCTGACCGTGATGGCGTTGGCGGCGTCCCTGACCTGCATGCCGCTCAGGCTGTCCGACAAGCGCTGGATCAGCGACCAGCTCCTGCCGAGGTTGGCAGCGGTGTCGTCCAGCGAGACGGTGATCACCTTGCGGTCGGCCGCAAGTCGTGCGCTCTGCGCCGCGGAGGCGCGGATCACGTCGAGCTGGAAGGGCGTGACGATCTTGCCGAGGACGATGGCGTTCTTCGCGTACTGCTCGCCCGTGATGGTCAGCGAACTGTCCTCGCCGGTCCGCGAGATGCTCTTCAGCCGCAGGCCCATGCGTTGCAGCCCGTCGAGGTTGTTCTCGATCGCCTCGGTGGTGTCCTTGACGTCGATCGACCGGACGCGGGAGTTCGCTGTCAGGGCGGCCTGCCCGTTCAGTCCCAGCGTCTGCGCCACGCTGGCGTCGGTGATGGCCAGCGTGTAGGCCTGGTTCCTGAACAGCGCCAGCGCGTCGCTTCGACTGGCCAGCTGTGCGGCACTCATCCGCAGCGCCGTGGCGGGGCCGGTTTGCACGATCTGACGCAAGCTGCCGCCGGTGGCGAGGGTCTGCAAGTCGTCGAGCCTGCGCTGCAGGTTGGCGGCCGTGTCGGCCACGGTGATCGAGCTCACCCAGGACGGCTTGCCCGCGATCATGGCGCCGGCAGTGGCCGCGCTGACGCCGCTGACCTCGACGGTGTTGCCGACGCCGGCGGCCCACTTCTGCAGCACCGCACCGCCGCGCGCGTACTGGGCGGCGGTGACCGTGAGCGTCTGCGCGCCGTCGCTCGCCGACAGGCTGGACACCCGGGCAGCCACCGCCTGCAGGGCGTCGAAGTTGCGCTGGATGTTCTCGGCGCTGTCGCTGACGGCCACCGTGGTGCCTGGGCGCAGCCTCAGCGTACGCAGCGCGGCGGCCACGCTCAGTGGGCCGTCCTGAGGCGACGGCGCGAATGCCGTTGGGCCGACCGATCCGACGCTGGAGACGAGTGTCACGTCGTGGTTATCGGTCCGCGGCGCCGCGGGTTGAGCCGGTGCCAGGCGCTGCAAGGCAAAGAGCCCAGGGGGTGCCTGGGCTCTCTGGGTCTCGTCGGCTGCCTGCAGCCTGGCGACCTTGCGTCTGGTGCCGGTGAAGAGAGTCGAACTCCAGACCTTCGCATTACGAATGCGGAGGAACACCCGTTCGTTTGTGTTGAGCTTCGTTGGTAGGCGCTATAAAAATCAATAACTTAAGCGAGTTTTACTGTGTGCAGATACAGGTAGAATGTTGATGTGGGTTGAGATGTTATGGGGAAATCTGCTTACACCCGCCGTTACACCGGCGGCCGGTGTAGGGGCCAGAAGGGGCAGCATGGCAACGTCGAAGGTTCCCTTTACCGCCGCGCGGGTTGCTGCGTTCAAGGCACCGACCGATCGAGAGCAAGCGTTCCTCTGGGACACCGTAGCGCCGGGGCTCGGGCTGCGCGTCAAGCGTGGAGGTTCGCCGGTCTACGTCTATCAGGCCCGCATCGACGGCCGAACCGTGCGCCTCACCATCGGCAAGCCATCCGTTTGGAAGCTGCTCGACGCCCGCGAGCATGCGAGGACGCTGCAAAAGGAAATTGACCTCGGGCGCGACCCCCGCGCGCTAAAGACCACAGCGAAGGCCGAGCGAGCCGCTGCCGCCGTCGAGGCTCAGGCCCAGATCGTGACCGTCGGCGAAGCCTGGAGCCGCTACACGGTCGAAGGCCGACCTAAGCGCCGTGCCGCGTGGAAGCCGCGCTACGTATTGGACATGACAGCCATGACCGCGCCCGGCGGTGTGCCGAAGAAGCGAGGCAAGGGGTTGACGCTGCCGGGGCACCTGCACCCGCTGCTGTCCTGGCCGCTGGCGAGCGTGACCGAGGACCGGCTTGCCGACTGGTTCGCCACCGAGAGCAAGCGCAGCACGCACCAAGCCACCCGCGCGCTGATGATGTTCCGGGGATTCCTGCGCTGGGCATCGGCCCGCCCCGAGTACCGCGATCTCGTGAACCGGGAGGTGGGCCGCGCACCCGCCATCATCGAGAACCTGCCTGCGGCCGAGCGCCGCACAGATGCGCTGGAGCTTGCCCAGGTGTCCGGGTGGTGGTCCGCCGTGGAGCGTCTGCCGAACCGAACCGCGAGCGTCTACCTGCGCGCGCTGCTGCTGACCGGCGCACGCCGGGAGGAACTGGCCGCGCTGCGCTGGGATGCCGTCGATTTCCGCTGGCGCAAGATGACCATTGCTGACAAGGTGGGTGACACCCGCACGCTGCCGCTATGCCCGTTCCTGGCCTCGCTGCTGGCCGCGCTGCCGAGGGGCAGGGACGGCGAGGGCAACCCTTCGCCGTTCGTATTCGCCAGTTCCGGCAAGGCTGGCCGGCTGACCGACCCGCGAGCCGCGCACGAGCGAGCACTGAGCGAGGCCGGCGTGGGGCACCTGACGCTGCACGGGCTGCGCCGGTCTTATGCGCTGCTGGGCGAGGCTGCTGGAGCGCCAGCAGGGGCCATAGCGCAAGCGATGGGGCACCGTCCCAGCGCGGTGCATGAGGGCTACAAGCCCCGCAGTCTCGATGCCCTGCGCCCCCACCTGGAGCGAGTGGAGCGATTCATCGCGGAGTCTGCCGGCGTGGGGTTCGCCTTCGACAAGGCCGCCCAAGCCGAGCCCGGGAGGCCCGTGCTGGTAGTGGTCGGAGAGTAGAAACGACGCCCGGCCGGCTGCCAAGCACCGGGCCGCGTTGTTCAGCAGCAAAGCGGACCGAAATACCGACAGCAACGGTGCCCCAGCCCACGGTCACAGGAGGCCTGCTTGAGAGCTAGTTTGGAGGATAACGGCCACGCCGACACGGCGACGCCGAGCCCTTTGGCGAACCCGAGAGATGTTCACGAGTGGCTGGACGCCCCGATCGACGTGGTGCGCTGCGACCTGGCGCCGCTGAGCCGCGCTGCCCGCCCGTTCGCCCACTTCTATCGGGTCCACCAGGCACTCGAGCTGCAGGCCGACATGATCCCGGAGTTCGGGGTCGCCCTGAGGCGGGCCTGCGGAAGTTGGCGCAGCCCAACCGGCTCCGGCGCCGGGGCCGAGCTGGCGGAACTTTTGAACGTCGCGTACCACCTCTGCCACCGCACCACAGAGGAGACCGAGCGATGAGCGCCACGACGACCTCCATGCGAGCCGTGGGGTACCCGCCCGCCCATTTCCCGTGAGCTGCGGCGGGCCGTGTGCGTGCACGAAGCCGCGCACGCTGATGTCTATGCCCTGGGTGGGGTCTGGGTGTACCGGGTGGCCGTGACGCCCCTGGGCTCGACGGGCTGGCAGACGACTGGGCGCAAAGGCAGCGTGGTAGGGGACCTGCTGGGCATGTGCAGTACGGCCGATTCGCCCGCAAGCCTGTTCATCCGGTGGGACGATGAGCAAGACGGCGCAGTGGCCGACCGGCGAGCGTTTACCGAGATGCTGCGGCGGATCGACGCGGCAAGCCCCGGGGCCGCGCGTGAGTGCCGGCGGCAAGTCCGGGCGCACCTGTGCGCGTGCCTAGCAGGCCCCGCCGCCGAGCAGCTTCACCAGAGGCCTGACGAGACGCCCTACCTGGACGAAGGCGATGGCGGTCCAGACGACATCGCGTTGGCATGGGCGCATTCCTGGCTGTTGATTCCCCCGATGGGAGTTCGAGTGGCTGGCGGCGCTGATGTTGGAGACCCTGAAGCGGCCGGATGTTTGGGCGCTGGTCCTTTCGCTTGCCGATCGACTCGAAGAAACCGGCTGCGCATTCCACTGATCGCGGACACTCATTCCAGGCTGATCGCGGACAGCGTTCCAGGCGATCGCGGACACCCTGGGTGGAGTGCCTGAGTGACAGCCCGGATGGTAGGCCAACTGTCCGCCATCA
>JBILNT010000186.1:0-6698 GCA_044374875.1 Rubrivivax sp.
ACATGCTGATCAACGGCGACCGCATCGACGCGCTGTCGATCATCGTCCATCGCAGCCAGTCGCAGTACCGCGGCCGCGAGGTGGCGGCCAAGATGCGCGAGATCATCCCGCGCCAGATGTACGACGTGGCGATCCAGGCCGCGATCGGCGCCAACATCATCGCGCGCGAGAACATCAAGGCCCTGCGCAAGAACGTGCTGGCAAAATGCTACGGCGGCGACATCACCCGCAAGCGCAAGCTGCTCGAGAAGCAGAAGGCGGGCAAGAAGCGGATGAAGCAGATCGGCTCGGTCGAGGTCCCGCAGGAGGCCTTCCTCGCCATCCTCCAGGTCGACGACTGACACCTTCCCCATCGATGAGCTCTCTCACCGCTGCGCTGTACGGCGCGCTGTTCGTCTACCTCGGCGGCTGGTTCCTCGGCCAGTGGACCGGCAACTTCTCGCTGCTGCTGTTCGTGCTGACGGTGGCCACCTTCGTCTACTGGGTCGCCGAGAAGCTGCGCTTCAAGCCGGCCCGCGAGGCCGCCGCCGCGGCGCTGCAGCGCGAGCACGAGGAGCGTCGTGCCGAACTGGCCCGCATGGGCATCGAGAAGGTCGACGGCGACGTCGCCGAGGCCCGGGCCAAGCTGCTCGCGCAGCCCTGGTGGCTCGACTGGACGGCCGGCCTGTTCCCGGTGATCCTCGTGGTCTTCGTGCTGCGTTCGTTCCTCTTCGAGCCGTTCAAGATCCCTTCGGGCTCGATGGTGCCGACGCTGCTGGTCGGCGACCTCATCCTGGTCAACAAGTACCACTACGGCGTTCGCCTGCCGGTGCTCAACCGCAAGATCGTCGCCAACAACGACCCGCAGCGCGGCGACGTGGTGGTGTTTCGCTACCCGGTGGACACGAGGCTGGACTACATCAAGCGCGTGGTCGGCGTGCCGGGCGACGAGATCGCCTACGTCAACCAGAAGCTCACGGTCAATGGTCAGCCCGTGCCCACCAAGGCGCTGGGCGATTTCTACGACGAGGACAGCCTGCGCTACGCGCCGCAGTTCAGCGAGAAGCTCGGCGAGGTCGAGCACCGCATCCTCGTCGACCCCCGCCGGCAGGCCTATTACGGGCCCGAGCCCAAGGGCTTCCCGATGGCCGGGAACTGCCGCTACGGCGCCGACGGCGTGGTGTGCAAGGTGCCGCCGGGGCACTACTTCGTGATGGGTGACAACCGGGACAACTCGCAGGACTCGAGATTCTGGGGATTTGTGCCGGACGAGAACCTCGTCGGCAAGGCATTCTTCGTCTGGATGAACTTCGGCAACCTCGGCCGGATCGGGTCGTTCCGCTGAACGTTCCCGCCATGCCGGCGCTTCGCCCTCGGGGGGCAACTGAGATGACGCGCAAACCGGGCATCCCGCGCGCACGCCAGCGGGGCATCACGCTGTTCGGGCTGATGTTCTGGGCGATCCTGATCAGCTTCGCGGGCTACGTCGGCGTGCGTGTGCTGCCGACGATCAACGAGTACCTGACCATCCAGCGCACGATCAACAAGATCGTCGACTCGCCGCCGACCACCGTGCCGGAGGTGCGCGCCGCCTTCGACAAGCACAAGAGCATCGAGTACGCGATCTCCGAGATCTCGGGCAAGGACCTCGACATCACCAAGGTCAACGACAGGCTCGTCATCGCCTTCTCCTACGACAAGGAGATCCCCCTGGGCGGCCCGGTCTATCTGCTGATCCGCTACGAGGGACGGTCGAAGTAAGACGAAGTACGATGCGATGCCGCGCCCCGCCGCGGCTGCCGCCCGACTTCTCACCCGATGGATCCCCGACTCGACGCCCTCCAGCAGCGCCTTGGCTATCGTTTCCGCGAACCGCGTCACCTGACGCGCGCGCTGACGCACCGCAGCTACGGGGCCGACCACAACGAGCGGCTCGAGTTCCTCGGCGACGCCGTGCTCAACCTGGCCGTCTCGGCCATGCTGTTCGAGCGCTTCGGCGGCTCCGACGAGGGTGACCTGACCCGCGTGCGCGCCCACCTCGTTCGCGAGGACAGCCTGCACCGCGCGGCGCTGCTGCTCGGGCTGCCCGAGGTGATGCGCCTGTCCGAGGGCGAGACCCGCGGCGGCGGTGCCCAGCGGCCGTCCATCCTCGCCGACGCCGTGGAGGCCCTGCTCGGCGCGATCTTCCTCGACGGCGGCTGGCCCAGTGCCGAGGCTGCCGTGCGCAGCCTGTTCGGCGAGGTCATCCTCGCCACCGAGGCCGAGAGCTGGAGCAAGGACGCCAAGACCGAGCTGCAGGAGTGGCTGCAGGCACGGCGCCTCGCGGTGCCGGCCTACCGCATCGTCGCCACGCTGGGCCAGGCCCACGCCCAGACCTTCGAGGTCGAGTGCGCGGTCTCGGCGCTGAGCCTGGCCGAGCGTGGCCAGGGCCGCTCGCGCCGTGCCGCCGAGCAGGAAGCCGCGCGCCGCATGCTCGACACCCTGAAGGCCGGCGACCGCCCCGGTGGCCCGCTGCGATCCTGAGAGGCCGAGACCCGCACCCCATGACGACACCCGACAACCCGTCCGCCCCCGGATCCGAGCCGGGCGAGGTCCCGCGCCGCTGCGGCCTCGTGGCCATCGTCGGCCGCCCCAACGTCGGCAAGTCGACGCTGCTCAACGCGCTGGTCGGGCAGAAGATCAGCATCACCTCGAAGAAGGCGCAGACCACGCGGCACCGCATCACCGGGGTGCGCACGGCGGGCGATTCGCAGTTCGTCTTCGTCGACACGCCGGGCTTCCAGACGCGCCACGGCGCGGCGCTCAACCGCACGCTCAACCGCACCGTCCTGGCGACGCTGGGCGACGTGGACGCCGTGATCTTCGTCGTCGAGGCGGGGCGCTTCGGGCTCGACGACGCGAAGGTGCTGGGCCTGCTGCAGGGCGAGTCGGTCAAGGACAAGCCCGTCATCCTGGTGGCCAACAAGCTCGACGCCGTGCGCCGCCGCACCGAGCTTCTGCCCTGGCTTCGCGGCATGCAGGATCGCCACGCCTTTGCCGAGTACGTGCCGATGTCGGCCACCGACAAGGGCGACGTCGACCGGCTGCTGGGCATCGTCGCGAAGTACCTGCCCGAGCAGCCCTGGTTCTACGACGAGGACATGCTCACCGACCGCAGCGAGCGCTTCCTGGCCAGCGAGATCATCCGCGAGAAGCTGTTCCGGCTGACCGGCGACGAGCTGCCCTATGCCTCGACCGTGGTCATCGACAAGTTCGAGGAGGAGGGCGGCCTGCGCCGCATCTCGGCGACCATCATCGTCGAGCGTGACGCCCACAAGGGCATGGTGATCGGCGACGGTGGCGAGCGGCTCAAGCGCATTGGCAGCGAGGCTCGGCAGGAACTCGAGCGGCTGCTCGACGCCCGCGTCTTCCTCGAGCTGTGGGTCAAGGTGCGCTCGGGCTGGGCCGACGACGAGAGCCACCTGCGCAGCTACGGCTACGAGTAGGCCGTGAGCTCGCGCAAGGCGGCGTCGGGCCCTTCGCCCGCCTACGTGCTGCATCGCCACGACTGGAGCGAGACGAGCCTGATCGTCGAGCTGTTCACCCGCGAGCTCGGGCGCGTGGTGGTGGCAGCCAAGGGCGCGAAGCGACCGTACTCGCAACTTCGGCCGGTGCTGCTGCCGCTGCAGCGCATCGCCGTGCAGCTCGGGCGCACGCCGCCGGGCGACGCCGAGGTGCACGTGCTGCGCACGGCCGAGTGGGCCGGCGGCCGGCCGATGCCGGCAGGCGATGCGCTGTTCGCCGGTTTCTACCTCAACGAGCTGCTGCTGCGCATGCTGGCGCGGCAGGACCCGCACCCCGAGCTCTTCGACGCCTATGCCGACACCGTCGATGCGCTCGGCCAGTCCGAGGCCGGGCGCGAGGCCGCCTTGCGCGCCTTCGAGGTCGTGCTGCTTCGCGAACTGGGCCTGATGCCCGAACTCGACGGCGTGACGCTCACCGTCGAGCCGCTCGCGCCAGCCGGCCGCTACGTGATCGACGCCGAGGCGGGCGTGCGGCCTTCCCGTGCCGGCGAGGCGGGCGTGAGTGGCGACGTGCTGGCGGCTGTGGAGGCGGCGCTGGGGCTGCCGGCCGGCGCAGGGCGAGGCCACCGGCTGCGCGAGGCCGTGGCGCCGGCGGCGGCCGGGCTGCGCCCGATGCTGCGCACGCTCGTTCACTATCATCTCGGCTCCGCGAGCCTGCGCACGCGCGACGTCGTCCAGGGCGTTCGCAGGCTCATCGACAGGCCCGACGGCGCACCCCATTCCCGATGAACCCTCTCGTCGCCCCAGAAGCAGGCGCCGGCCCGCAGCGCCGCGCCCACACCGCGCTGTCGGTCAACGTCAACAAGGTCGCGCTGCTGCGCAACACCCGGCACCTGGGCATCCCCAGCGTGATCCGGGCGGCGACGCTGGCGCTGGAGGCGGGCGCCGACGGCATCACCGTGCACCCGCGGCCCGACGAGCGCCACATCCGGCGCCACGACGTCTTCGACCTCGCGGCACTGCTGCTGCAGTGGCCCGAGGCCGAGTACAACATCGAGGGCAACCCGTTCCACAACCTGATGCCGCTGGTGCGCGAGCTCGCCGCGCTCGGGCGTGCGCCGCACCAGTGCACCTTCGTGCCCGACAGCGTTGGCCAGTTCACCTCCGATCACGGCTGGGACCTCTCCGCCGACGGCGGGCGGCTGGTGCCGCTGATCGATGAATTGCATTCGCTGGGCGTGCGGGTGAGCCTGTTCATGGACCCCCTGCCCGAGGCGATGCCGCTGGCGCGGCAGGCCGGCGCCGACCGCGTGGAGCTCTACACCGAACCCTATGCCGCGGCGCACGGCAGCCACGCGCAGCGCGAGCAGCTCGAGCGCTTCGCCGCCGCGGCGCGGGCGGCACTGGCCGCGGGCCTGGGCGTCAATGCGGGCCACGACCTAAACCGCGACAACCTGACCGACTTCCTGCGCGCCGTGCCCGGCGTGCTGGAGGTCTCGATCGGCCACGCGCTGATCGCCGACGCGCTCGAGCTCGGGCTGCCGGCCACCGTGCGCGACTACCAGCGCTGCATCCGCGAGGCCTTCGCGCCCGGCGCCGCGCCGTGATCTACGGCATCGGCACCGACATCTGCGACATCCGCCGCATCGAGGCCACGCTGGCCCGCCGTGGCGACCGCTTCGCCGAGAAGGTGCTGGGCGATCGCGAGCTGAAGGTCTTCCACGCCCGGCGCGCACGGGCCGAGGCGCGCGGCTTGCGCTTCCTGGCCACTCGCTTCTCGGCCAAGGAGGCGTTCTCCAAGGCCATCGGGCTGGGCATCCGCATGCCCATGACCTGGCGCGCCTGCGAGATCCTCAACGAGCCGAGCGGCAAGCCGTACGTGCGCCTGTCGGGCGCGCTGGCGGACTGGTTCGAAGCCCGCGGACTCACGGCCCATGTCACCGTCACCGACGAGTCCGACTACGCCGCGACCTTCGTCGTCGTCGAGACCGTCGACCCGCGGCTGGCGCCTGCCCAACCTTCCCCGGAGATGAATCCATGACCCTGCACGCCCCTGTCGTGCTCGACGTCGCCGGCACCACGCTGACGGCCGACGACCGCCGCCGCATCGCCCACCCGCTGGCCGGCGGCCTGATCCTGTTCGCGCGCAACTGGGAGCACCGAGCGCAGCTCACCGCACTGACCGCCGAGATCAAGGCGCTGCGGCCCGACATGCTGATCTGCGTCGACCACGAAGGCGGTCGCGTGCAGCGCTTCCGCAGCGACGGCTTCACCCACCTGCCGGCGATGCGCCGCCTCGGCGAGCTGTGGATGAAGGACGCGATGACGGCTACCGACGCCGCCAGCGCCTGCGGCTTCGTGCTCGGCGCCGAGCTGCGCGCCTGCGGCGTGGACCTGAGCTTCACCCCGGTGCTCGACCTCGACCATGGGCCCAGCGGCGTGATCGGCGACCGCGCCTTCCACCGCGACGCGCGGGTCGCGTCGCTGCTGGCCAAGAGCCTGATGCACGGGCTGCTGCGCGCCGGGATGGCCAACTGCGGCAAGCACTTCCCCGGCCACGGCTTCGTCGCCGCCGACAGCCACGTCGACATCCCCGTCGACCGCCGCTCGCTCAGGGCCATCCTGGCCGACGATGCGAAGCCCTACGAATGGTTGTCGACGACGCTGGCCAGCGTGATGCCGGCGCACGTGGTCTACCCCAAGGTCGACTCCCGGCCGGCGGGTTTCTCGGCGCGCTGGCTGCAGGAGCTCCTGCGCGGCCGGCTCGGCTTCACCGGCGCGATCTTCAGCGACGACCTCAGCATGGCGGGCGCGCGCCTGGTCGACGGGCGCGAGGTGAGCTACGCCGAAGGCGCCACCATCGCGCTGGGCGCCGGCTGCGACATGGTGCTGCTGTGCAACCAGTCGCTCGACGGCGGCCGTGCGGTGGACGAACTGCTCGATGGTCTGGAGGATGCCGCTTCCGCCGGGCGCTGGCAGCCCGACCCCGACAGCGAGCGCCGGCGCGTGGCCCTGCTGCCGCAGACCGACCCGCTGCCCTGGGACGAGCTGATGCACGACCCGGTCTACGTGCGCGCGCTGGAGCGGCTGCCCTGAGAGCCTGAGAGTCTTTCCCCCATGCCCGCCTTGCACCCCAAGACACCCCGCCTCGTCGTTGCAAATCCGCGCCATAGCCCAAGCTATGGCTGTGGTTTGCGCCTAGATACGGGGCGTCTT
>JBILNT010000187.1:0-6656 GCA_044374875.1 Rubrivivax sp.
TGGCGACAACGTCAGCATCACGGTCAAGCTGATCGCGCCGATCGCGATGGAAGAGGGACTGCGCTTCGCGATCCGCGAGGGTGGCCGCACCGTCGGCGCCGGCGTCGTCGCCAAGATCATCGAGTGACTCGAAAGATTGCCACAGGGGTATAGCTCAATTGGCAGAGCGTCGGTCTCCAAAACCGAAGGTTGGGGGTTCGATTCCCTCTGCCCCTGCCACCTGTTGAATCTTCCGGTCCTCGAAGACGCGGCCCGCGGGCGCTGAAATGCCCGGCGGGCCTTGTCCTTGATGCGAACTCCCGATGCCGCTGCATGATGGCGGCAATGCACTGAACACGATGTCCGTCCAAACTCCCGTCGAGACCGTCTCCACCGGGGCCGACAAGGCCAAGCTGGCTGCCGCCGCCGTGTTGCTGGTGGGGGGCATCGCTGCCTTCTACCTGCTGGGCAAGCAGGACCTCTGGGTTCGCGTGCTCGCGCTGCTGGCCTTGATCGCCGCGGCGGTGGCCGTGTTCTTCGTCTCCGAGCCCGGCAAGCAATTGACCAGCTTCGGGCGCGACTCCGTCAAGGAAGTCAAGAAGGTCGTCTGGCCGACTCGCAAGGAAGCGATGCAGATGACCGGTTACGTGTTCGCGTTCGTCTTCGTGATGGCGCTGTTCCTGTGGCTGACCGACAAGACGCTCGAGTGGGTGCTCTACGACCTGGTCCTGGGCTGGAAGCGCTGAGGTGAACCGATGACCGACACCCCCCAACAAGACACCACGGCCGACGCAGCGCCGTCCACCAAGCGCTGGTACGTCGTCCATGCCTATTCCGGCATGGAGAAGGCCGTCGAGCGCAACCTCCGGGAGCGCATCGACCGCGCCGGGATGCAGTCGAAGTTCGGCCGCATCCTCGTGCCGACCGAAGAGGTCGTCGAGCTGAAGAACGGCAAGAAGTCCGTCACCGAGCGTCGCTTCTTCCCCGGCTACGTCCTCGTCGAGATGGACATGGACGACGAGAGCTGGCACCTGGTGAAGCACACCAGCAAGGTGACCGGTTTCGTCGGCGGCGCCCGCAATCGCCCGGCGCCGATCTCCGAGGCTGAGGTGATGAAGATCGTCCACCAGATGCAGGAGGGCGTCGACAAGCCGCGGCCCAAGGTCGAGTGGACGGTCGGCGAGCTGGTCCGCGTCAAGGACGGGCCGTTCACCGACTTCAACGGCGCCGTCGAGGAAGTCAACTACGAGAAGAGCAAGGTGCGCGTCTCGGTCACGATCTTCGGTCGCGCCACGCCCGTCGAGCTCGATTTCTCCCAGGTCGAGAAGGTCTGACGCGCCGTCGCGCGTCAGGCCGCGCGTGAAGCCGGCAAGGCGCAGCGCACCATCTGACAGAGGCCACCGCCACGACCCCGGTGTGTTCCTCTCCAACGAAAGGGTCGGTACACGAGGAGACTGCCTCGGCAGTCGCTTGAACTCGAGGAGCCATTCATGGCAAAGAAGATCGTCGGCTTCGTCAAGCTGCAAGTCCCGGCGGGCAAGGCGAATCCGTCGCCCCCGATCGGCCCGGCACTCGGCCAGCGCGGCCTGAACATCATGGAGTTCTGCAAGGCGTTCAACGCGCAGACCCAGCAAGGCTACGAGCCCGGCATGAAGCTGCCGGTCGTGATCACCGCGTTCGCCGACAAGTCGTTCACCTTCATCATCAAGTCGCCCCCGGCGACCGTGCTGCTGAAGAAGGCGGCGAAGATCGAGAAGGGCTCCGGTCGCGCGCACCTCGAGAAGGTGGGCAAGGTGACCCGCGCCCAGCTCGAGGAAATCGCCAAGACCAAGATGAAGGACCTCACCGCTGCCGACATGGACGCCGCGGTGAAGACCATCGCAGGCTCGGCCCGCTCGATGGGCCTGATCGTCGAAGGAGTCTGACCATGGCCAAGCTCACGAAGAAGCAGAAGGCCCTGCAGGGCAAGGTCGACAGCACCAAGCTGTACCCGTTGGCCGACGCCCTGGCCATCGTCAAGGACGCCGCCACCGCCAAGTTCGACGAGTCGATCGACGTCGCCGTCCAGCTCGGCGTCGACGCCAAGAAGTCGGACCAGGTCGTGCGCGGCGCCGTCGTGCTGCCCAACGGCACCGGCAAGACCAAGCGCGTTGCGGTGTTCGCCCAGGGCGCCAAGGCCGAGGAGGCCAAGGCCGCCGGCGCCGACGTGGTCGGCATGGACGACCTCGCCGCCGAGGTGAAGGCCGGCAACATCAACTTCGACGTCGTCATCGCCTCGCCGGACACGATGCGCGTGGTCGGCACGCTGGGCCAGATCCTCGGCCCGCGCGGCCTGATGCCGAACCCGAAGGTCGGCACGGTCACCCCTGACGTCGCCACTGCGGTGCGCAACGCCAAGGCCGGCCAGGTGCAGTTCCGCGTCGACAAGGCTGGCATCATCCACGCGACGATCGGTCGTCGTTCGTTCGACTCCGACAAGCTGACCGGCAACCTGCGTGCGCTGCTCGAGGCCCTCAACAAGTCGAAGCCTGCGACCAGCAAGGGCATCTACCTGCGCAAGGTGGCGGTCTCGTCGACGATGGGCGTCGGTGTCCGTGTGGACACCTCGTCCATCACGGCCCAGGCCTGACGGACAGTAAGTATTGCGGGGTGTGCCGCCCGAAGGCGGTGCTTCCCCGAAGGATTGGTGGGCTGCCCGGTCGCAAGAGCGTGCCGGGCAGGTCATCCAAGACCGCTGGCGAGCCCTGTCGGGGCTCTTAATCGAGGGGCCGGTCCCAGGACCGGCGCCGACGCCAGCGCAGATGGCGGTCCCGCTGTAAAGGTTCTCTGTGATGGGGTTCCCGAGCAGAAGGTCGCTGAAGACGGGTGTGCCCAGGGGCCGCGAGGTTCCGACGGCACGATTTGTGTGAGGAGCAGACCTTGAGTCTCAATCGCAACGAGAAGGCGGCCGTGGTCGCGGACGTGTCGGTGCAAGCCGCGCGTGCCCAGACCCTGGCAGTGGCCGAGTACCGTGGCCTCACCGTGGAACACCTCAACAAGCTGCGCGTCGATGCGCGTGCCAAGGGCGTCTATCTTCACGTGCTGAAGAACACGCTGGCGCGCCGTGCCGTCGCCGGCACGCCGTTCGAGGTGGCCCAGGGTGTCATGGTCGGCCCGCTGATCTACGGCTTTTCCGAAGACGCCGTGGCCGCCGCGAAAGTCATCTCCGACTTCGCGAAGACCAACGACAAGCTGATCGTCAAGGGCGGCGCCTATGCGGGCAAGGTGCTGGACGCCGACGGGGTCAAGGCCCTGGCGTCCATCCCCAGCCGCGAGGTGCTGATCGCCCAGGTGGCCGGCCTGCTGAAGTCGCCTATCCAGCGACTCGCCGGCGTGCTGGCGGCCGTGGCCGAGCAGAAGGGCGGCGGCGCCGCCGAGGCGACCGCGGCCTGAGAACGGCCCGATCGATCAACGTACTACTGAACAGATTTCGAGGAACCCCAAATGGCATTCGACAAAGACGCTTTCCTGGCCGCGATGGACAGCATGTCCGTGATGGAACTCAATGACCTGGTCAAGGCCATCGAGGAGAAGTTCGGCGTGTCCGCCGCCGCCATGGCCGCCCCGGCCGCCGCCGCCGGCGGTGCCGCCGCCCCGGCCGCCGAAGAGAAGACCGAGTTCAACGTGGTCCTGCTCGAGGCCGGTGCGAACAAGGTCTCCGTCATCAAGGCCGTGCGCGAGCTGACCGGCCTGGGCCTCAAGGAAGCCAAGGACCTGGTCGACGGCGCTCCGAAGAACGTGAAGGAAGCCATCGCCAAGGCCGACGCCGAGGCAGCGGTCAAGAAGCTGGTGGAAGCCGGCGCCAAGGCCGAGATGAAGTGATCGGGCGGGCCCGGCATGCCGGGCCCATCCGACGGTGGCGAGACCACCGCGAAGCGTGCCAAGCGCGCTTCGCCGTGTTCTCTGATCCGACTGCAGAGAACGGGTTTGGTCGGGCCCCGGTGCAACGCCGGGGTTGTCCGCCAGCGGCAGGTAGTGGCCTGCCACCAAGCCTCAGGAGCACGTCCTGGAGTGGCACCGGGCCTCATCCCGACCACTCCACCCCTGCCCCGGGGCCGGGCCGCCATTGCGGCCCGTGATGACTGCCCTGAGTTGCCAGTCGCCGACAGTCCGCGTGCCACGGCCAGGCGCGCGGTGTCGACACGGAGAGTCTCATGGCGCAAGCATCCCCGTCCTACAGCTACACCGAGCGCAAGCGCATCCGCAAGAGCTTCGGCAAGCGCGAGAGTGTCCTCAACGTCCCCTACCTGCTGACCATGCAGGCGGACAGCTACGTCGCCTTCCTTCAGAAGGACGTCCCCCCGGCCAAGCGAAAGCCCGAAGGGCTGCAGGCCGCCTTCCTCTCTACGTTCCCGATCGTCTCGCACAACGGGTTCGTGGAGATGAAGTTCATCGAATACAACATCGCCAGGCCGCCGTTCGACGTGCGCGAGTGCCAGCAGCGGGGCCTGACCTTCGCCGCGGCCGTGCGCGCGCGCCTGCAGATGATCATCTACGACCGCGAGGCCCACCCGCAGAAGGTCGTCAAGGAGATCAAGGAGCAGGAGGTCTACATGGGCGAGGTGCCCCTGATGACCGACTACGGCTCGTTCATCGTCAACGGCACCGAGCGCGTGATCGTCAGCCAGCTGCACCGCAGCCCCGGCGTCTTCTTCGAGCACGACAAGGGCAAGACCCACAGCTCGGGCAAGCTGCTGTTCAGCGCACGCATCATCCCCTACCGCGGCTCGTGGCTCGACTTCGAGTTCGACCCGAAGGACGTCCTCTACTTCCGCGTCGACCGCCGCCGCAAGATGCCGGTGACGATCCTGCTCAAGGCCATTGGCCTGAACCCCGAGCAGATCCTCGCGCACTTCTTCGTCAACGACAGCTTCCGCCTGATGGATTCGGGCGCGCAGATGCAGTTCGTGCCCGAGCGCCTGAAGGGCGAGGTCGCTCGCTTCGACCTGACCGACAAGGACGGCAACGTCATCGTCGAGAAGGACAAGCGCATCACCGCGCGGCACGTGCGCCAGCTCGAGCAGAGCGGCACCACCTACATCTCGGTCCCCGAGGACTTCCTGCTCGGCCGTGTGGTGGCCCGCAACATGGTCGACCCGGACACGGGCGAGATCGTCGCCAAGGCCAACGACGAGCTTACCGAGAGCCTGCTCAAGAAGCTCCGTGCCGCCGGCATCAAGGAGCTGCAGTGCATCTTCACCAACGAGCTCAACCAGGGTGGCTACATCAGCCAGACCCTGGCCGGTGACGAGACCGCCGACCAGCTCGCCGCGCGCGTGGCCATCTACCGCATGATGCGCCCCGGCGAGCCGCCGACGGAAGACGCCGTCGAGGCCCTGTTCCACCGCCTCTTCTACAGCGCCGACACCTACGACCTCAGCCGCGTCGGCCGCATGAAGTTCAACGCCCGCGTCGGCCGCGACGCGCCCGAAGGTGCGATGACCCTGTCGAACGAGGACATCCTCGACGTCGTCAAGATCCTCGTCGACCTGCGCAACGGACGCGGTGACGTCGACGACATCGACCACCTCGGCAACCGCCGCGTGCGTTGTGTCGGCGAACTGGCCGAGAACCAGTACCGCTCGGGCCTCGCCCGCATCGAGAAGGCGGTCAAGGAGCGCCTGGGCCAGGCCGAGACCGAGGCCCTGATGCCTCACGACCTGATCAACTCCAAGCCGATCTCCGCGGCGCTCAAGGAGTTCTTCGGGGCGAGCCAGCTCTCGCAGTTCATGGACCAGACCAACCCGCTGTCCGAGATCACGCACAAGCGGCGCGTCTCGGCACTGGGCCCGGGTGGCCTGACGCGCGAGCGCGCCGGCTTCGAGGTGCGCGACGTGCACCCGACGCACTACGGCCGCGTCTGCCCGATCGAGACACCCGAGGGTCCGAACATCGGCCTGATCAACTCGCTGGCCCTGTACGCCCGCCTCAACGAGTACGGCTTCCTCGAGACGCCGTACCGTCGCGTGGTCGACGGCAAGGTCACCGACCAGATCGACTACCTGTCGGCCATCGAGGAAGGCAAGTACGTCATCGCCCAGGCCAACGCGTCGCTCGACGCCGAGGGCCGCCTGACCGACGAACTCGTCTCGGCGCGCGAGAAGGGCGAGTCGGTGCTGCTGTCGCCCGAGCGCGTGCAGTACATGGACGTGGCCCCGGCGCAGATCGTCTCGGTGGCCGCGTCGCTGGTGCCGTTCCTCGAGCACGACGACGCCAACCGCGCGCTGATGGGCGCCAACATGCAGCGCCAGGCCGTGCCCACCCTGCGCCCCGAGAAGGCGCTGGTCGGCACTGGGGTCGAGCGCGTCGCCGCGGTCGACTCCGGCACGGTCGTGACGGCCCGCCGCGGCGGCATCGTCGACTACGTCGACACCAACCGTATCGTGATCCGTGTCAACGACGACGAGACGGTGGCCGGCGAGGTCGGCGTCGACATCTACAACCTCATCAAGTACCAGCGCTCGAACCAGAACACGAACATCCACCAGCGCCCGATCGTGCGCCGTGGCGACCAGGTCGCTGCCGGTGACGTCGTAGCCGACGGCGCCTCGACCGACATCGGCGAGCTCGCGCTCGGCCAGAACATGCTGGTCGCGTTCATGCCCTGGAACGGCTACAACTTCGAGGACTCGATCCTC
>JBILNT010000006.1:0-59826 GCA_044374875.1 Rubrivivax sp.
CAACCTGCTTCGCGAGGGCCTGGACCTGCCCGAGGTGAGCCTGGTGGCCATCCTGGACGCCGACAAGGAAGGCTTCCTGCGCGCCGAGCGCAGCCTGATCCAGACCATCGGCCGTGCGGCGCGCAACCTCAACGGGCGCGCCATCCTCTACGCCGACCGCATCACCGACTCGATGCGCCGGGCGATCGACGAGACCGAGCGCCGCCGCGCGCGCCAGATCGCCTGGAACGAGGCCCACGGCATCGTGCCGCGGGCCTTGAACAAGAAGGTGCGTGACCTGATCGACGGCGTCGTCTCCGACAAGGCGGCGCGCGAGGACCAGCGCGCTGCCGAGGCCGCGGCCGCCGTCGAGACGATGTCGGAGAAGGACCTGGGCAAGCGCATCAAGGCGCTGGAGAAGCAGATGCTCGAGCACGCGCGCAACCTCGAGTTCGAGAAGGCGGCACGCATCCGCGACCAGCTCGCGCTGCTGCGCGAGCAGGCTTTCGGTGCCGATGGTCACGACACCAACGTGGTGCCGCTGGCGGCTGCCGGCGGCAAGGGGCGTTGAGCGATGGCGGCGCGCTTTCGCGTGCTGATGGTGTGCATGGGCAATATCTGCTTTCCCTATGAGCGTGCGGTTCGCGTGCGGAATTCGTGCGGCATGCGCTGAGCTTTCCGGCCCTCCGGCGGCCTGATTCCGGGCATGAAAAAGCCCGCCGGAGCGGGCTGTGACGAGGTCGCGCTGGGCCGTCATCCGACCTTGACCCGGATGGGCTCGACGCCCCGCGGGTTGGCGTACAGGTCGCTCATCCGCTCGGTCTTGTGGCCGAGCAGCGCCTTGGTGTCGACGCCGCCCTGCTCGCGGTACAGGCGCTTGGCCAGGCTGCGGAGTTCGTGGAAGGTCGGCGCTGCTTCGTCCGGGATGCCGGCCATCTCGCGCGCCCGCGTGAACGCCTTGCTCACCGTGTCAGCGAACACCGGCGAGCCGGCAGGCGCGTTGCCGTAGGGCGTGACGTGGTGAATCAGCCAGGGCGACACGACGCCAGTGCGCTGGGCCAGCACCTCGGCCAGCGACATGCCGACGACCTCCAGGCGGATCGAGGTCGGGATGGCCACGCGCGCGCCAGTCTTCGGCCTGGTGATGGTCAGCCAGCCATCGGCCACGTCGGCGCGCCGCAGGCCCACCAGCGTCGAGCGGTCGGCGCCGGTCAGCAGGCCGAGCAGCATCGCCCGGGGCAGCCAGCCCGCGGCCTTCGTGGCGTGCTCGAGGATCGCGCGGAATTGCTCCAGGGTCAGCCGGCCGCGCTTCACGGCGACCTTCGGCCGGTCGGTGATCTCGGCCGGGTTCGACTCCATCCATCCCAGCGCCTGGCCCTTGCGGCACACAGCCAGCAGGCGTGATCGCAGCGCCTCGGCGGTGCGTGCCTTGCCGGCCTCCTTGACCTCCTCGAGCAGCTCGGCAACGTCCCGCACGCGCAGCGCAGCGCAGTGGATGTCGCCGAGCTTCGCGCGGATCTTGGAGTCGAGGGTCTTGGTGCTCTTGCGGGTGTTGCGGTTCGCCGGCTCCGGCATCTTGTCGAGCAGGTCGGCCACGGTCTGCGATGCGCCGGCCAAGCGGTCGACCAGCGTCGTGCGGTGCTCGGCGATGTACAGGTTGGCCGCAGTCGCTTCTGACTTGGCCACCGCCAGCGGCACGCGACCGATCGGCAGGATGCGGCCGTCCGGGTGCTCCCAGGCGAAGTAGCCCGGGCGGGGCTCGCGCAGGCCGCGAGGCCAGTCGCGGCGCTTGATCGAGCGGCGTGCAGCGTTCATGCGGCCCTCAGTCGGTCGACGAGCGACTCGGGCGCACCGGTGATGCGGCGGGCGTCCTCGCGCACGTAGTAGGTGCGCCCGACCTTCTCGGGCAGCGGGTGGATCTCGCCATCGCGCGCCCAGCGGCGCAGCACCCACAGCGACGGCGGCGGGTCATAGTGCCGTGCGGCCCAATTTTCTAGGGGCACTTTCTTCATTGCTTCCGCTCCAACGGGAGCGCCATCAGGATCATGGCGGATGCCCCCAGTTTCGACTCTCTCATCGCTTGTCGGTCGTCAACCAGTCGACCAGCGAGGCAATGAGGCCGATCACGGCCAGCACTGCCACGCAGACGCCAAGCAGTGCCAGCAGATTCACGACGCAGCCCCGCGCTGTCCGCGAGCCTCGGCGATGGCTGCCTCGGTGTCTGCGTCGACTGCCCGCATCAAGGCCTCGGCATCGCCGGGATCGACGCCGCAGACCTTCAGGGTCCGCACCAGCGTCGCTTCGAGCACCTGCGCCATCAGGCACAGGGTCTCTTTGCTGGCGTCCTGGTGCAGCGCCGAGTGAAGCAGGGCGGCTTGGCGCGCCGAGCTGACCAAGGCCGCGGCGGTGCGCGCCCGCTCGTCGCCGATGCGCGCCGCCATCGCCGCGAAGACCTCGCCGACGCGCTCGCCCTTGGCGACGTGGACGTTCACGGCGCCTCGCCGGCCGTTGCTGGGCCTTGGGGGTCGTCCTCGCGCGCGCCTGTGGCGTCCTCGATCTCCACGCGGTTGTCGCCGGTCAGCAGCGCGACCAGCTGGTCCTGGCTGGCGACCTCGGCCGTGTAGGACGTGCGCACGATGTGCGCCAGGGCGCGCGGCGCGTTGGTGGCGCGCACCAGACGCTCCTCGGCGGTGTCGATGTTGCGGACGAGGTAGATGCGGGTAGGGGTGCTCACTTGCCACCCCCGGCGCGCTCGGTAGCTTCCATGTCGGCCACGAAGTCGTCCTGCGACGGATCGGGCGGTGGCGGTGCGCCGCCGGTGATCTCGCCGGTGTCGGCGTCCACGGTGACCGGCTGCAGGGGGTTGTCCTGCGGCATGTCCAGATCGACGCGCTCGTCCTGCTCGACGGCGCTGGCCAGTTCGATGCTCACCGGCAGGTACTTGAACAGCCGGCGGATGACCGTCTTCTTGGCCATCTCCTCGTAGTGATCGACCCACGGCCCCGACTGGCCCGCCTTGCTCTTGGCGCGCACGCGCTCGATCTCGGCGCGGCTCATGACCTCGAACTGGGTGCCGCCGTCCTTGAGCTTGGCCACGGCGTAGACGAACCGCAGCGGGCCGCGGTCATCTGCCTCCCAGTCGGGCTCGTGCGTCAAGTCGGGGTTGAGGCCGAGGGCGACGTGGAAGCGATCGGCCGCGTAGACGGCGCGGGCCTCCAGCGACAGGATCTGGCCGGAGCGCCGGGCGAGGTCGATCATGCCGCGGTAGCCGACGATGAACTGCACTTCGGTGATGCCCTTCTTGCGGTTCTCGAAGGGCAGCAGGTAGGCGTGGCCCAGTGCGCCGCCGGGCTCAAGCCCCAGCTGCGCGCACTGCATGATCGCGCCGAGGAAGCTGGCCTGGTCGCAACGACCCAGCGCCGGCACCTTGCGGACCTCGGTGAGGGCGATGCGGGCCAAGCGGTCGGCCGTCATGTGCTTGGGCAGGGCCAGCGCAAGCTGGGCCTTGATCTTGGGGTCGGTCAGCAGGCCGGCGATGGTCGTCGGCTGCTGCTGGGCGTTGGCCACCTTGCCGGTGACGTGCGCCTTGAGGGCGGTCGTACTCATGGATCAGATGCCTTTCGTGTCGAAGGACTTGACGGTGAAGACCCGCTTCTCCCACTTCCGGGCGAACTCACGGGCCAGCTTGGGGTGCGCCTCTTTCAGCGCCGTCTCGTCGAGGTACGACCCGCTGCGCTGCTTCCACTCCACGGCCGTCTTTCCGTTGGGCATGACCAAGGTGGTGCAGTCGCGCATCGCGCGCTTCAACGAGACCTCGATCGCCTCGGCCTCGGCCTCGCGGGCCTTGACCTCGGCGTTGATCGCGCGCAGCTGCATGACCTGTTCGGTCAGCGCGTCGTCGGCCAGCAGCGGCGCGGCGTCGGGGTTGTCCTTGTCGAACAACTTCGACAGGTCTTCCAGGGTGGTCGGCTCGGGCGCCACGCCCGCCAGGACGTGATCGAGCCAGAACGCGCTGGCGCGCTCGCGCAGGGCCGCGATGGTTTCGCCGTCGGCCGGCACGGGGTAGACGCGCAACTCGTCAGCGCCGAACAGCGCGGCCAGCATGCCGTCGCGCCGGCGGGTGACGCCCAGGCCGTGCATCACCTGCGCGGTGTAGTGAACGGGCAGGCTGTCGCTGCCGCTCTCGCCCCACTCGCGCAGGCGGAACGGGTGAACCGTCTTCAACTCGCAGTTCGTGATCTCCTCGGCGCCGTCGAGGCGGATCTCGAAGTCGATCTCGGCAGCCAGGAACGGCAACTCCGGGTCGCGGTAGCGGCGGTTGCTGGCCACGATCTCGACCGTGTGGCCCTGCTCCTGCAGCCGCTCGACCAGCATTTCGGCCACGGCGCCCTCCCAGCGGATGCCGCGCTTGAGAACGGCGCGCGTCGGGCCGTCGCCGCGCGGCTGGGTCTTGTCGCGCCACAGATCCAGCGGCGTCTTCCAGGGACTGATGCCCAGTACGGCAGCGATGTCACTGCCGCCCAGGAGCTTGCTGCGGTCGTGCGCGTCGGGCGCGATGACCGCCAACTCGGCGGGGGCGTTCATGTGGGGTTGAACTCCTCGTGGGGTCAGGGGTGAACGTCGCCCAGGTACTGGGCGATCTCGCGGACTTCGCTGGCCACGTCGTCGCGGCTCTTGCGGCCGACGAACATCAGGTGGCGCAGGCTCTGCAACTCGTCGATGGCCGCGTCCATCGCTTCGAGCAAATCGTCTTCGCCGTCGGGCGGCTCGGCGTTGTCCCAGGCCGCTTGGCCCGCAGCCATCGCGCGGCGCGCGGCGTGGAATCTGGTGTCGCTCACGGCTGCCCCCCGGTCGCCTTGGCGACGGCGGCACGGGCCACCTTGTGCAAAGGGGACGCGACCCCATCGCCGTGCGCGCTGGCGTGGTGGTCCCACAAAGCCACGATGCGGCGCAGGGCGTCCAGCAGCTCGGGGGCGCTGGCGATCAGGCGCGCGTTGGCCTCCACCTCAAGCGACCCCATGCAGCCCGTCGCGTTGGACAGGTGATGCACGGAGGCGCCGGCCGAGCAGTAGCCCGGCATGAAGATGTTGAAGGCCGAGCGGTCCTCGATCTTGTCGGCGAACCACGGGCCGGGGGTGTGCGACTTGCTCACAGCGGCCACACCACGGCAGCGATGGCGCCGAGCAGCGCCAAGAGCATCACCACGCACCAGCAGCGCCTCGATCCACTGCGCGGGGAAGTCCGGCTCAGGCTCCTCCTGGGGAACCTGGCAGGCTGCTGGAGAAGGGCAGGGACGACGCCCCTGCTCGCAGGCGTCGGCCTGACAGCGCATCGGGATGACGCGGCCGGTCACAGCAGCGCCCCCATCTCGTTGAGGGCCAGCGCCACCAGCGCCAGGGCGATCGCGACGGCCAGCGCGTCGCCAGCCAAGCGCTCACGGCGCGAGACGCGCCGGGCAAAACCTTCCAGCGCGCAGGCGTCGCGCACCGGGTCGGTGCTGCGCCGCTGTGCGCGGGTCCATGCCTCGGGCGTGTCGAGGAACTGAGGCCGCATCAGCCGCTCCGCCCCCGGCATCAGCCGTTGTCTTGGGGTGCGACTATGTTAGGTGCGCCTTAGTATCTAGTCAATAGGGGCACCTAAGCACCTGGGTTTGAGTGCGTGCCACGCACCGCCGCGCTTCTTCCGCAACCCCCTTATGAGGCGGGCGCCTGGAACAGGGCTTTGCTACAACATGAGGCCGAGTGCTGCGGGAGAACGCATGAACGCGCTGTATGTCGAGCTGGAAGAGGGGGGGTCTGGCGATGCAAACGGGCTGGTTGGCATCGTGCTCTGGCTTGCGGTCTTCTCGGGCCTGCTGTGGGTTTCCGAAAAGCTGAGTCTGAGCGTTCGCGTCACCAGGGCGTTATGGGGCGCGTGCAACTTCGGCCCGCTTGCTGCATGGCTTGTGGCGGTGCCGACACTCGAAGTCCTGCCCGTGATCGGCGTTGGCGCGGTCGTGGCGTTCAGCTACTGGATGGGAGCCGAGGCCATCAATGACAAGGACCGAGAGCTGTGAGCGCGACAAGTCGCGTCGCGACTAGAGTCGCAGCAGCAAATCGCTGTGCTCAAGCATGGTAGGGCGTACATGCTGGCCGAGCGGGCAGAGGAAGACCTGCGCTCCTTCTCGCCTGGCGAACTTCATCGCGGGAACGAAGTCGCTGTCGCCGGACACGAGCACGATGACCTGCACTTGGCGCTTGAGCGTCAATGCGGCGATGTCCATGCCGATGCGCATGTCCACGCCCTTCTGGGTGATCTCGGGGCGCAAGTCGTCGGCGCCGATGGTGATGGTAGGCCCGGTGGCCTTCGCCAGTTTGCGCGCCGACACCGTCCAGCCGTCGAACGCAAGTTCGCCAAGGCGAAGCGCAAGGAAAGGCTCCTGGCGGAGTTCTTCGAACAGCTTGAGCACGCGGGCAGCGGTCGGTTGGCGCCCAAAGTCCACACGCTCACCGCTCAGAGGCTTTTGCTCCGCACCCTCGAGCGGCGCCGAGTCGTAGTAGTAGGCACGATGCAAGCGCATGCCTGCTAGCGCGCCGTGCTGCGTGATGCTGGCCACAAGGGCGCGCACATCAGTGCTGGTCGCCGGGCGGCTGCTGGATCCAAGCTTGCGGCGGATGAAACCACCGTCTAGCAGCAACGCGAAATGCAGCATACGTGAGTGGCGACCAAGGGGGTCGGGAGTCGAAGCCCCCTGTTATATGTCACCCCCGAGGCGGCCGGGTCTGCTATCGGCAGGGCCGAAGTGTGCCACATTGCTGCACCGCAGCGTGGCCAGGGTAAACACCGCTGTCGATCCCCCTCGTTCCCTCTCACGCTGCGTTCGGCTCACCGCCGCAGAGCCACGAAACGCACCACGACGCCACCCCCTTTCGAGTGAACTCCGTTAGAGGGGTCTTCACGGGTATTGCTGGGTCGCCGAGTGACGGGCTGTGCAAAGCTGTAAATGCGCGCCGAAGTCAAGCCGCAAACCGACCCGGCGTTTCCTGAACCGGCGGCGGAGCGTCGTCCTGGCGCCGCTCGGCGCCGTGGCGCCGGTTGACGCCGTTCCACGGCTGCTCGCCGAGCGCCTGACCCAACCAGCGCGCCAGCTCGGCGCTGTCGGGGGCCAGCAACAGCGCAGCCCACTTCGCCGTCATGGCCGTGCGTTGCGCCTCGGGCAGTGCGCGCAGGGCGCTGAGCACGACGGGCAGGGCTTGCTCGAGGGTAGGCGGGGTCGCCTGTAGCGCCGAGGCGGTTGGCGTCGCCGAGTCGAGCCAGTTCGGAGCCCCGATTCCCTCTCCAAGCCAAATCGGGTCGCACCTCCACAGCCGGGCGGCGCCCGTCGCGGTTTTCAGCTTGAGCCGCAGGGTCTTGCCGTTGAACCAATCCGTTACCGATGGTGCCTTGACCCCGGCTGCGCGAGCAATGTCCGCCCTGGAAACGGCTGGATGGCGGCGCTCGCATTCAGTGACTCGATCGCGCAGCGTACTCATTAGGGGAGCCTAGCGGATTGCATCGAAGGTACTCCTTGCTCAAATAGTTAGGTGCGCCTTATCATTCGAGGATGGACATCATCACGACGCTTGGGGGACCCAGCGCGGTGGCCCGCTTGCTTGGCATCAAGCCGCCGTCTGTGATCGGCTGGCGCGGACGGGTTCCGGCTGACCGTTGCCCCGCCATCGAGCGCGCTACCAACGGCGCCGCCACCTGCGAGGAACTGCGGCCTGACGTGCGGTGGCATCGCATCCCCGATCCGGACTGGCCGCATGCGGACGGGCGCCCGCTGATCGACGTCGCACCCACAGCCGCACCTGCCGCAGGGCAACTTGAGCGAGCGGCGTAGGGGCGACATGCAGCCAGTGTCATCACCCGCCGCGGAGAAAGCACGCAACCTTGAGGCGTACCTGCTGCGCCTTGTTGCGCAGCGTTCGCAGACGCGAATCGCCGACGAGATCGGCGTCGATGACTCGACGCTGAACCGCTGGTTGTCCAGCGACGCTGGCCTCAAGAGGGCGTGCGAGGTGCTGGCCGCGCTGCGCCTGCGGCTCAAGCCCGACGACGAGCCCGACTTTTCGGACTCCTATGTTGGGGCGTTGGAAACGCTCGCGAGCGTGCAGCTCGACGAGCGGCGCAAGAGGCGGGGCGCATGACCGGCCCGGCTTACTACAACGAGATCGACCCGTTCGCGGCCGAGTGGCTGCGCCGGCTGATTGCGCGCGGCCTCATTGCGCCGGGCGACGTGGACCAGCGGAGCATCGTCGATGTCCGACCCAGCGACTTGCGCGGATACGCGCAGTGCCACTTCTTCGCCGGGATCGGCGGATGGAGCCACGCCTTGCGACTTGCAGGCTGGCCCGACGACCGACCTGTTTGGACAGGCTCTTGCCCCTGCCAGCCGTTCAGCACCGCGGGCCAGCAGCGTGGCAGCAACGATGAGCGCCACCTATGGCCTTCGTTCTTTGGCCTCATCCCCGAGTGCCGCCCTGCAGCGGTCTTTGGCGAGCAGGTTGCCGGCGCTGCTGGACTCGCGTGGCTCGACCATGTTTGCGCTGATCTGGAGGGAGCAGGTTACGCCGCTGCGGCGGCGGATCTGTGCGCTGCGGGCGTCGGCGCCCCGCACATCCGCCAGCGGCTCTACTGGGTGGCCTACGACGACGCGGCAGGACGCCGCGGGCAGCGCGCGTCACGGCTACATGGTGACCGGGCACCCCGGCACGACGTTGCTGGATGCGGCGCGGATGGCGGCATGGCCGACCCCGAACGCCGGGCCGCAGAACGACACGGACTCGAACTGGCAGCGCAGGCGGGAGCAGCAGCGAGCTCTTGGCCGCAACGGCAACGGCTTCGGACTGAACCTGTCGATGGCCGCTTCGCTGACGGGCTGGGCGACACCCCAGTCGCGCGACTACAAGGGGGCGCCCAACCCGGGCAACGAGCTGACGCACAACGCGAGGCCGCTGAACGAGCAGGTGCGGCTGGTAGCGGCATGGGCGACCCCGCTGGTGAGGGACTCGCGCAACAGCGCGGGCGACGGGACGAACCCGCGAGACTTGCCGCGGCAGACCCGCTTGCTGCATGGCATGACGTCGAATGGCTCACCTGCAGCGACGGCAAGGCTCGGCCAACTGAACCCGGCCTTCAGCCGCTGGCTCATGGGGTTCCCGGCCGCGTGGGACGACTGCGCGCCTACGGCAACGCCATCGTCCCGCAGATCGCCGCTGCGTTCGTGATGGCGTGCATGGAGGGTGACGCATGACGCGCACCCTCCATGTGGTGAGCATCAGCGGCGGCAAGGACTCGGCCGCGGCCAGCAAGAGGCAGGAGGCCTCCTTCTTCCCTGACCCGCACCGCGATGCGCACCTGAACAAGCGCGGCATACGCAACGTCGTGGAGTGGAGCAAGACGCAGCGCGGGGGCCGTCTGCTGGATTGGATTCGAGTCACGGAGGAGCCCCGGGCGTGCGCGAGCGCGTACGGGCTGTGCGAGTGAGCACTGAATGGACCGCACGCCAGCTTCTGGCTGCCACGAGGCAGCACGGCCTGGGGCTCGAGTCCCCCCGCTACAACCCGCGCCCGCCCGGCGTGATTCGCCTCGGATCGGCCACCGAGGCCACGTTGCTGTTCCTGCGGGACGCTGCGCCGCGCTGGCTGGCGTTCCATCAGATCCAGGCCGGCACCGGGCGCAGCCGTGTGGCGGTGTCCTGGGCGCTGCTTTACCTGCGGTCGCAGCAACTTGTCGAGTGCGTGGGCGACGCCGCGCGCAACCCGCGCTACCTGCGCTACCGAGCCATTGCCGAGGCGCCCCCGAGCGCCAGGAGGAAGTGATGCAACTGTCGATCGACTTCGCCGCGCCCAGCCGCGCCCGTCGCCGCGATCCGGCGACCAGCCACGCGGCTGCCGAGTCCATGCAGACCGCCGCGGCGCAGCAGGCCGAGCGCGTGCTGCAGGCGTTGCGCGCCCTCGGTGAGGCCGGCGCCGAGCAGATCGGCCTGGCGTGCGGCCTGGACGCCTACACGACCCGCAAGCGCCTGCCGGAACTGCAGCGCCTGGGGCTGGTCGAGCCCACCGGCGCCGTGCGCACGACGACGAGCGGCCGCGCCGAGCGCGTGTGGAGGGCAGCAGCATGACCAAGCCCCGCGCTGCGCATCTGGTGCGCCCGCCGCAGAAGCCTCAAGGCCGGCGTCCGCGACCGCAGTTGTTGCGCGAGTTCGCGCCGGGCTACTTCACGCAGCCGGTGCTGCGCTGGTGGCCCGGCTGGCAGCCCTACGTGCTGCCCGGTGACGTGCCCCGCAAGGGCCGCCCCGAGGGTGACATCGGGCAGTCGCAGCGCGCGGCACAGAGCCGCCGCCGTGCGCAGGAGGCCGGCGTGGGCTGGGGCAAGGGGACGATCCTGATGCACAACACACCCAAGAACGACGCGCCGGGGTGGCTGTGATGACCCCGCGCATCTACGTGTCCGGGCCGATGTCGGGGCACCCCGACCTCAACTTCCCGGCGTTCCACGCTGCGGCGGACCAGCTGCGCGCCGCCGGCTACGACGTGGTGAACCCGGCCGAGTTTGGGGAGACGCCGGGCCGCGCCTGGGAGGACTACCTCCGCGAGGACATCAAGGCGCTGATGGACTGCGCCGGCGTGGCTTTGCTGCCGGGCTACAAGCAGTCGCGCGGCGCGATGCTCGAACTGCACATCGCGGTGGCCCTCTCGATGGACGTGCGGCCGCTGGAGCAGTGGCTGACGCAGGAGCAGGCGGCGTGACCATCCCCGCCCCGTACCCACCAGACACCCGTGCCCGCGGCTGGCGCTACGAGCTCGACTACGAGCGCATCCGCCAGTCGGACACCTGGGCACTGGCTGGCCCCGAGGCGCGCCCCTGGCTGCTGATGCTGTGGCTGGTCGCGTGGGAGCAGACCCCGTGCGGGTCGCTGCCGGGCGACGAGGCGCTGATCGCGGCCCGCATCGAGATGCCGGCGAAGCTGTGGGCCAAGCACCGCGCCGTGCTGTTGCGCGGCTGGGAACTGGCCGACGACGGGCGCCGCTACCACCGGGTGCTGACCGAGCGCGTCATCGAGATGATGGAGGCGCGGCGCCGGGAGTCCGACCGGAAGGCGCTGGCCCGCGCCCGGAAGGCCGCGGGAGAGGCCAAGGAATCCGGAGGAAGTCCCGCGGATGTCCCACGGGACAACCAAGGGACACCCACGGGACTCCACCCGGAATCCGACACCGGAACCGGAACCGGAACCGGAACCTATATGGGTGGTGAATACAACACCACACACTGCGACTCTCCGCGCGCGCCCGCGAGCGACCCGCCGACGCCCGACGATCCGCCGCCGAAGGATCCGCCCCCCGAGCAGCAGCCACCCCGCCCGAGCGCCGCAGCGCAGGTGTGCATCGCGTTGCGCGCCGCCGGTGTGGCCGACGTGAACCCGGGCCACCCTCGGCTGCAGACGCTGCTGGAGGCCGGTGCTACCGCCGCGGAGTTCGTGGGGTTCGTCGACAAGGCCCGAGAGGTCGCGCCAGGCCGCGAGTTCGCCTACGTGCTGGGTGCCGTGGAGGGCGCCCGCACCCGCGCCGCTGCCGCGGCGCCCGGGCTGCACCGCGGGCCGATGCCGGCTGGGCCGCCCCGCACAACGGAATCGGCGCGGGATCGCGCAGCACGGAAGCGCGTCGAGGCATTCGCCCCTGACGCGGCGGTGAAGGTGGGTACGTTCACGGAGGTCGTCGATGTCGTTGCCCGAAGCGTGGGTTAAGGCGCTGTTCATGCGGTTGACGGTGCGCTACGGCGAGGCGTTCTTTCGCCAGTACGCAGGGATTGATCCCGCCCTCGTCCAGGCGGACTGGGCGCAGGTGCTCGACGGCACAAGCGGCCACTCGATCGAGTACGCGCTGCGCAACCTCCCGAGCGACTGGCCGCCCACGGCGCTGAAGTTCCGCGACCTGTGCCGCCAGGCGCCTGCCAAGCCGGTGCCTGCCGAGCAGCGGTTGGGGTACACGCCGGAGAAGCGCGACCCGCAGCGTGTGGCCGCGATGGTGGCCCAGGTGCAGATGAAGGCCCGGGAGGATCGCCGCAGCGAGCTCACGCCAGCCGAGCGGTGCTACGTCCAGATCATGAGCCTGACCAACGACGGGAAGAAGTTGAGCCCGCCGCAGAAGGCGCGGATCGAGGCGATGCGCAACGCCGGCCTGCTGCGCCGCTACTTCCCGGAGGAGGTCGTGCTGCGCGAGGAGGCTGCCGTGCCGATCAAGGCCATTTCGGCGTGACCCCGGAGGAGCCCCAGCCATGTCCGTCCCCACCGGATCCAACCTCGCCGCCATGTCCGGCCTGCTTGCACGCCGCCGCCACGCCCTTCGCCGGGGGCTTCCGCATGCAGTGCTTGGCCTGCTGCACGCGGCTGGTGCTGTCGGCGCACCCGCTGCGCCACGCGGCCCAGGCCATGCTGGCCGCGATCGCGCGGCACCCGGACGCCCCTGGCCGGGCGCAGGTGTTGGCATCCGTCCGCCTGGCCCTGGAGAGACGCCCCTGACCCTCGACGAGATCGCCGTGGCTCTGCGCCACGGGGTGAGGCTCTGACCGCCATGCGCAAGCGTTCCAAGTACCGCCCGCGCGCCGTGCTGAGCGACCCGCTGCTGCTGCTGCGCCCGGCCCCGAAGGCCGACGCCGATGCGGTGATGCTCCGGTTCCTCACGGCGCTGGAGACGGTCGCCGGCGGCAGCCACCCGGGCGAGGCCGAGTGGCGCGACCTGGCCGACGCGATCAACACCGTCGAGACGCTGGCCCTGACGATGCACCGGCTGGTGCCCCAGGAGGTCATGCCGACCGTCAACGCGGCCATCGCCGCGATGGTGGGCGCCGCCAACCGCTACCGGGCTGGGGGCGGCATGCGCGTAGACGGCCCCGGGCTGGTGGCGCTGCGCGAGGTCGTCGGCATCTACGGCCAGTGCCTCGACGAACTGACCGGCCGCGAGATGGCGATGGCCCGCGCCGAGACAATCCGCCGCATGCAGGCCGTGCTGCGCCGCCGCAGCGAGGACACCGACGCCAAGGTGGTGGCCCTGTGACGCTGCGCCTGGACACGTTCAAGCGGGCGCCGAAGTACGGCAACCGCCGGGTGCCGGCCAGCGACGGCGGCAAGCCCTTCGACAGCCAGGCCGAGGCCCGCCGCTACGCGGAACTGCTGCTGCTGCAGCGCGCCGGCGAGATCAGCGGCCTGCAGCGCCAGGTGCCCTACGAGCTGGTGCCTGCGCAGCGCGACAGCGCCGGCAAGGCCGTGCGTGCGGTCACCTACGTGGCCGACTTCCACTACCGCACCAAGGACGGCACCGCCGTCGTCGAGGACGTGAAGGGCGTGCTGACGCCCGACTACCGCATCAAGGCGAAGCTGATGCTGTGGCGCCACGGCATCGAGGTCAGGGAGGTGCGCTGATGGGGCGCCCGAGCAAGCTGGCGCCGCACCAGTGGGCCGAGGTCGAGCGCAGGCTGCTGGCCGGGGAGGGAGCGAGCGCGCTGGGACGCGAGTTCGGCGTGAGCGAGGCCGCGATCCGAAAGCGGTTCGGAGAAACGCGGAAGTACGAAAGTGCGAACGTCCAAAAGACGGCCCGGCTGGTGGCCGACGCCAACGACGCGCTCGAAGCCCTGCCGCCTGCGCAGCGCCAGGTGGCCGTCGCCCTGGCCGACGAACTGCGCGCGATCAGCCGCAACCTCGCCGCCGCGGCCCGGCTGGGCAGCGCCACGGCACAGATCCTGGCCCAGCAAGCGCACCAGCAGGCGCAGGACGTGAGCGACGAGGCCGGGCTGCGCGCGGTGGCCATGCTGACCCGCACCGCCAACGAGGCCGCGGCCACGGGCCTGCAGCTGCTGCGCAGCAACGAGAACGTGGTGGCCGACGAGGAGGCCGAGCGCGGGCGCCAGGCGCGCCGTGTGACGCGGATCGAGATCGTGCCGATGGAGCCCGAGAATGATCGGGTGATGGATGCACCTCGAGGCGAGCGATGAGCGACTTTCTGTCAATGCAGGCGCAGGCGCGTAGCGATCTCACCGCGCGGTTCACATGCGAGCACGAGCATACCGAGGTTCGGCGGCGCGTCATCAAGGGCGGCGCCGTGCAGTACGTCCGACAGTGCCTGCGCTGTGGTGAGCCGCAGGGCAACCCCATTGCCAAGGCCAAGGTGTTGGCCGAAAGCGGCGGCGAGCCACCCGATTTCGACGACGAACTGAACGAGCAGTGGAAGGCCGAGTACGCCGCCGGGTGGGAAGACATCCGCAAACGCTTCGACCGCGAAGCGTTCTTGAAGGAGTGGTATGCCGACTATCTGCGCTCTCCGGAGTGGGGCAGACGGCGAGCCGCGGTGATGAGGCGCGCCAACGGCGTGTGTGAGGGGTGTGGCGAGTGCCCCCCGACTGAGGTGCATCACCTGACCTACAAGCACGTCGGCCGCGAGTTCCTGTTCGAGCTGGTGGCGCTTTGCGAGGGTTGCCACACGCGCGCCCATCAAGACGAGGAGGGGGTGTAGCCCATGCGGTTGGCCCTTGCGACGAGCACGCCGGCATGACTGGCATGCGTCTTGGAGACATGATGGAGCACCTGAATTACTGCCGCCAACTGATGAAGCATTGCAAATCAATGCTGGAGGCGCCCAGCCTTGATCCCGTGGCACGCGCCCTACTCAGCCGCGTGGTGGACTTGCACGGCGCTTCAACCAAGTTTCATCTTCCCGTTGGCGGGAGGTTGTTCGATGATCCGCAGTACCGCGCGCTGGACGAGTCGCAGCCGCTGCACCTGCCCTACCCATGCATTGCGCTGGAATACCAGAGCGGCGGCCGAGAGCGCAGACCAGATGAGCCGATGTGGGGGCGCAACGGACCGACATACGAAGACGATTCCTTCGTCATCGCACCCAAGCGGGTTGTATTTGCTAGAGAACAAGGCGACTGGATCGTCATCAACGTCGCATTCTGGACGACTGACGACGCGGTTTGGCGCGTGCTCCCAGAGTGCGCGATACCCAGGACGGGCTATCTTGACCGCGCGAAAGAAGATCGCGGCCGGGTACCGATCAGGTTTGGGCTGGCAGACGAGCGCGTGCCGCTGTCGGACTACATGGATGAACTGGGCGCGCTGCTTTGTTTCCTGAACGCGCTGCAGTGTTCAAACGTCCATGTCGAGCGCAGCGAGCCCAAGAAGGCCGGCAAGAAGATTAAGGCCGCGCTGCCTTTCGACACATACCACTTCCTGACGATTGAGGCACCTGGCAAGGCTGGGTGCGGCACACCGACTGGCGGACACCGTTCGCCCCGCGAGCACCTGCGACGCGGGCACATCCGTCGCCTGGCAGACGGACGGCGCAGTTGGGTGAACGCCACAGTGGTCGCGGCAGGGCGTGGCGCTGGCGTGGTGACAAAGGACTATGCGGTGCGGTGCGCTGCATAACGCCCGAGTTCAGCCGCCGTAGGTCGGCTGGAACGAAGTGTTAGGCAGCATGTTGGAGAAACGATGAGACAGACGCACGAATGGCCCGGCCACTGGACGCGAGTAGCGCCCAGCGTGGAAGACCACCCGCAGGGCGGCGAACTGGCCTGGATGGCGCGTGGCTACCCGTTCACCCGCCCGGTGCTGGCGCGCTCGAATGTGGGCGTGAAGCGTGCGCCGACGTGGGCAGCAATGGAGCCGGTGTACCAACAGTTTGTGCGCGTCGAGTTGATGGCCGACAACTTCCACGGCCAGGACGCCAGCAACTTCGGCTGGTTCCGCGACTTGGAGTGGCTGGGGCCGCTGGTGCTGCCTAACGCCCGAGGTAAGCCGCGCCGCTAGGCGTCGGCTTGAGCGAAGTGTTAGGCGTCTTGGTGAGCGGAGAGGAAACGATGGAATACACAGCGACTTTGCCGACCGAGGTTGGCGCCTACCGGCACCGCTGGTCCGATGCGCGCGGCACACTGCGAGAGCAAGTGCTGTTCGTTGGCTACACCAACGCCAGCGCGCCTCGCTTGCAGGGCGACAGGCCAAACGCCTACATGCCGCGCAAGCTGAAGTGCTGCCGGCCTGACGAGCACCTACACGCCGACAGACTGACGCCGGCCGAGTGGGGCGGGTGGTGGGCGCGCATTGAGACGCCTAACGCAGAAGTAACCGGCCTTGGCCGCAACAGGAGCAACGATGAACGATGAACTTTCGCCGGCCAAGGTCCGGTTGACTGACGGGTTAGGCCCGCTGGTGGATGCCGAGATGGCGGCTTACTACGAGGGTGAATATGGTGACCACAGCACGGCCCGCGCCCGACTGCTGGACTTTGCGCGGGCGGTGATCGCATCCGAGTGCGTGGATCTGAGACAGGCCGCCGAGTACGCGGCGCACAAACTTGAAGGGGCGCGCATCTGGAACGGGCAAGAGTGGCACTACAACCCGCTGCACCCGCTGCACTACCGGAGCGCGCTGGAGCGCCTGCGCGATGCGCTGCGGGCCTAACGCGAAATAGACAAACCCGTGGCCGAAACCCGCCGCATCGAGATCCCACCCAAGCTCATCCCGGTCTTCTCCGGCGCCGCCGACGTGCGCGGCGCCTGGGGCGGACGCGGCTCCGGCAAGACGCGCAGCTTCGCCAAGATGACCGCGGTGCGCGCCTATGCGTTCGCCCAGGCCGGCATCAGCGGGCAGATCCTGTGCGGCCGGCAGTTTCAGAACAGCCTGGCCGACAGCTCGCTGGAGGAGATCAAGCGGGCGATCGAGGACGAGCCCTGGCTGGCCGACGCCTTCGAGGTCGGGGAAACCTACGTGCGCACGCGCGACGGCCGGGTGAGCTACACCTTCGCGGGCCTTGAACGGAACATCGACAGCATCAAGTCCAAGGGCCGCATCCTGCTGTGCTGGGTGGACGAGGCCGAAGGCGTCAGCGACCACGCCTGGGACGTGCTGGCGCCGACGCTGCGGGAGGAGGGTGAGGGCTGGTCGGCCGAGCTATGGGTGACGTGGAACCCGAAGCGCCGCGGCTCGGCCACCGATCGCCGGTTCCGCCAGGCCAAGGATCCGCGCATCAAGGTCGTCGAGCTCAACTGGCGCGACAACCCGCGCTTCCCGGCGGTGCTGGAGCGCCAGCGCCAGCGCGACCTGGCCGAGCGGCCGGACACCTACGACTGGGTGTGGGAGGGCGCCTATGCCACGACGGTGGCCGGCGCCTACTACGCCAAGCACTTGACCGCGGCGCGCGCGGCTGGCCGCATCGGCCGGGTGGCGCCCGATCCGCTGATGACCCTGCGGGCGTTCACCGACATCGGCGGCACGGGCAAGCGCGCCGACTCCTTCGTCTGGTGGGTGGCCCAGTTCATCGGGCGCGAGGTCCGGGTGCTGGATCACTACGAGGCGGTGGGCCAGCCGCTGGAGGCCCACCTGACCTGGGCGCGCAACCGCGGCTACACCCACGAGCGCATGCAGGTCTGGCTGCCGCACGACGGCGTGACCCACGATCGCATCTACGACGTGACCTACGAGTCGGCGCTGACGCGCGCGGGCTACAACGTCACCATCGTGCCCAACCAGGGCGCCGGCGCGGCCATTGCCCGCATCGAGGCGCTGCGTCGGGTGTTCCCCTCGACGTGGTGGGACAGCGAGCGGTGCGCCGCCGGCCTCGAGGCGCTGGGTTGGTACCACGAGAAGCGCGACGAAGTGCGCGACGTGGGCCTGGGGCCGGAACACGACTGGTCGAGCCACAGCGCGGACGCGGCCGGGATGATGGCCATCGTCGCCGAGGATCACATGCGCAGCGGCACCCAGTCGGCCGCGGCGCAACTGTTCAAGCGGCGCCGCAGCGGCATGGCCGTCTGACCCCCCGCCGGCCCTGGCCGGAATCGTGACAAGCATGGCACCGTCGCCCGCGGTTCAACGCTGCGGGGCTCGCCAATGGGCGTCACTCTCGATCTGCGCCGGGCGCATCTCAGCCGCTACCACGGCGACATCCTGGCGATCTACACCTGGGTCAACGACGAGCGCGCGCTGGTGCTGATGCCGGCGTTCCGCAAGGGCGCGCCCTGGTACATCGTGTGCGAGTCGGCCGCGTTCAAGTACGACGACCCGACCTACCTGGCCACGCAGTGCGTCAAGGCGTGCGAGGTGCTGGGCCTGGAGCCCAGCCGCGCCAACTGGGTGCGCGTGGCGTCGATCATCCACGATGGGCTGCCAGACCTCATCCGCATGCCGTCGGCGCCGCCGGCCGAGTACCTGCGCGGCTCGATGGGCGCGATGGAACTCCGCGCCGACGGGCAGGTGATTGCCGGCGACGACATCCGCATCGAGCGCGAGGGCGCTACCTATGGCTGACCCGTTCGACGTGTTCCCGCGTCGCGGCCGGGCGCCTGGCGACGACTACTTCCGCCGCCAGGGTGCCAGCAGCGGCGCCGATGTGGTCGAGCGCCGCGTGCATCGACTGGACACCGAGGAGGCGCGCGCCGAACTGCGCCAACTGCTGGAGTGGTACTTCTACGAGCGGGAGCGGCAGAGCCTCAATCGCCTGGACATGGCGATGGACTGCGACGTCTACGACAACCTGCAGTGGGATCCCGAGGATGCCGCGGCCCTGCGCGAGCGCGGCCAGATGCCGCTGGTCTACAACGAAGTGGCGCCGATGGTCGACTGGCTGATCGGCACCGAGCGCCGGTCGCGCGTGGACTGGCGCGTGCTTCCCCGCACCGAGGATGACGTCGAGCTGGCCGACGTGAAGACCAAGGTCTTGAAGTACGTCAGCGACATCAACCGGGTGCAGTTCCTGCGCAGCCGGGCGTTCGCGGACGCGATCAAGAGCGGCGTGGGCTGGATGGACGACGGCGTGCGCGACGACCCGACGCAGGACATCCTCTACTCCAAGTACGAGGACTGGCGCCAGGTGCTGTGGGATTCGTCGGCCTACGAGCACGACCTGTCTGACGCGCGCTATCTGTTCCGCTGGCGCTGGGTGGACGAGGACATCGCGCTGCTGATGTTCCCCGACCGCGCCGCGGCCATCCGCGAGGCCGTCGAGGAGGGCACCCACCTGACCACCGACGGGTGGGAAGAGGAGACGTGGTACACGGCCCAGGATCTGCAGCAACTCAAGACGGGCACCATCTACGCGGCCGGCGTGGGTCAACTGGCCGACGCCCGGCGCCGCCGGGTCAAGCTCATCGAGTGCCAGTACCGCAAGCCGGCCCAGGTGCGCATCGTGATGGACGGCCCGCTGCAGGGCGCCGTGCTGAGCCCGCGCGATAACGCGCTGGCCGAGGCGGTGGGCAAGCTGGGCAGCGCCGTGGTGGACAAGCTGATGATGCGGGTTCACTTCGCCGTGTTCACCGACAGCCGGCTGCTGGCGCTGGCGCCGAGCCCGTACCGCCACAACCGCTTCAGCCTGACGCCGATCTGGTGCTACCGCCGCAGCCGTGACCGCCTGCCCTACGGGGTGATCCGCCGCGTGCGCGACATCCAGCAGGACCTGAACAAGCGCGCGAGCAAGGCGCTCTTCATGCTCAACTCGAACCAGATCCTGGCCGAGGAGGGCGCCACCGAGGACTGGGACACGCTGCGCGACGAGGCCGATCGGCCCGACGGCGTGCTGGTGTTCAAGCCTGGCCGCAAGGTGGAACTGCGCCGCGACACCGACGCGGCCACGGGCCAACTCAACATGATGGAGATGGCCACCCGCAGCATCCAACGCAGCGGTGGCGTGGCCGACGAGAACATGGGCCGGCAGACCAATGCCGTGTCCGGCGAGGCGATCAAGGCGCGGCAACTGCAGGGCTCGATCGTCACCACCGAGCCCTTCGACAACCTGCGCCTGGCCACGCAGGAGCAGGGCGCCAAGCAACTCAGCCTGGTCGAGCAGTGGTACACGCAGGAGAAGGTGGTGCGCCTGACCGGCGCCAAGGGCGCGCTGGAGTGGGTCAAGGTCAACGTGCCCGAGGTGCAGCCCGACGGCTCGGTGCGCTTCATCAACGACATCACCAGCAGCATGGCCGACTTCGTGGTCAGCGAGCAGGACTACGCCGGCACGCTGCGCCAGGTGATGTTCGAGGCGCTGAACCAGCTGGCCACACGGCTGCCGCCGGAGGTCAGCCTGCGCATCATGACAATCGCCATGGAGTTCTCGGACTTGCCCAACAAGGACGAGATCGCCGAGCAGTTCCGCAAGCTCACCGGCGAGCGCGACCCGAACAAGCCCATGTCGCCCGAGGAGCAAGCCCAGGCCGAGCAGCAGGCCATGGCCCAGGCCGAGGCGATGCAGATGCAGCGCGAGGCTGCGCGCGCGGCGCTGGGTGAACAGCAGGCCAAGGTGCGCGAGCTCAACGCCCGCGCCGCCAAGCTCGAAGCCGAGGCGCAGGCCGCGATGGCCGCTGCGGCCGGCGGTGCGGGTGACGGCGACATGCAGCAGGCCATCCTGCAAGTGCGCTCCGAGGCCGCGGCCGAGATCGACCGCGTGAGCGAGGAACTGCGGCGCGCCCAGGCTGCACTGGCCAACCGCACGATCCAGATCAACCGCGACGCCGACACCAAGGTCGAGGTCGCCCGCATCGACGCCGACGCCAAGACAAGGGTGGCCGGGATCCAGGCCGCGAGCGACCGGGCCATTGCACAACTCGAACGCCGGCTCGAGGACATGGCGCGCACGATCAATCGCGACACCGAGACTTCAACATCATGAATCTACCCACCATCGCTCATGACAAGGCGCTGCATGTCGCGTACGGCGCGGCCATTGCATCACTTGGCACGCTGATCTTGTCCTGGCAAGTCGGCGCGATTTCCTGTGCGGCTGTCGCCGTCGGCTGGGAGGCGTTGCAGCGCCTGCGTAGCAGCGGCCATCCCTCTGTGCAAGACGCCATCGCCACAGTCTGCGGCGGCGCGATCGTCGTGCTCCCCTGGGTATTCTAAGGAGCTAGGCGTGACAACGACCAAGCACGAGATTGCCAGCGAGGCCGTCAAGGCGGCGCCGCCCATTACGGTGGCAGGCGCCACGGTAGCCGGCGTGGCGGTGAACGATCTGATCCTTTGGGCGACGCTGCTCTACCTTGTGTTGCAGATCGGCTTCCTGATCTATCGCTGGTGGCGCTTGGGGACTGGCCGCGACCAAGGGAGTACAGGCGCGTGACAGCAAAGCTGCGTGTGGCTGTCGGCGCGCTGGGCCTGAGTGCCGCCGGTCTGGTCGGCATCGCCCTGTCCGAGGGCTACACCGACCGCGCCGTGCGTCCACTGCCTGGCGACGTGCCGACGGTCGGGTTCGGCAGCACGACGCGGCCCGACGGCAGCCCGGTGCGCATGGGCGACACCACGACACCGACCGAGGCGCTGACACGCAAGCTGCGCGACGTGCAGCGCTTCGAGGGGGTGCTGCAGCAGTGCATCCGCATGCCGCTGTTCCAGCACGAGTACGATGCCATCGTGTCCTGGGCCTACAACGTCGGCCCGGGCGCCGCGTGCCGCTCGACGCTGGTGCGCAAGCTCAACGCGGGAGACTACGCCGGCGCCTGCGCCGAGTTCGACCGCTGGACCTACTTCCAGGGCCGCGACTGCCGCGATCCGACCAACCGCTGCAGCGGGCTGGCCAAGCGGCGCGCCGAGGAGCGCGCGCTTTGCGAGGGCCGGGCACCGTGAGCGACCGCCTCTACAACACCCGGCTGCGCTGGGCCAACGGCCGCGGCGCCGCGATGCTGCACGGGCGCATCGTGCCGCTGACCGAGCCGCCTGCGCTGTGCGGCGCCACGGTAGCGCAGCTGGACTACACGCCCGAGGTCCGCTGCTTCGAGATCCGCCGCGCGCCGGCCGATCCGGTGAGCGAGATGACCGCGGCCGAGATTGCCGAGACTGACGCCCTGCTGCGGAGGCTGCTGCCGTGACGTGGTTCGGTGTGGGTTGGCGTCTGCTGGTGGTAGCCGGCCTAGCCGCGGCGGCGCTGTGGGCCGCCGGCTGGATGTACCGCACCGGGCACGCCAAGGCCACCGCGGAGTGCAACGCCCGCCAGGCCGCGGCCCAGGAGGCTGCGCGGCTGGCCGATCGCGCGCGCTTGGCCGCACAGAGTGACGCCACCCGGAGGATCGACCATGACGCCCACCAGGCGCTTCGCGCCGCCCAGGCCCGTGCTGCTGCTGCTCGCGCTGATGCTGACGGCCTGCGCCGCGCCCTCGACGACCTTCGCGCCGATCGAGCCGACGCCACCACCACCGCCGCCGGCTGCGATCGCCTCCGGCACCAGCGTGACGGACTGGCAGACCTACTCGCAGAAGGTGCAGAGCTACTTGCAGAAGGCGCGCAGGCAGGCGATCGACTTGCTGCTGCCCACGCCGGGCTGCGACGTTACGTCACCGAAGTCTGCCGAGTGCCTGTAAGAGATTGACGCCGATGCGTCGGCTCGATCCAAGCATGGCAGCCTGCGCCCGTTCGCAATCAGAGGATCGAGCATGCCCAAGAAGTCTATGAACGTGGCCATGGTCAAGGAAGACGAGCGCTGGCGCGTCGAGAGCGACCTGTCCACGCTGATGGAGGCCGAGAAGATCAAGGCCGACCCGAAGCGCTTCGCCAGGGCTCAGGCGCTGGCCAAGGAAAAGATGATGGCCGTGGCCAAGGTCGCATCCGACGACGCGGACTGATCCCTCCTCACCACCCCCACGCTGAAAGGAAGCGCGCATGAGTACGCTGGACGCCGACACCCTGGCCACGCTGACCCCCGAGGAACGCGAGGCGATCGAATCGGCCGAGATGAGCCCCGAGGAACTGGCCGCGATGCAGCGCATCGCCGGCTCCGACAACGACGACGACACCGACGCCGGCAACGACGACGCCGGCAACGACGACGCCGGCAACGACGACGCCGGCAACGACGACGCCGGCAACGACGACGCCGGCAACGACGACGATGGCAACGACGTTGCAGCCGCTGCGGGCGCCGCCAGCAACGCTGCTGCCGACGGCGGTGCTGCTGCTGCTGCTGCCGCACGCCCCGCAGCCCAGGCGCCCGACGCCGCGGCGCCGCGCTACGAGGCCAAGCTGCCGGACAACTTCGACCAACAGGTCAAGACGCTGGCCGATCGTGAGGCGGAGCTCAAGCGCCAGTTCCGCACGGGCGAGATCGAATTCGACGAGTACGAGGAGCAGCGGTCGCAACTGCTGACCAAGCGCGAAGCGCTGACCATCGCGCGCACCAAGGCCGAGATCAGCCAGGAGATGACGGTGCAGACGGCCGAGCGGCAGTGGAAGACCACGGTCAACCGCTTCCTTGATGCCGCAGCCAAGGACGGCCTGGACTACCGCGGCGACGCGGCGAAGATGGGCGACCTGGACCTGTTCGTCAAGACGCTGGCGCAGCGCACCGAGTACGCCGACAAGCCGCCCGAGTGGTTCCTGCAAGAGGCCGACCGCCGCGTGCGCGCGCTGTACGGCATGAGCACCCCGCAGGCCCGCCGCAGCGACCCGGTGGCCGACGCGACCGCGCGCCGCCGCGTGGATCCGGCCGACGCGCCGCGCTCGCTGGCCCAGGTGCCCGGCTCGGACGGCCCGGGTGACGTGGCCGGCGAGTTCGCAGACGTGGATGCCCTCGGAGGCGACGATCTCGAGATGGCGCTGGCCCGCATGACGCCCGCCCAGCGCGAGAAGTACGCCCTCGGGCGCTGATCCGGAGCCCGCGCGGCATGAGCACCACCGTGGACACATCCAGCCTGGTGATCGACGTTCGCCCCGGTGAGCGCCTGGTCGTGGCCGGTGGCGTCACGGTGGAGCTCGTGCAGAAGTCCGGCCAACTGGCGCGGCTGCGGGTCACCGCGCCGCGCGACGTGAAGATCGAGCGCAAGCAGGCCGTGCGCGATGCGCATGTCGTGCCAAGCATGGCCTGATGTCGTGACAAGCATGGCAGTCTGAAGGCTTCCAATCGTGAGTGAGCGCAGGAGTGCTCTTTGAGGTTCAACACCTGAAGGAGAGCGTTTCCTATGGCTCGCACCATCGTCGGGGTCAACGATCCCAAGGCCGTCAAGCGCTGGAGTGGCCTCATGGCCCTGGAAACCAGCCAGAAGTCCTACTTCAACCAGCGCTTCATGGCCCGGGGCGCGAACGCCGAAGTGCCCATCCAGATCCTGACCGATCTGGAGTCGGACGCCGGCGAGCAGATCAGCTACGACCTCCTGGCCGAGCTGAAGATGGCGCCCGTCGAGGGCGAGGACATCCTCGAAGGCAAGGAAGAAGCGCAGAAGTTCTACACCGACCAGATCTACATCGACCAGGCGCGGTGCGGTGTGAACACGGGCGGCAAGATGACGCGCAAGCGCACGCTGCACGATCTGCGCGAGAAGGCCAAGCGCCAGCAGTCCAGCTGGTGGGCGCGCCTGATGGACGAACTGCTGTTCATCTACCTGTCCGGCGCCCGCGGGGTCAACCCCAACTTCCTGCTGCCGGCGGACTACACCGGCCGCGCCAACAATGGCCTGGTGACGCCGGACAGCAACCACCGCCTGTTCGGTGGCGACGCCACGGCGTTCAACAACATCGACTCCGCCGACAAGTTCAGCCTGCGGATGATCGACCGCGCCAAGACCAAGGCCGACAGCCAGGGCGGCGGCGCGACCAACATTCCGGTCCTGCAGCCGTGCAAGATCGACGGCAACGAGACGTTCGTGTGCGTGATGCACACGTTCCAGGAAGACGACCTGCGCGCCGACACCAGCACCGGCCAGTGGCTCGACATCCAGAAGGCGGCCGCCGGCGCCGAGGGCCGCAACAACCCGCTGTTCAAGGGCAGCCTGGGCATGTACCGCGGCGTGATCCTGCACTCGCACCGCAACGTGATCCGCTTCGCCAACGCGGGCGCCGGTGCCAACGTCGAGGCCGCGCGCGCCCTGTTCCTGGGCTCGCAGGCTGCCGTGATGGCGTTCGGCTCGCCGGGCACCAACATGCGCTTCGACTGGCACGAGGAGACGCGCGACAACGGCGACAAGGTGGTCATCACCACCAGCTCGATCTTCGGCATCAAGAAGGTCACGTTCACGCACGACGGCACCGGCGCGCAGGACTTCGGGGTGTTCAGCCTCGACACCGCCGCGGCCAGCCGCTGATCGCCCGCCAAGCACTCACGACAAGGAGCACAACCCATGCCCTTCAGCAACTCCAACGACTACCTGACCGGCCGCAAGCCGGCGCCGTTCCCGGCTGGCGGCGAAGTGGTCGCCTGCCGCTTCCCGATCGCCCTGGTGGCGGCGGACCTCGACGCCAACGACACCGGTGCCGTGGCCATCCTGCCGGCCGGCTGCGTGCCCGTCGGCCTGGTGTACGACTCGGACGACCTCGACACCAACGCGAGCCCGACCATCGCGGCCAGCGTGGGGCCGGTCAATGCCGCGCGCGACGACCTGACCGCCACCTGGGCCAGCGGCATCACCGCCAGCCAGGGCGGCACGTCGGCCAACGTGGTGCTCTCGCCGGCCGCCATGAAGCTGGCGCCGTCGACCTCCGACTTGGTGATCGGGATCCGCTTCACCGCCGCGGCTGCCACCAAGGCCGCCGGCGAAGTGGGCCTGACGCTGCTTTACCGCGCGGCCTGACGGCGCACTGACGATCCTCCTCGGAGAAGGCGCGTGGGGCGCCTTGGGGAGGGGGAGGTAACTTCCCCTCCCCATTTTTCATGGAGCACCTGACGATGAAGCTGCTGACCTCGATCCCGCTGCGCCGCGACGGCACGGTGCGTGCCACCGGCCCGGATGGCCGCGAGTGGGTGTTCCGCGCGGTCGAAGGCTCCGACGAAGCCGGCTGCGACGTGGATGACCCCGCTGCGGTGGCCGCGCTGCTGGCGACCGGCAACTTCTACCCGGCCGATGCCGCCGATCTGGAGGCGGCGCTGGCGCTGGTCGGCAGCGTGGCGGGCGACCGCGACGACGAGGGCGACGACGAGGGTGACGAGGACGACGAAGCCGCCGTCGCAGGCAGCGCGTTGCCCGTCGAGGCCAACACCCCGCCGGTGCCGGCTCGCGGCCGCAAGGGCCGCGCTGCGCGCTGATGCAGGACTGACCGATGGCCGTCTGGTCGGACTTCCACCCGCACGCACTGGTGTTCGTGCCGGGCTGCCCCGACCCGCTCCTCGAGCAGGAACTGCGCGGCGCGGCCATCGAGTTCTTCCGGCGCACCCGTGCCTGGAGGCAGTGGCTGGACGAGATCACGACGACGGCGGGCGTCCGCCAGTACCCGATCGTGCTGCCATCCGGCTCGGAGATCGTGCGCATCGAGCAGGCCACCGCCGACGACCGGCCCATTGAGGTGCAGATCCATCACGCACAGCGCGCGGATCCGGCGGCCGTACAAAGCAGCGACTACGCGCTGGCCAGCGATGACCGCCGCACCTTGACCATCCTGCGCGACGTGGCGGCCGGCACGCGCCTGCGGCTGCAGGCCGCGCTGATGCCCAGCCTGACGGCCGCCGGAATCCCTGACGACCTGTTCGCGCAGCACGTGGACGCCATCGTGGCTGGCGCGCGTTACCGCTTGAAGCGCATGCCCGGGCCGCTTGCCGACGGCGCTGGCGCCAAGGTCGCGCTGGGCGAGTTCGAGAGCGCCATCGCCACCGGCGCGCTGGATGCCTGGCGTGGCGACACCAACAACGTGCCGCGGGCGCGGCCGAAGTGGTGCTGATGACCTGCTGACCCTACCCGACGAAGGAACTGCCACATGCCTCTGACCGCGCAATCCATCGTCCGCCGCGTCGTCGAAACGCTGCAGGACACGACCTCGATCCGCTGGCCGGTGGCCGAGCTGGTGCGCTACCTCAACGACGGGCAGCGCGAGATCATCATCCACCGGCCCGACAGCATGGTGACCAACGCGGCGCACACGCTGTCGGCCGGCAGCCGGCAGACGCTGCCTGCCAACGGCGCCAAGCTCATGGACGTGGTGCGCAACAGCGGCGGCAATCGCCGGTCGGTGCGCCTGTGCGCGCGTGAAATCCTCGACTCGCAGTCGCCGGGCTGGCACAACCTGGCGGGCGTGACCGAGATCCTGCACTTCATGTTCGACCCGCGCGACCCGCGCACGTTCTACGTGTACCCGCCGGCCGCCGCCTCGGGCGCCTCGGTGGACATCGTCTACACCGCGCTGCCCAGCGACGTGGCCGAGCCCGCGGCCGGCAGCGACTACACCACGGTGACAGGCAACATCAGCGTGCCCGACATCTACGGCAACTCGCTGCAGGACTACATCCTGTACCGCGCATACACCAAGGACAGCCAGTTTGCGGGCAACGCTGCGCGCGCTCAGGCGCACTACGCCGCCTTCGCCAACGCGCTGGGCATCGAGATCAAGGCCACGGTGGCCGTGGCGCCGACCTCGCCCGGCAACCCCAACCACCCCATGGCCTCGGCTGCGGTGGCCGGCGCTGCTGCGGCGGGCTGACGCAACGCATTGAGGGAACGCGGTGGCCATCATCCGCTTGGGCGGGTTTGCTGGGGAGAACCGCGCGCTGCATCCATCGCTCTTGCCGGAGTCGGTGGGGGTGGCCAGCCGCAACCAACGGCCAGGCCGCGGCGATCTGCGTCCGTGGCGGCAACCGTCTACGGTGGCCACGGTGCCAGCGGGGCGGCAAACCATCTACCGAATGGGCCGCGACACGGCGACCGACGCCACGTACTGGCTGAGCTGGGCCGGCACGGTGCATGCGGTGCGCGGCTTCGATCCCAACGACACCACCGAGCGCACCTACTACACCGGCGACGGCATCCCCAAGGTCACCGACAACACCGCGCTCGACGGCGTGGGGACGCAGGACAACCCGGGCGCCAACTGGCGCCCGCTCGGCGTACCTGCGCCCGCTACTGCGCCCACGGTGGCTGCTGTGGCCGCACCCGCAGTCGCCGACGCTGGCAAGTTCGAGTTCGTCATCGACGATGCGACGATCGCCGGCCTGACCGTGGGCGCAGTGCTGCGGTTCACGCGGATCATCGACGGGACCGACCAGACTGCGCAGCAGATCACGCTGACGGCGGGGCAGGGTGGCGGTGTCACGCGGGCGTCGCTGGCCGGGCAGATTGACGCGCTGCAAGGCTTTGACGCCACCGCGCAGGACGGCGCCAGCGGGGCCGTGGCCGGCGTGCGTGTCATCACAAGCGTTGTCGGCGTGGGGTTTCGAGTCGACAAGAAGACGAGCACTACGCAGAGCTACGACCCGGCGGTCGTCACCTACGCCAACCTGTTCGGCGGGCAGGCTGCAGGCACCGCGGCAGCGGGGCAAGTCCCTGCTGGTCCTGCCGTCATCACGATCGCCAGCACGTCGATCAATGCCACCGACACGCCTGTCGGCGATGTGTGGGCCTTGACGATCAACGGCGCCCAGCCGGTCAGGGTCACGTTGCCGGCAGGTGCCGGCACATTCCCGCCAGCGGTGACGGCAGCCAGTCTCGCAAGCGCGCTGAGCGTGGCCGGCGTCGCGGCATCGGTGGTTGTTGCAGCCAACGGCGTCACGCAGGACGTGCGCGTGCAAACACAGGCTGCTGGCACGGCCGCCACACTGCTGATCCGGCGGGTCAGCCCAGCCGCATCCGATGTGTTTTCAGCCATCGGTGTTGGCAACGAAATTGGTCAGACCGAGGCTACCAAGGTGACGACGTTCTACGTCTACACCTACGTGACCGACTGGGGCTGGGAAAGCGCTCCAAGCCCTCCCAGCGCCGAGCTCACCCGCGCGGGCGACGCGACGGCGACCATCAGCGCGTTCGCCACGCCGCCCGCGGGCAACTACGGCATCAACAAGCTGCGGATCTACCGCACGCAGACCGGCGCCAGCGGCGCGACGGACTTCTTCTTCCTGCGCGAGATTGCCCTCGGCACGGCCAGCACCACGGACGACAACCGCGACTTGGGCGAGCCGCTCCCGACCACGACCTGGGTGATGCCGCCTGCCGACATGACCCACCTGACGGCGCTGTGGGCTGGCATGCTGGCTGGCATCAGCGGCAACCGCGTGCGGTTCTCCGAGCCGTTCACCGCCTACGCCTGGCCGGAGGAGTACGACGTGATCCCGCCGGACTCCAAGCCGGTGGCGCTGGGTGTCTTCGGCCAGCAACTGCTGGTGCTGACCACCGGGCGCCCGCTGCTGGTGACCGGCTCCAGCCCCGACTCGCTCGACCAGCAGCCGCTCGAGCTGCCGCAGGGCTGCGTCTCGGCGCGATCGGTCGTCAGCATGGGTTCGGGCGTAGCGTGGGCCAGCGAGGACGGCCTGTGCTGGTACGGCGTGGGCGGCGCTCGCGTGCTCACTGCCAGCGTCATGCGGCGCGAAGACTGGCAGGCGCTGGCCCCCAGCACCATCGTCGGCCGGCTTTACGAGGGCATGTACTTTGGAAGCTACGACGACGGCAGCGGCCGCAAGGGCTTCATGATCGACCCGGCCAACCCGCTGGGCATCTATTTCCTTGATGCCGGCTACGAGGGCATGCACTTCGACGAGTTGCGCGACCAGCTCTACGTTCTGTCGGGCACGTCCGTGCAGAAGTGGGATGCGGGCACGAGCCTGATGACTTGCCGGTTCCGCAGCAAGGTCTTCAGGGCACCACAGCCCCTCAACTTCGCGTGCGCAGAAGTGAAAGCAGACGCCTTTCCAGTCACCCTACGCATTTGGGCCGACGGTGTGTTTCGCCACACACAGACGGTCTCGAACATCGCTGCGTTCCGGCTGCCTGGCGGGTTCCTGGCCGACGAGTGGCAGTTCGAGGTGGAAAGCTCTGCCGCGGTGCAAAGCGTGGCGGTCGCGACCAGCGTCGAAGAACTTGCGCAGGCTTGACGTGACCCAGCGAAACGATCTACCCCCAGCAACGTCCGTCAACTTCGAGCAGCGCGTTCGCGAAACGCTGATGACGTACCTGGGGCGTCAAGGCGATCCACTGGACCGCGGCGTCACGCTGCGCGATCTCGTCGATGCCGGCATCGCCAAGGTGTCGGACCGATACCTGTCGCGGCGCGGCGGGCCGCAAGGCGGCGGGCCTGTGCTCATCCCGGGAAGCGCAGAGTCTGCGGAACGGGACTTGACCCCGCCGCCAACGCCCACCGGGTTCAAGGTGACGGCCGGCATCTCTCACGTCTTCATCGAGCACGATGTGCCGCGCTATACGCAGGGCCGCGGGCACTTGAGGACGCACGTCTACGCTGCAGCCGTCAACGAAGGCCAGGGGCTCCCCACGTTCGATGCGGCAGCCCCGGTGGGCCAGTTCGAGGGGACGTTCTACGCGCTGCCGACAAACCCTTCGACGACGCTGTGCCTGTGGATCAAGTGGGAAACGCGCGATCAGGTCTTGAGTGTCGGCCCTGCCGGGGGCATCAACGGCCTGCAAGTCACTACCGGCCAGGACGTATCTCTGCTGCTGGACGCACTCACGGGGGCGATCACCGAAGGCCAGCTCTACCAGACGCTGCGTGACCGCATCGACCTCATCGACGGCGTGCAGCCGGGGTCGGTCAACGACCGCATCCAGACTGAAGTCGGCAACCGTGCCGCCGCGCTCCTGGCGGAGGCTGACGCCCGGGCTGCAGCCGACGCAATCCTGTCGGCGGTCCAAGGAGCTTTTGGGGGAAGCGCCGGGCAGCTTGCGGCAGCAGTCCAGATCGAACAGCAGACGAGAATTGACCAAGACGCCGCACTAGCTTCCCGGTCTGAGTTCGTGGCCGCGCAGTCGGCCAGCTCTGCCGCGGCCGTCGTTGTCGAGCAGCAAGCCCGATCCGACGCCGACTCAGCCATGGCGTCGCAGACCACCGCCCTGGCGGCGCGCCTGGGCGACAACGCCGCCGCGCTCCAGCTTGAGCAGCAGGCCAGGGCGGATGCCGATTCATCGCTGTCCTCGCAGGTGCTCACGCTGTCGTCTGCCGTCGGCGATGCCGACGCCGCCATCGAGGTCGAGCAGCAGGTCCGCGCCAGCGCGGATTCCGCCGTCGCCTCGCAGGCCACCACGCTGGCCACGGCGCTGGGCGCCAACTCTGCCGGCCTGTTCGAGGAAGCCCAGGCCCGCACCACGGCCGACGCGGCGGCCTCCAGCGTCGTCGCAGGGCTCAACGCCGCAGCCGGCGCCAACTCGGCCGGGCTGCTGACCGAGCAGCAAGCGCGGGCGGATGCCGACAGCGCCGCCGCGTCGAGCGTGGCGTCGCTGTCCGCGGCCGCCGGCAGCAACGCCGCGGCCATCGTGGCCGAGCAGACGACCCGGGCCAACGAAGACTCGACGCTGTCCAGCCAGATCACGACGCTGTCGAGCGACTACAGCACCAACAAGGCGCTGGTGCAGTCGCAGATCACGACGCTGACCAATGCCGACAGCGCCTTCGCCCAGCAGATCAACACCGTCCAGGCCGTGGCCAATGGGGTTGCGTTCGAGCCCGCAATCTCTTGGAACTTCGATGCCACCGTCGAGGGGTGGAACGTCGGCGGCGCGACGGGCTCCATCGTCAGGGGCGCGCTGCGGGTTGTCTCGACCGGCACCGACCCGATCATCAGCTCGCCGACGGCCTTAAGCGTCAACGGCGCCGTCAACACGCTGATCCGGGCTCGCGTGCGCCGGCTCGCCGGCACCGGCTGGCAGGGGCAGGTCTACTACTCCACCGCCGGCCACGGCTGGACGGAGGGGTTCCGCAAGATCATCCCGGACACCACCGTCCTCAACGAGTGGCGCGTGCTCGAGTGGGACATGGCGGCGCTGACGACCGGCGGCAACGACTGGATCACCAGCACCATCGACACCATTCGCATCGACCTGGGGACGACCGCGTCCGACCAGTTCGATGTCGACTGGATCGCCATCGGCCGCACGGGACAGGTCGCCTACACCGCGGCCATCCAGCAGGAATCGAGCGCCCGAGCCACCGCGGTTGGCACCATCGAGTCCAGGTTCACCGTCAAGGTGAACGCGGCGAACCACGTTGCCGGCTTCGGCCTCATCGCCACGGCCAACAACGGCACGACGGTCAGCGACTTTGGCGTTGCCGCAGACCGCTTCTTCATCGCCCCGGCCGCCGTGGCCCAGGCCACCGCGCCCAGCGCAAACCTGTACAGCGGCTTCGTGTGGCTCGACACCAGCGTGACGCCCAACGTCACCCGGTACTGGAACGGCTCGACCTGGACGACGACCCCGCCCCGGCTGCCGTTCATCGTGCAGGCCACGCCGACCACGATCAACGGCGTGAGCGTGCCGGCCGGCGTCTACATCGACACGGCCTTCATCCGCGACGGCACGATCACCAGCGCGAAGATCGGCAACGCGACCATCGACAACGCCAAGATCGCAGACGTATCGGCCGGCAAGATCACTGGCGGCGCGATGCAGGTGGGCTCGTTCATCCAGTCGACGAACTACACCAGCGGGACCAGCGGAGCCGGGTGGCGCATCAACGCTGACGGCACCGCAGAGCTTCAGGCCGCCTACATCCGGGGCAACATCTCCGCAGCGAACATTGGCGCCAACACGATCACGGCCGACAAGATCGACACCCGCGGCCTCGACATCAAGGATGCCAGTGGCAACGTCATCTTCTCGTCCGGGGTCAACCTTGCTTCCAGCCGCGTCAACCCGGCCGCCGGCTGGCTGAACTCCAACATCACGGTCAGCGCAGGCCAGCTCGCCGGCATCGGCACGCCGGGCGTCGTGGTGGACAACTCGTACCAGACCATCGGCCAGAACCTGCTTCCGGCCTCGGACCAGACGCAGGGCTCAACGTGGATGCGGGCCTACAGCCCCAACGGGGCGACGTTCAACAACGGTTCGGGCGGCGTTTTCCCGCAGCTTTCGCGCCTGATCTGGTCGACGGCACCAAACAGCAACCTATTCGTCCTTCGCGGCGGCACGCTGAATTCCGTGGCAGTTCAGCAGACCAACCGCCACACCGGCACCGTAGACGGCGACAACGACGGTTCCAGCAATACGACTGCAGCCGACTTTGTCTTTGGCATCGCCAGCGGCATCTACATCGACACCGAGCAGCACGCATGGGTGCCGGTCACCCCGGGCGAGCGCATCTGCGCCTCGGCCTACGTTGCCACGCACCGCTGCCGGACGCTGCTGTTCATTGCCTTTCAGTCGTTCGATGACAACGGGAACGTCACGGAGTCTTACGCAGGCTTTGTGGAGCCGACCTCCAGAACGACGTGGTCCGCAGACGGGCAGACCCGTCGACTTGACCAGTTCCAGCGCCCCTACGTCGTTGCCACGGTGCCTGCCGGGGCAACTCGCGCGGGCCTTCGCATCCGCAAGTACAACACGGTTGCCGGTCAATCAGATTCGTGGGTCTGGATCGCCGGCCCGCAGATCGAGAAGGTCGCCGCCAACACTACCGGCCCGAGCCCGTACATGCCCGGCCCGCCGTCCGACACCCGGCAGCTTGGCTTTGCAGGCGACATCGACGCTCAGCGCAACAGCCGCATCACGGTCGACGGCAGCGGCGTGCTTCAGGGCGTTGGTACGACCGGCGTCACCGTCGCCAACAACCAGATCGGCATCAACGCCAGCGGTCAGGTCTATGGGCTCGGTGCTGGCAACGGGATCGCGGTCAGCAACAACCAGATCACCGTCAATTCAGACGGCCAGCTTGCCGGCATTGGATCGTCGGGGGTCGTTGTCGACGTTGACTACGCCCCGAGCGACTCCAACGCCATCACCGACCCCAACTTCACGAAGTACGCCACCGGCCGGCTGGGTCACTTCAACCTATGGAATGGCTGGTCGATCACATCCACCGCGGGAGAAAACAACTCCCCGGGCGCGATTCTCAATGTCACGGGGGGCGGGGTATTTCGGGACATCTACCATCGCCGCCGCATCGTGGCCGAGCCTGGAGAGCGCTGGTACATCCGTGCCCGTATTCGCGTCAGCGCATCGTTTACCGACGGCGGCGGCCTGATGCTTGGCTGCAGCTCGCTCAACTCCAGCGGCACCGACTTGGCGAACTGGCCTGCCATCAGCGTCAACACTAGCGTCAGCGGGGGCATTGCCCGAAACACCTGGGTGTGGGTCGAGGGCGAGATCACAACTTCGCCGTCGCTTGCCATTGCATACGTCCAGCCTTGGATCAGCGTTCGTGAAACTGCCGCGGACGGCACTGTGCGAGTGTCGTACTGGTACTTCGGCAAAGTGGCCCAGGGCGCGACTGTCGGCGCAACGTGGGGCACGAACGTCTCAGGCCGACCGTCGAACCTTGCCGGCCTGTCGGGCAGCGAGGCGATCCAGAACACACAGATCACGGTCAGCAACGGCGCCATCCAGGGCATCGGCACAGGCGCCGGCACGCTGATCGACGCCACGAAGGTCGCGGGCGACAACCTGATCCCTGACCCGACCTTCCTGAACCCGGCCTACTGGACGGGCGGGTGGGAAGCCACCCCAGGCAGCACCTTCGCGTCGATGTCCGCGTTCCGGTGGGTCAGCAGCGGCGCTGCCAACGAGCCGCCAGCAGCGCTGCAGTTAAACAACTCCGCCGGCAGCGGCGACTTCACCGGAGGACGCATCGTTGTCGAGCAAGGCGGCACATACCGGTTGCGGATGCGCGTTTACAAGGCTGGCGCGTGTTCGGGCGTGGTGTGGGCGGGTTTGCACGTTCCCAATCAGGCGTGGTGGACGGCGCTGCCGCAGAACACTCCCGGCGACCCGACGGCCGGTATCAACTGGTCAGCCATTCCGCAAGACGCCTGGGCGACCTATGAGTCGTTCTTGACCGTCACTGGGGCCGGTACGGCGCAGATGCAGCCCCGCATCCGCAACGTCATCACGGCTGGCAACTTCTACTTCACGATGGAGTTGCAGCGGGCGACGACCGCTGAACTGTTCCGCGTGCAGTACGGGACCGGCAACCTGATGCGGAACTCCAGCTTCGAGCTTTACACGGGCACAAGCGGGATCCCGGATACGTTCCAGCTCATCGGCGCGAACGGTGCGACGGTGACGCCTTCGGTCGTGACGTCCCCCGCCCTGCACGGAAGCCGCGCGTTCCAGATCGCCGTGACCAGCACGACTGGCGCGTCCGGCGTCGGCGTGATCTACGGCCAGACCGCGGCCGATGCGGTCACTGTGGTCGAGGGGCTGCGGTACTGTCTGTCGGGCTACTTCCGCAGCACAACGACGGCGTACAGGGCGCGCCTGGACATCCTGTGGTACTCCGACGCAGCCGCGACCGTGCAGGTTGGCTCGACCGTTGCATACGACCAAGCTCTGACGACGGCCAACGCTTGGGAGCGCGTCACGGCGCCTGCCGTTGTCGCGCCGTCAGGAGCCGTGCGGGCGCGCGTGCGCGTTGGGCTGCAGCGGCCCAGTACCGGAGACACGACCCTGGGAACGGTCCAGATTGACGCCGTGCAATTCCAGGCGTCTGACGCCTCCACTGCGTACAACGTCAGCCAGTTTGACAAGGTCGGAACCGACAACCCGATCAACACGGCCAACATCTCGACGTACATCGCGGCTGGCGCCATTGGCAACGCCTACATCGGCAACTTCATCCAGTCGACGAACTTCAACGGGGTCATCGACGAGAGCGGCAACATCACCAGCAACGGCACTGTTGGCTGGGCTATTGGCAAGGGCGGCCAGCTCGTAGCGCACTCCGGCACGTTCCGGGGGACGGTGTCGGCAGGAAGCAGCCCTGCGGTCAGTGGCAACACGATGAGCGGCTCGGGTGCCGTATTCAACCCGAGCGGCACGTTCGCCATCGGCAACTCGTCCGGCAACCTGTCCTTCAACGGCACGACGCTGACGGTCAACGGCAACCTCATCGCTACCGGCAACCTGCAGGCCAACGCAATCACCAAGAGCTACGGCGTGACGTCCACGAGCGCCACTGGTACTGGCGCAGGCTCTCAGACGGCGGCCATCATCACGGTGACAAACAGCAACACCGAGATTTCGATCTTCTCTGGCGGAATTGTCAACGGCGCGGGTGGTAGTGGAAACGCGACCCTCCAGCTCCAGCGGTACGAAGGCAACAACCCCGGCAACAAGGTCAACCTGACCACCCTGTTCGGCCCCATCGACGTTCCGTTCGGCGCCGTCTTCTCGTTCCCGCCATTCGTCGATGTCCGCAACGCGGGTACGTTCACCTACGAAATCTGGAAGACGACCGGCCCAGGCATCGGCGCCAGGACGATCCTGCTTCAGGAGTTCAAGCGATGAGTCTGTTTGCCATCATCAAGCAGGGCAGCGGCATCATTGACCGTGTCTTCTCCGGGCGCGCAGAAGATGCGCAGCTTCAGGTCATGGCTGGTGAGGAGCTGGCGCCGCTGGACGCCCCGCTGATCGACCCTCCATCGCCGGTTTACACCCCTGTGCTCGACGAGGGTGTTGTGGTGTGGCGCGACTTGCGATCCATGGATAGCCTGCGCCACGACAAATGGGAAGCGATCAAGGCTGATCGCAAACACCGCATCGACGCGGGCTTTGCCTGGGGCGAGTGTGTCTTCGACTCAAGTGAGGCGTCCCGTGCAAACATCAGCGGCGCGGCAACCGGCGCAGTCGCTGCCATGTCGGCCGGTCTGCCGTTCTCAGTGATCTGGACGCTCAAGGACAACACGACTGTCCGGCTTGATGCCCGTCAGATGATCGAGGTCGGGCTGGCGCTCATGGCGCATGTCGACGCCCAGCACGAGGTGGCTCGGAATCTGCGCCTGCAGATCGACGCTGCGCAGACCCCGGAGGAAATCGACGCCATCACCTGGGCAGAAGATGACCCTTCCAATGCCTCGACCGCAGCTTAACCACGACAGGAGGGTTACATGCCCAAGTCCACCCGCCGCGTCACCTTCACCCGCTCGGTGACCTTCACCTTCACGGCCGAATTCGCCAACTACGTCGGGCAAACCGACGCCGACGCCCTGACGGCGGCCAACCTGCCCGGCGGCGTCAACTCCATCGGCGAGCTGCTGGCCGGCTCCCTGGCAGCCAACGGGCAGCGCTCCCCGGGCGCTTGGAGCGTGTCTGGCTCGGGCGTCTTGGTCGAGCCCATTGGCCTGTTCGTCCCCGGCTTCGTCTACACGATCGGCCAGCGCGTGGCGCCCTCGAGCAACCCAGCCGACCGCATCTTCATCGTGTCTGCGCGCACCGGCAACTTCCAGTCCGGCGCCAGCGAGCCGACCTGGAACACCACCATCGGGCAGACCACGGCCAGCACCAACGTCACCTTCATGGCGGTAGCCAAGTTCACCGCCCCGCTGACGCGAGCCAACTCGACGGCCTACACCGCCGGCCAGATCATCCGGCCGGCGGCCAACTCGCTCAAGGAGTTCCTCGTCACCACCGGCGGCACCTCCGCGGCATCGGCGCCCAGCTTCGTCGGCGCCAACGACGCCATTGGCGCCAGCTTTGCCGACGGCACGGCGACGCTGCTGTGCATCGCGGGCGCAGCCGACTATGCCGCGCTGACCAGCTACTTCCTGGGCGACGTCGTGACACCCAACAGTTCCAGCTCGGAGGAGTACGTCTGCGTCACCGCCGGCCGCACCGACACGTCGGCCAGCACGGCGCTGACGGCCACGGTGGGCAACAACGTCACCGTTGGCACCGCGGCCTTCCGCCGCGTGGTTTGACACGTCGTCGTGGCAAGCATGGCACCGTAGCGCGCCATGCTTGCGCTCGACTACGACCTCGCCCGGGTGGCCGCGTTCATGCGCGGCCTGCTGCCCGGCCTGGCGCTGTCGGAGCGGATGCAGGCGATCGGCCTGCGCCGCGGCAGCCGGCTGGTGGCCGGGGTGCTCTACGAGGGGCACAACGGCCGCAACGTCTGGATGCACGTCGCGGCCGAGCCCGGAGCGCACTGGCTCAACCGCGACTACCTGCGGGCCTGCTTCGCCTACCCGTTCGTCGTCTGCGGAGTGGATCGAGTCAGCGGCTACGTGGATGCGAGCAATGCACGCTCGCGGCGGTTCTGCGAGCGCCTGGGGTTCCGCGAGGAGGCGCGCCTGATCGGCGCCGCCCCCGACGGCGGTGACGTGGTGATCTACGCGATGTGGCGGCTGGAATGCCGCTGGCTAGGAGGGTGAACGATGGGTTCCAAGGGAGGCTCCAGCGCGCCGCCGCCGGATCCGCGCCTGGTCGAGGCGCAGATTCGCTCGATGGGCGTGCAGGATGATGTCATCCAGCGCATCATGGCCAACGCCGACACGCTGGCCCCGATCCAGCGCGAGCAGATGGAGTTCGGGCTCGACGCCGCGCGCGCGGGCTTTGCTCAGTCGCAGGCCGACCGCGAGTGGATGCTGACGCGCCGGGCGATGCTCTCCGGCGTGCAGGACCGCCTGGTGCAGGACGCCCGCGACTTTGACCGCGCGCAGCGCACCGACGAGCTGGCCACCGAGGCCGGCGCCGACGTGAACGCTGCGGCAGCCAACGCGCGCGACCAGTCGCAGCGTGCAATGACGCGCATGGGCGTGATGCCCGGTTCCGGGCGCGCCGCCGGGCAGGACGCCCGCATGGTGCTGGGACAGACCGCCATGCTGGCCGGCGCCAAGAACAACGCGCGCCGCGCCGCCAGGGCCGAGGGCTACGCGCTGACCGACCGCGCCACCAACGCGCTGGCCGGCTACCCGGCGATGGGCATGCAGGCCACCGGCGCCGGGGCTGGGCTGGCCGCCAGCGGCGTCAACATCGTCAACGCGGCCGGCGCCGGCATGAATGCCGGGTACGGCGCCGCGGCCGGTGTGGCCGGGCAGATGGGCTCGAACGCCACCGGCATGTACGGCGCGCAGGCCAGCTACAAGAACGCGCAGGACCAGCTGGCCGCGCAGAACGACCCCTGGAACACCATCCTGGGCGCTGCTGCTGGCGTGGGCACGTCGTGGGCACTGGGCAAGGCGTCCGATCGCCGCCTCAAGACCGACATCGTGCAGGTGGACCGCGACGAGCGCACCGGGCTGAACCTCTACGAGTTCGCCTACCGCGACGGCGACGGCCGACGCTTCCGCGGCGTCATGGCCGACGAGGTGGAGCGCGTGGATCCGCAGGCGGTGAGCTACGACGACCTAGGCTTCGCGCGCGTGGACTACGCGCGCCTCGGGCTCGAGATGACGGAGGCGTGACGTGGCGGCATTCCAGAGTGGCTTCTCGATGGGCGCGGCCCTGTACCAGCAGGCGCAGGCCAACAAGGAGCGCGACGAGCAGCGCAAGGCCCAGGAGGAGGAGCGCAAGCTGCGCATGGAGCAGCTTCGGCTCGGCCTGGACACGCAGCGCGCTGCCGTCACACGCGAGCAGGAGCGCGCGGCGCTGCTGCGCGGCATGCGCGACTTCGCCACCGGTGTGGACCCCGCGGCGACCAGCACGGCCCTCAACGCCGACTTCGACCAGGCGCTGGCCGCATCCGACGCTGCGGTGAAGGCCGAGAACGCCGCCCGCGTGCAGGGCGTCGCGCCGGAAGCTGCGCCGGCGATGCCGGCGGTGCGCGGCGGCTCGAACGCGGCCAACGAGGCGGCGCTGACCGTGCGCAATGCCGTGGACCCGACCGCGCCCGAGTACCGCCAGGGCATGAACCGGCGCATGCTGGATCTGGCGCTGTTCGACGGCAACACCCAGGCTGCGCAGACGCTGCAGACCGAGGGGCGCAAGATGGCCGACGACGACCTCGTGGCGGCCAAGGTCAAGGAGTACAAGGGCACCGACGAGCAGATCGGCGCCACCGCGATGTGGCTCAACGAGACGAGCAAGCGCATCACGATGGGCGACGCGGACAAGAACGGGCTGGTGCGGGTGTCCGTGGTCGGGCCGGATCGGCGCGCCGAATTCCTCAAGCTCTCGCGCGCCGACCAGGCGCGTCTCTACGCCGCCGGGCACCTGCTGGAGCGCAACCCCGAGCAGGCGCTGCAGATGATGGCCGGCATCAACAAGACGCTGGCCGAGGCGGTTGCCGCCGAGAACAACCTGACCTCGCTGCTGGCGGGCAACACGAACGACGTGGCATCGAAGGGCCAGAGCATGACCCTGGCGCGCAACGCCGACTCGCGCGCGGGCGCCGCAGTGACCGATGCGCGCACCGAGCGCGATCGGGTGCAGAAGGAGGCCCAGGCCCGGGCCGATGCGGCGGTGGCGCTCTACAAGGAGCAGAACCCGAACGCGACGCCAGCCCAGCTGGAGGCGGTGCGCCGCGGCGTGATGCCGACGGCCGAGAAGGTGCAGTCCGACTTCAAGCCCGACGCCATTGGCGCCGGCGGGACGGTGGTGCAGCGCGAGCCGGACGGCTCGCTGACCGTCACCCGTGTCGACCAGCAGGGCAAGACGGCGCCGGCCGTGCGGGTGCCGCGGCCTGGCGCGCAGGCGGCGCAGCCGCGCCCGAATGCGTCCGCTGCGCTGCCGCCGGTGGACAAGCGCGTGGTCGGTCAGGTCTACGACAGCCCGCGCGGGCCGGTCATCTGGCGCGGCACTGGCTGGGAGTTGGTCAACAAGCCCGCTCCGTAACAAGCATGGCACCGTCCGTGGGTCTAGTTTCAGACCCCGGCGGCAATGACCAAGCTCCTCTCCGACGATCAACTGCTGGGTCAGCAGACCCTTCTGTCCGACGATGATCTGCTGACGCCTGCCGCCGAGGGGAAGCCCGCTGCGCCAGCGCGCGCGATCGTGCCCGACCTGACCGTTGGCAGCGCGCTGCTCGACGCCTTTGCTGGTGCGCTGCAGATCGGCCCCGTGGCGGTCAAGGGCGTGGCCGACGTGGCCCGCCTAGCCACGGGCGACCGCGTGGGTCGCGGCGTGTCGCAGGCGATGGACAAGGGCATGACCGCCATCCGCGACGAGGTGGGCTCCGAGCGTGCGCGCGTCCAGCGCGCCAACTTCGAGGCCGACATGGACGACGATTCGGTCGGCATCGGCGAGACGCTGGCCCGCAACAAGGGTGCGCTGGCCGACCAGATCCTGCCGACCATCGGCAGCATGTTCCTGCCGGTGGGTGTGGCCAACGCCGCCACGAAGCTCGCCACGGTCGGCCAGACCGCCCAGGCGCTCGACAAGGCGGCGCTGGCGGCCCGCGTGGCCCGCGTGCAGCAAGCGGCTGGTGTTGGCACCGTCGCCGCGCAGAACGCGGCCTCGACGTTCGCGGAACTGGTCGACAAGGGCGAGTCGCTGGAGAACGCCTATCTGGCGGCGGGCATCACGGTGCCGTTCTCGGTGGTGGCCGGGGTGCTCACCCGCGGTGGCGCCGAGGGCGCCATCACGCGCACGCTGACGGGCACCCAGGCTGCGAGGGCCGGCGTCAAGCAGTTCCTGGGCGCCACGGCGCGCGAGGGTGCGCAGGAGTCCGGCGAGGAGCTTGGCCAGATCGTGGGCGAGGCCGTCGGCACCGGCGAGGTGCCCAGCCTGACCGGCGCCGGCAAGCAGCTTGCCGTGGCTGGCGTGCTGGGTGCGGCAATGGGCGGCGGTGTCGATGTGGCGACCCAGGCTGGCGCGCTCACCAAGCCGAAGCCGACTGTCGCCCCTCCGGCGCCCCCGGCGCCTCCCGCACCGCAGCCGGCCGCCACAGTTGACCCGCTGGTGCGTCTGGCGGAACTGGACGTGCTGGCGCGCGCGCGCAACCTCACCGCGGACGAGCAGGCCGAGCGTGCGCGGCTGGCTGGCTCGCTGGACAACGAGGACACGGCTGCGCCGCCTGCCGTTGCGCCCGCAACCCCCGCAGCAGATGGCACAAGCCTGCTGCCGGCAGCGGGCTCGGATGCCCCAGGCGCAGCTCCGGGAGCCGAAAGCGCAACCGGGGACGCGGACACCGAACTCCAGAACCGTGACCGCGCCCGCGCTGCCTCGATCGCGCAGATGCAGAACATCGCGGCGCGCCCGGACTACCTGCGCCTCGGCCCCAGCCGCACGCCCGACTCCGGCGCGCCGATGGTGTTCGCCCCGGGCGATGACACGACCGCCATCCCGCCGGCAGCGTTCGGCCGCGAGGACGTGGCCGTCATGTCGGACGGCCAGCGCGTGCCGTTCCGGTATGCCGTGGTCGACGCCGCGCTGCTGCAGCCCAGCAACTTCGCGGACGGCACGACCAACCCGGTGTTCAGCCGGCGCACCCCGGGCACGCTGATCGCGCTGAACAACGGCCGCAGCGCCGGCCTGCGCGAGGCCTGGAGACGCGGCACGACCGATGCCTACAAGGCCGAGATGGTGGCCGACGCGGCCAACCACGGCGTCGACCTGGCCGCCATCGCCAGCGTGCGCAACCCGGTGCTGGTGCGGGTCTACAGCGAGCAGTCCAACACCGCGAACATGGGTGCGCGCAGCCAGGGCCAGGGGTTGGGCATGTCGCCGGCGGAACTGGCGCGCCAGGATGCGCAGCTGATCGACGGCAGCGTGCTGGCGGTTTGGCAGGGCGGCGACGTGACGGCTGCCGCCAACCGCGACTTCGCGCGAGCGTTCGTCGGCAAGCTGGTGGGCGCCGGCCAGGACGTGGCCGGCATGGTCACCGACAACGGCGAACTGTCGCCGGCCGGGCGCACGCGCATTCAGGCGGCGATGGCGCAGGCCGCATATGGCGATGCGGACCTGATCGGGGAGATGTTCGACTCCACCGACACCGACATCAAGACCATCGGCGAAGCACTCAAGGTCGCGGCCGGCACCTGGGCCAACATGCGCGACTCCGCGCGCACGGGGGTCATCGTTCCGACGGCCGACATCACCCCGGCGCTGCTGGGTGCGGTCAACCTGATCCGCCGGGCACGGCAGGAGCGCAAGAGCCTGTTCGACCTGACGCGGCAGACCGACATCGCCACCGGGCAGACGCCCGACCCACAGGTGCTGCAGGCCCTGCGGCTGTTCTACGGCGGCGAGTTCTACAGCCGCCCGCTGGGCCGTGACCGCGTGGCCGGCCTGTTGGAGGAGTACGCCCGGCTGGCCGCCGGGGCGACCCAGGATGGCGGGCTGTTCGGCACCACGCCGACGCCGGCCGATGTGCTGGCGGCCGTCACCAACAAGGTCGAGCAGGATGGACAAGTCACTCAACCAGCCGCGCAACCTGCCGGCACCGGCACCAGCATCAGCCAACCCGATGGGAACGGCGATCCTCGGGGCGCTTCTGGTGCGCGAGGGGCAGCGGGACCGCGACCCGGCGATGACCAGGGCGGGGCACAAGCTGCTGCGGGCGGCCGAGGACAACTGGATCAGCCCGGTGCCGCCGGACAAGCGGCTGCCCCGGTAGCGGCGCCGCCCGCACAGCCGGGCTACGACGCCCGGCGCGCGGATCGACGCCAGCGCATCGCCCAGGCCAAGACCAAGGACGAGGCGCAGGCCGTTCTTCAGGAGGAGTACCGGGACACCGAGCGCCACTTCGAGGGCACCAGCGGGCTCGAGAGCGCAGTGCGCGCCCGCGGCCGGGAGCTTGACGGCGAGGCGGCTGCCAGACAGCGCGAGGCGGATGCCCGCAAGCGGCTGGATGCCGGCGAGTGGGTCGAAGACGACAACCTCAGCCGCCTCTACCGGCAGACCCTTCTGCGCGGCACGGTCCAGGCCGACGAGGCCAATCGAAAGCGCTTCGAGGACGCAATGGCGGCGGCTCGCGCTGCCAACCCCGGCTTCGAGTACGAGGCCACGCGAGAGCAGGGCGCCTCGTGGGACATGGACCGCGACGTGGTGCGCTTCCGCAAGAAGGACGGGCCGGATGGCGCGGGTGCCGCGGCACCTTCCGCGCCGCTGTTGACCGCGCAGACTCCCGACGAGCTGCAGGCCAAGGCCGAACGCGAGGCCGCGGCGCAGAAGGCGCAGGAAGACGAGCAGCGGCGCCTGGCCGACAAGGCCCGCGCTGACGCGCAGCGGGACGACTTCACGCTGACCGGCTCGGACCGGCCGGCCGACGCGGCCGGGCAGAACGACATCTTCGGGAACTCGCCCGCGCCGACCTCGGACAGCGACGGGCTCGACGCGATGTTCGCAGACGTGCTTGATGAGGAGCTCGGCAAGGGCAAGCCAGCCGACGCCGCACCCGCACCTGCGCCAGCGCCAGCGCCCACGCCAGCAGAAGGCGCCCGCACCGCAGGCCAAGCCGCGGCGTCCGCGGCGCAGAACGTCGGCCAGGGCCTGACCAATGCCATTGACGGCCTGGGCGCGCTGTTCGGAGGCAAGAGCCCGGGCCGGCTGGGCTCCGGCCCGACGTTCGACGAGGAGACCTACGCCAAGGCCAAGCCGCTGTTCCAGGCGGCCCTGGCCAACTTCCAGGATGCCGCCAGCGACATCAAGGAGGCCATGCGCGCGATCGTGCGCATGGTGCTGGACAAGTTCGGCGAAGACGCCGCACGCAACATGCAGCCCTACGTGGTGCGCTTCATCCGCGACGTGCGCGACGGGGTGGTGGCGCTCGCCGGGACGCGCAGCGCGGCGCAGGACACCCCCGCTGCGGCGGCTGACGCGGCGGCCGAGCCGCCGCAGGCGGCCCAGGACCACGCTCGCGACCTGGGCGGTCGTGTGGTCTGGTTTCGCGGTGACCTGGCGCTGATCCAGGGCTACTCGATGCTGTCGGGCGACCCGGTGTTCGCCGCTGCCAAGGGCAGCACCCGCACGCGGGTGGACATCAGCAGCTACACCGGCAATGCCTTCACGGCACAGGAGCGCGCCGAACTGCTGGCGGCTCGCGCCGATGCACTGCGCGCCGACGCCGACGCCGAGGCCCGCAACCCCGACGGTCCGTTCACCGACGGCCAGCGCCTGGTGTTCGCTGACGACATCAGCGAGCGCGTGGTCAACGTCATCCGCGGCTGGGTGCCGTTGCTCGGCCTGGAGGGCGTGCGCATCGTCGTGACGACGCCGCAGTCCGGCGCCACGATGGCCCGCAACCTCGTCGGCCGCTTCTGGCGGATCGGCAAGGCCAGCCTGGGCGGCGGCAACATTAACGGCGTGATGCAGCCGCTGGGCAAGGGCGACTATCACATCGCCATGCGCCCGGGCGTCTCCGTGCTGAAGCAACTAGAGGTCGCGGCCCACGAGCTCGGGCACATCGTCGAGCGCGAGGCGCTGGCGTCTGCCTTGCCGGAAGTGCAGACGGCGATCCGCGCCGAGCACGCGCGCTGGCTGGAGGCCAACCGGCGCGGCCCGGCGATCGACATGGCCCGCGCCATGCGCGCGTTCCGCTCGGGGCGCACGGCCGGCGATTTCGGCAGCCGCGCGGGCGATGAAGCCGACGCCTACTGGCGCTCGTTCGGTGAGTGGTTCGCGGATCAGGTCTCGCGCTGGGCGACCACCCAGGACAAGCCGCTGACCGTCGTCGAGCAGTTCTTCCAGCGGCTCGCCGCGCGGCTGCGCAACTTCTTCGTCGGTGAGCGTGCGCGCTTCCAGCCGACTGCATCCGTGTCCGCCTGGCTGGACTCGCTGGCCAAGACGGTGCCGCCTCCGGGCGACCTCGCCAACGACGTGAACCCGCCCGCGCAAGAGACCCCCGCTGCGGCGGCTGACGCGGCGGCCGGCTCGGCGCAAAATGCCAGCCCGAGCCCGCAGGAGCCCGTCAATGCAGACCCTCTACAGACCCAGCAGCTACCCGCCGGAAGTGCGCCGCAAGATCAAGTCGATGCCGCCGCTGGCGACCGAGATCGCCAACCGGTGGATGCTGGGATGGCCCAAGCGGGTGAAGGCGCTGCTGGCGGCGGGCGAGTACCTGCCGGCGCTCAAGGCGCAGGAGGAGCAGGAACGTCGGGTGCTGGCGGACGAGACGGCCAGGCATCTGGCGCGCCACGAGATCGCGCAGGAGTGGGGCCTGAGCCTGGAGCCGCCGGAGACTTCGACCTCGACGGGCAGGACATCGGAACCGGAGGACTGACCCGCAAGTACCGCGACAACATCGCGGCCATCAAGATCATCAAGGCCCTCGAAGCCGAGGGCCGGCCCTCGACGGCCGACGAACGGCGCGCGCTGGCGCGCTACGTCGGATGGGGCGCCCTCAAGGGGGTGTTCGACCCGGCCAACAAGCAGTGGACCAAGCAGCACGCCGAGCTGCGTGCACTGCTGACAGATCGAGAGTGGGATGCCGCCAAGGCATCGACGCTCAACGCGCACTACACCAGCCCGGTGGTGGTCAAGGCCATGTATTCGGTGCTCGAGCGGCTGGGCGCAACCCGCGGCCGGGTGCTGGAACCCTCGGTGGGCTCGGGCAACTTCTTCGGCCTGATGCCCAAGTCGATGCGCGCGACGGCGCAGCTGTTCGGTGTGGAGCTCGACCCGATCACGAGCCGCATCGCGGCCGGGCTGTACCCCTCGGCCTAGGTGCGCAACCAGGGCTTCGAGGACTTCGATGTTCCGGGCGGCTTCTTCGACATCGCGATCGGCAACCCGCCGTTCGGCAACGAGCCGCTGGCGGACATGCACAGCAGCCCGTACAGCGGCTGGTCGATCCACAACTACTTCTTCGCCAAGACCATCGACAAGCTGCGCCCGGGTGGCGTGATGGTGATGGTGGTGTCGCACAACTTCCTCGACGCCCAGGACAGCAAGGCGCGGCAGTGGATTGCCAAGCGCGCACGTCTCGTGGGTGCCGTCCGGCTGCCGCGCACCGCGTTCATGGAAAACGCCGGCACCGAGGTGGTGACGGACATCATCGTGTTCCAGAAGACCACGGCGGGCGAGAGCGCGCCGAACTGGCTGGACATAGGCGAGCAGCGCAACGCGAACCCGAAGACGGGCGACGTGGTGGCGCACCGCGTCAACCGCTACTTCCTGGACAACCCAGGCAGCGTGCTCGGCACGCCCGGCGCCGGCGGCACCATGTACCGGCCGAACGAATACACGGTGGAGCCCGTCGGCAATCTCGAGGATGGGCTGGCCCGCTGGGCGCAGACGCTGCCCGAGAACATCTTCGTGCCCATCGACCGCACTGAGCAGATGCAGGCCGACGAGGTGCCGGAGGGCGTGAAGGTCGGCAGCTTCTTCGTGGCCGGCGACGGCTCGGTCAAGATCCGCGCCCAGGACGAGGCCGGCGAGCGGCGGGCGACTTCCTGGGCGGCGCCCAACGAGAAGGCGGCGCTGCGAGTCAAGGGCATGATCCGGCTGCGCAACGCGCTTCGCGCGCAGATGCGCCTGGAGCGTTCGCCGCAGGCCAACGAGCAGCAGATCGAGGCGCACCGGCGCGACTTGAACCGCTTCTACGACGAGTTCCAGAAGGACTACGGCTACGTCAACGACCCGACGAACCGCCGGCTGTTCCTCGACGACACCGAGGCCAGCCTCCTGCTGGCGCTGGAGTTCGACTACGACCGCGGGATGAGCGAAGCGGCGGCGGCGCGCGAGGGCGTGGAGCCGCGCAAGCCGTCGGCGAAGAAGGCGGACATCTTCAAGCGTCGGGTGCTGTTTCCGCCGCAGGACGGCATGGTGGTGACCAGCGCCCGCGACGCGATGCTGGCGAGCCTGAATTTCCGCGGCACGCTGGACATGGCCTACATGAGCCGGCTGTACGGCAAGGATGAGGCGGCGATCGTGGCCGAGTTGGGCGATCTGGTGTTTGCCGAACCCGGCGGCCGGATCGTGACGGCCGACGAGTACCTGTCCGGCGACGTGAAGACCAAGCTGGCGCAGGCCGAGGCGGCGGCGCGGGACGATGCGGGCCTGCGGCGCAACGTGGAGGCGCTGCGCAAGGTCATCCCCGAGGACAAGCGGCCCAGCGAGATCCACGCCGCCATCGGCGCCAAGTTCATTGCCGGCGGCGTGCTCGAGCAGTTCGCCAAGATCATCAGCGGCGCCGACGTCCGGGCGCACTACGTGTCCAGCCTGGGCCGCTGGCTGGTGTCGGTGACCGGCAACCCCGATGCGACCCTCAACCGCGGCAAGTGGGGCACGGCGCGCATGCCGGCGCTCGAGATACTGGATGCCACCATCGCCGGCAAGTCGGTGGTGGTGACGGACACGCATCGCAACGGCGACGGCTCGACGACGACGACGGTCAACGAGAAGGAGACCGAGGCCGCGCGGGACAAGCAGCGCGCCATCCAACAGGAGTGGCAGACCTGGCTGTGGTCCGACCCGGATCGCGCATCGCGCATCGCGGCCGACTACAACGAGCAGATGAACCGCTGGGTGGACCGCCGCTACGACGGCTCGCACCTGACGCTGCCCGGCAAGGTGCCCGACGAGGTGATCGGGCTGCTGCCGCACCAGAAGAACGGCGTCTGGCGTGCGCTGCAGTCGCGGCAGATCCTCCTCGACCATGTGGTCGGTGCGGGCAAGACCTTCCAGATGGTCAGCATCGCCATGGAGTTGCGCCGCACGGGCGTGGCCCGCAAGCCCCTGTTTGCGGTGCCGAATCATCTGACGCTGCAGTGGTTCAGCGAGTTCGCGCGGCTGTACCCCGGTGCCAACGTGCTGGCGGCCACGCCGGACGACTTCGCCAAGGGCAACCGCGAGAAGTTCTTCTCCAAGATCATCACCGGCGACTGGGATGCGGTCATCGTCGGGCACTCCTCGCTCAAGAAGATCGCGCTGCCGCCGGAGACTGAGCGCGCGGTGCTCGAGGAGCAGGTGCGCGAGATCAGCGACGCCATCGAGCAGATGAAACGCGCCCGCGGCGACTCTCGCATCGTCGGCGACATGGAGCGCATCAAGCGCACCCTCGAGGCGAAGATGAAGACCAAGCTCGCGGCGCTCGGCTCCCGCGACAAGGTGGTCACGTTCGACGAACTGGGTGTCGACGCCTTCTTCGTCGATGAGCTGCACGAGTTCAAGAACCTGTTCTACACGTCGACGATGGACCGCGTGCCCGGGATGGGCAACCCCAACGGCTCTGACAAGGCGTTCGACCTGTTCGTCAAGTTGCAGTGGATGTTCAACACCCTCGGCAAGCAGGCGCCGATCGTAGGCGCGACGGGCACGCCGGTGAGCAACTCCCTGGTGGAGATGTTCAACATGCAGCGCTTCATGCAGTACCCGCTGCTCAAGGAGGAGGGGCTGCACGTCTTTGATGCCTGGGCGCGCCAGTTCGGCAGCGTCGAGAACGTCTACGAGGTGTCGCCCTCGGGCACGGGATACCGCAGCAGCACCCGCTTCTCGAAGTTCAAGAACCTCGGCGCGCTGATGGCGCACTACAACGCCTTCGCGGACGTGGTGACGCTGGACGACCTGAAGTCGCAGGAGGAGGCAAGGGGCAGCAAGTTCCCGGTGCCGCGCATCCGTGGTGGCCGGCCTACGGTGGTGGTGGCCGACCGCTCGCCGCAGGTGGCGTCTTTCATGGGCGTGCCGCAGCTCGAGATCGACATCAACAACCGCCCCGTCTTCGGCTTCATGGTGGCCGACGGCGACAAGGTGAAGTTCGAGCAGAAGGACGGCAAGACCCGTGTTCTGGTGGAGTCGCAGGTTCAGGGCCAGGCCCCTGTGACGCGGCTGCTTGGCGCCTTCGAGACTGAAGGCGAGGCGCGCATGGCGGCCGTGGAGGCTGCGCTGTCGCCCCGCATCTTCGTCGACCCCAGGAGCATCCTCGGGCAGTTCCAGAACCTGCGCCAACTGACCAAGGACACCAAGGGCAAGATCAACGCGCTGTCGCTCACGGGCGCGGCCAACAAGGCGGGCCTGGACTACCGGCTGGTCGACCCGGCGGCGGCGGACTTCGCGGGCTCGAAGATCAACCTCGCCATCGACAACATGATGGACGAGTACCGCCGCTGGGCCGACGACAAGGGCGCGCAGCTGATTTTCTGCGACCTTTCGGTCCCGCTGTCGGAGCGCGGCAGCCTGGCCAGCACGCCGCGGCGCCTGTACGTGCGCGAGGACGGCCAGGTGGTGCACAAGCGCGGCACGATGCACACGGTCGAGGGCTACGAGGCGCTGCCGTTCTTCGTCGTGCAGTCGGGCAGCGGCGACGCCAAGACGCAGGCGGTGTATGACGCCGCCAGCGGGACGCTGCTGCGTTCGGGCTTCAAGAGCAAGGGCGAGGCCCTGGTGTGGGCCGCCGACGCTGCCCGCAACGAGGACAAGCGCCAGAGGTGGATCGACGAGCGCGAGCGGGTCGGGGAGATCACGCAAGACCTCATCGACGACTACGACAACGCCAACGAGATCGACGCCAACGAGTCGCCCTACATCGCCCCGCAGGACATCGCTGGCGTCAGCGCCACCGCAAAGTTCAGCGTCTACGACGACATCCGCACCAAGTTGATCGCCCGCGGCGTGCCCGAATCGGAGATCGCCTTCATCCACGACTACGCCACGCCCGCGGCCAAGGACAAGCTGTTCAAGGCCGTCAGGCGCGGCGACGTGCGGTTCCTGCTGGGGTCGACGCCCAAGATGGGTGCCGGCACGAACGTGCAGGACCGGCTGGTGGCGCTGCACCACATCGACGCGCCTTGGCGGCCGTCGGATCTGGAGCAGCGCGAGGGCCGCATCATCCGGCGCGGCAACTTGCTGTACCAGCGCGATCCAGAAGGCTTCGAGGTGGGCATCTACCGCTACGCCACCAAGCAGACCTACGACACCCGACGCTGGCAGATCCTCGAGCACAAGGCCCGCGGCATCGAGCAGCTGCGCAACTACGACGGCACGGCCAACGAGATCGAGGACATCGACGGCGAGGCCGCCAACGCCGCCGAGATGAAGGCCGCGGCGTCCGGCGACCCGCTGATCCTGCGCGAGACGCAACTGCGCAACGAGGTCAAGCGGCTCGAGAACCTTCAAGCGGCGCACGCCGACGCCGTGGCCGACGCGGCGCGGCGGGCACGGTGGGCGCGCGAGTACGTCGAGATCGCCGGGCCGGCCGAACTGGCGGGGTGGAAGCGCCTGATCGGCGCCGCGGCCAAGCATCCCGTGCCCGAGGAAGGACTTCCGTCGGGCGTGACCATCGGCGGCCAGGCGTTCACCGATCGCAAGGAGTTCACGCAGGCCATCGCCAGGGCGGTTGCAGAAACGGCCAGCGCGGGCAGCCCGAAGACGACAGACGTCACCTTCCGGGGGCTGCGGTTCCGCATGGACGGATCTTCCGCCGATGGCGTCAGGCTGGCCGATGTCAATGACTCGATCGACCGCACGATGGGCTACTGGCCCGCCAAGGAGCCGATCAGTGCGACGGGCATCATCCAGCGAATGGCCAACTTCGTCGAGCGGATGGATGCGCACCGCGCCGACACCGAGCAGGGGATCGAGCGGGAGCGGCAGAACGAACAGAAGTGGATCGCGCAGAGCCGCAAGGCTTTTGCCCAGGCGCAGGAGCTGGCCGACGTGCGGATGCAGCACACGCAGGTGCAGCGGCTGCTGCTGGCCCGCGGGCCGGAGATCCCGGAGGCGCAGAAGCCCTTGCTCGCGAAGGCGCAGGAGCGGCAGCGCCGCGCGCTGCGCGCTGCCGGCCTGGGCGACGCGCTCGACGAGATCATGGAGTTCGCCCAGGCGCCTGGCGACGCGGCGCCGCCGACGCTGGATGAAGGGCGAGGCACGCCGGCTGGCACCGGAAGCCTGGCGCAGACGGGGGCCGTGGAAGCCAACGAGGCCGACGTCCTGTTCGACATTCGCCGCAACAACCCCACTCGCGCCCAGGTGCGCGCCGCGCGGGCCGCTCTGGAGCGCATTCGCGCCGCGGATGCAATACGATCCTCGGATGATCTGGCAGCCCTCTTGCGAGTGTCCGGTTTCTCGCAGTGGTCTCGTTCCGCCGTCATGCGGGACGTGGACGCCGCCGCCCGCCTACGGCAGCGACTCACCGAGCGATTCCCCGGCGACCAGTTCGGAGACTGGCGTGCCCCCCGACTCAACGAGCAAGGGGTCATCACCACCAGCGCCTTCGGACTGCTGTCCGACAGGGACTTGAGCGACCTTGCGGCCCTGGCTGACGAGTTCGGCGCGCCGGTCGCGCTGCGCGGCGCCCTGGCTGGCGATGTGCGCGCCGCGAACGATCGGTTCACCACGCGGCTGAAGCCGCTGGGGTTCGCGGTCTACACCGGCGCGCAGGAGCTGGACAGCCGCCCTTCCGGCGTGCTGTTCAGCTACATCCGCCCGGGCGGAGGGATCGGGCGCAACACGCCGCTGTGGGACATCTCCGCCGGCGCACGCGGCCCGGCTTCCGCACAAGAGGCAGCCGCCGCCGTGGCCGGGCCGGCCTTTGCCGGCTACGAGCGCAAGAGCGTGCCGCGCGTTCAGGCAGGCCAGCGGCTGGGCCGGCTCGTCGACCGGCTGGATCGGGGCGCGCTGACGGAGGAGGGGTTCGTCACCGCTGCGCGTGTGCTGGCCGATGACCTCGAGCGCGCAGCGGGCGCCAAGCGCCGCAACCGCGACTTTGCCGAGCGTGAGCGCGGCGCCGACTGGGTGCGCGAGAAGCTGATCGCGGCGCGGCGGCGCGGCGATCTCGACGCCGACACCGCGGAGTTCGCCCTGTGGGCGCTCGGGCGCAACGAGGCGCTGGCCGCAGACCTGGGCATCAGTGTTCGCCAGCCCGGCGATCGCCCTGACGCCGGCCAATACAACCCGGCCGAGCGCGTGATGACCCTGTTCAAGGGCGCGACCAACCCGGGCACGGCGGTGCACGAGATCCTGCATCACGCCGAGCGCATGATGACGCCGCAGCAGCAGGCGCGCATCCGGTTCGAGTGGGCTCGCAGCCTGGCGCGTGCCGTCAAGCGCGCCACGCCCGCGCAGCGCGAGGCCCTGGCGCTGATCGGCCCCGCCATGGCCGGCGACCAGCGCGCGCGGCAGACCCTGGTCAAGGCGTTCGCCGACGGCGTGCTCGACTACGACGCGCACTACCAGCTCGTGAACCCGAGCGAGTTCTGGGCCGTCAACGCCACCGACTTGCTGCAGCGCCGGTTCGACGCGCGCGGCAGTGTCTGGCAAGGCATCTGGACGTGGCTGCGCGAGATGGCACAGCGCGCCGCCGGCATCCTGGGAGTGAACGCCAGCGCCGAGATCCTGCGCGGCCTCGACGAGGTGCTGGGCTCCGCCAACGACGGCGCCTTCCGCTCACGAAGGATGCTCACCGACATGGGCGCCCAGGCGGGCCTGGCGGACCCGGCGGGCGCCGGCCGCAGCCGAGGCGAAGAAGTGCGCCGCGGATCTGCGGAGCAGGCTATCGCAGCCGGATACACCATGCGGGCGTGGCGCGGTGTCAGCGCGGCCGCACCGTTCAACGACTCGGGCTCGACGTGGCTGACCACGAGCCGCGAGGTGGCCGAAGCCTATGCCGAGGAGGTGATGGGCTACGACGACCCCGCGGTCATTGAGGTGATGGTCAAGCCTGACGATCTGCCGCGCCACGACGCCAGCCGACTGACCGACGAGGAGCGCGCCGGGCTGCAGGCCGACGAGTTCGGCAACCCGCAGGCCATCGGCATCTACGACCGCAGCGACGACCATCCGCTGGGAGGCAGCCGCCGCAACGTGACGGTGATCCATGCGCCCAAGTCGGCGGTGTGGCTGGTGGACGAGCGCGCGGCACCCTCGGAGGCCGTTGCCGACCTTCGCCGGCCAGAGGAGGCCGAGCCGGAAGATGGCGACATCGACAGCGCGCTGCGCCGGGAGTTCCAGCAGACCGAGCGCGCCTACGGCGGGCGCGATGCCCACGGCCGCGCCAAGGCCGCCGGGAACACCAAGCTGACCTATGGCCAGTGGGTGCAGGTGCGCACCCCGCGCTTCAAGGCCTGGTTCGGGGATTGGGAGGCGTCAGCCATCATCAATGGTGAGCCTGTTGCAAGCCTTGACAGCGGCATCGTGCCGCAAGACGGTCCGGCACACGTGCGCCAGTGGGCCGCAAAGATGTTCGCTTCGCAGGGCGGCCGGGCCACGCACCCAGTCATTGGCGAGATCGCGCTGGACATGCGATCAGTGCGGGACTCCATGGCCCACGGTAAGCCAAGCAGATTCAAGTACGCAGCGTTTGCGGCAGTCAAGGATGTGCTGGAGAGGGGCGCGCTGGTCCATAAGGCAACAGATGGCGGCGTCGATAGTCTGTACGTCTCAGCGCCCGTGAAGATCGACGGGGTGGATGACGTCGTGACGGTGCTTGTTCACCGCGACACCAACAGCAGGCGCATGTACCTGCACAGCGTTGCCACAAAAGAAAGCCTCCTGAACCGCCGAGTTTCCGGGGCCGACGCCGAGGCATCCGAGCGATCCGGCTCATCCAGTTCAGAAGGCGTTGCGATTGTACTGCGCGGCCTGCTGAAAGGGGACACCGTCTCCAAGGCCGTCGACCCCGACACGGGCGAGCCGCTGGTGGTGTATCACGGCACGCACCGCGACTTCAGCGCCTTTGACGCCAAGGCGCCCTCTACCCACATTCCTCTGCCGGGCTTCTACTTCACCCCGGACGCAAAGATCGCCAGCGCGTTCGCCGAGAACGGCGCGCGGATGACCGAGAACCGCGCTGGCCGCGCCTTCCAGCCCGTGGGGGCGAGCGTGATGCCGGCGTATCTGTCGATGAAGAACCCGCTCGAAGTCGACGCCTCGGAGGGCGCGATGAAAGGGTTCGTCAGCGAGAAGGTCATCAAGGAGGTGATCCTCGATGCTCGGCGCAAAGGCCACGACGGCGTGATCCTGCGCGGCTGGAAGGACGGCAGTGGGCCGGTGCAGTACATCGCCTTCGAGCCCGAGCAGATCAAGAGCGCCATCGGCAACCGCGGCACCTTCGATCCGGCCGACAACGGCATCCTGCGCGACGTGCGAAGGCCACCGCGCAACGGCATCGGCCCCAACCCGCCGCCGCAGCCAGCGCCGGCCCAGCGTAACCGCTGGCAGGCGCTGAAGCAGAGGGCGATGAACCTCACCAGCCCCGAGGCGCTGGACAAGCTGATCTACGAGCTGCAGGACCGCTTTGTCGACCTCAAGCGCGTCCAGGCCCACATTCAGGCCCTGGGCGGCACCGTCAATGACCTCAACGACGCCTACCTGGGCGAGGAGCTGTTCCACAAGCGGCTGGCCACGCGCACCGAGCGGTTCCTTGACGACGAGCTCACGCCGCTGCTGAAGGACATGCGCGAGCGCGGGATCGGCATCGAGGACTTCGAGCGCTTCCTGCACGCCCGCCACGCGCCCGAGGCGAACGCGGCGATGGCCAAGCGCAACCCGAGCCGCATGGAACTGGCCAACCTGCAGACGCAGGCCGAGCAGGAGCTGCGCGATCTGCAGGTGCAGCGACAGCGGGCAGCGGCGCAGGGCACGGCCACGGCTGCGCTGGACGACGCGGTGGCCCAGGCCCGCGAGCGGCTGGCAGAGGTCAACCGCATGCAAGCCTACCCGGGCACCGAGGAGGAGCGGCTGGCACTGTCGGGCATGTCCGACGCCGATGCCGCGGCCGTCATGGCCGGCCTGACGCCGGCGCAGCGCGCCGACATGGACGCGCTGGCGGCGCGGGTGGACGCCATCAACGCCAAGACGCTCGAGACGCTGGAGCAGTACGGGCTGGTGCCCCGCGCGACGCTGGACACCTGGCGCGCCGCGTACCGCCACTACGTGCCTCTGCACCGCGACGAGGCGCACCCGGACTCGCATGCGCACCCGATCGGCCAGGGCTTCAACGTGCGCGGCATGGGCATGCGCCAGCGTGTGGGCTCGACGCAGAAGGTCACGAACATCCTGGGGCACATCGCCATGCAGCGCGAGGCGGCGCTGACCCGTGGCGAAAAGAACCTTGTGCTGCAGAAGTTGTACGTCCTGGTCGGCCAGAACCCCCTGCGCGACTTCTGGCGCCTGGACAGCCCGCCGATGACCAAGACGGTCGACCCGGTGACGGGCACGGTGCGCCGCCAGATCGACGGCGCGTATCGCAACCTTTCCAACGTGGTGACGCTGCGCATCGCCGGCAAGGACGCCTCGATCATCTTCGAGGAGGGCAACCCGCAAGCCATGCGGCTGGCCACGGCGATGAAGGGGGCCGACGTCGGCGACCTCGGTTTCGTCAGCAGCGTGGTGTCGAAGTACACCCGATGGTTCGCCGCCGTCAACACCCAGTACAACCCGATCTTCGGCGTCGTCAACATGCTGCGCGACGTGCAGGGCGCGGCACTGAACCTCAGCACCACGCCGATAGCCGGCCAGGAGCGCCGGGTGCTGGCCGGCGTTCTTCCGGCACTGCGAGCAGTGTGGCGCAAGGAACGTGGCTCGCGAGCCGCCAACCCGGTCAATGCGCAGTGGATCGCGCTGTGGAAAGACCTCGAGCAGGTCGGCGGCGCCACCGGCTTCCGCGACCTGTTCGCGGACATCAACGATCGCGCCAAGGAGATGCAGAAGGAGCTGGCCGCGCTGGACCGCGGCCGGCTTGCGCGCGGCTTCGTCTGGTTCGGAAAGCTGCTGTCGGACTACAACGAGGCGCTGGAGAACGCCGTGCGGGTGTCGGCCTACAAGGCGGCGCTGGACAGCGGCATGACCAAGGAGCGTGCGGCGAGCTTGGCCAAGAACCTGACGGTGAACTTCAACCGCAAGGGCCGCGCGGGGCGTCACATCAGTGCTTGGTACGCATTCTTCAACTCGTCCGTTCAAGGCACGACGCGGATGGTCGAGACGCTGCGCGGGCCGAAGGGGCGCGCCATCATGGTCGGTGGTGTGCTGGTGGGCGTGCTCAACACCACTCTGGGTATGCTGATGATGGGAGGCGGCGGCGACGACGGCGAGGAGGACAACTGGGACAAGATCCCGGAGTGGGTCAAGGAGCGGAACCTCATCATCCCGCTGTCGAACAAGGACTACGTCACCATTCCGATGCCGCTGGGCTTCCACTTCCTGCCCAACCTGGGGCGGCTTGCAACCGAGTGGGCCGTGGGAGGCTCGGAGAAGTCAGCGGGCAAGCAAGTGGCTGGGATGTTGCAGATCCTGCTCGACGCCTTCAACCCGTTGGGCGGCGCCCAGCCGATCGGGCAGATGGCAATGCCCACGGTCGTCGATCCGTTCTGGGCGCTGGCCACCAACACCGACTGGAACGGGCGCCCGATCTACCGCGAGGACAGCAGCCCGCTGGATCCACAGCCGGGCATGGCACTGGCGAAGGGTGCAGCCACGCCGTGGGGCAAGGTCATCGCCGAGAGCGTGAACGTCGCTACCGGCGGTACGAAGTACCAGCCCGGGGCCTTGAGCCCGACCCCTGACCAGATCGACTACATCATCGGCCAGTTGACCGGCGGTGTCGGCCGCGAGATCGGCAAGCTGGCGACGACCGTCTCGGCCCCGATCGCCGGCGACGAGCTGCCCATCTACAAGGTTCCGCTGCTCGGCCGCTTCGCCGGCTCGGTGCGGGGCAGCGCCGGCCAGGCCGACACGTTCTACGAGAACGTCAAGGAGATCAACCAGATCGAGAACGAACTGCGCGGGCGCGCCAAGGCCGGCGAGGACGTGGCCGCGGTGCAGCGCGAGGAGCCGCTGGCGGCGCTGGCCGGTGCGGGCAACGCCTATACACGCAAGGTGTCGGAACTGCGCCGGCTGCGCCGCGAGGTTGCGGCGGCAGAGGCGCCGGGATACCGCGAGCAGTTGGCTCAGATCGACGAGCAGATCACGGCCGTGATGACCGACCTGAACCGCCGGGTGAACGAGGTGCGCCGGACCGCAGACGCCGCGCAGTGATGCTGGGCGAGCGGCGCTGGGGGCGCGGTGAGCGCTCAGAAGCGGTGATCGAGCCCGGCCTGCTTCATGATGCCGTTGGCGGTGTGGCGCGAATCGCAGTTGGTCGAGACGACCTGGTTGCGCTTGCCATTTGTCCAGATCTGGTGCGAGCCAGTCTGGCGGATCAGCGTGTAGCCGGCCTTCTTGAGCTGTTCGATGACCAGCTTGTAGTAGCCGTTCATGCCCCGTGAGGGACGGGGCTGCTCAGGTGGAACTCGGTGCTGGCCAGCGGGTGTCGCCCTTCGAGCTGCAGCTCGAGCAGCGCGTCTGCGCACCGCAGGGTCTCTTCCTTGAGCTCGTCGAGCGTCTTGGCTTCGCAGATCAGGCCATCTAGGTCTGGACTGCGCGCGATGTAGACGTCTGCGTCTTCGTCCCGGGTGATGCGGACGCGGAGACGCACCCGACCGCCAGCCTTGGCGACCGCTTTCCATCCCCAAATTCCAACCCGATAGGCCAGCGTCACTTCATCTCCTCGCCGACTTTGCGGCAGCCCCGTTCCCCTGCCGACGTTCGTCAATGCTTACGCCGTGCGGCCCGAACTGTACGCCTTCACGTTGGTGTATGCGCGTGAATCAGCGGGGCTACGCGGTGCGCTGTGGGGAATTGTGTGCATCCGGTGGTGGCGGGTGGTGTCGCTACAACGCGTGCGGCATGCTGCGCTAAGCTGTTGATTTCACACAACGCACCGCAATGTTTTTCGGGGTGGAAGACAACCCAAAAAACGGCCCTAAGTCCTTGTCGCACATGAGAAAAGCGGCTGTTTTGTTCGTCTGCATGGGCAATATCTGCCGCTCGCCCACCGCCGAGGGCGTGCTGCGGGCGCGATTGCGCTCTGCCGGACTGGAGCGCCATGTCGAGGTCGACTCGGCGGGCACCCACGGCCATCACGCTGGCCAGCCGCCCGACCGCCGCGCACTGAGGCACGCGGCGTCGCGCGGCTACGACCTTTCCAGGATCCGCGCGCGGCGCGTCGTGCCGGCGGACTTCGAGCGCTTCGACTGGGTGCTGGCGATGGACACCGGCAACCTGCAGCGACTGCGCGACCTCTGTCCGGCAGGCGCACCGGCACGCCTGGGCCTGCTGATGGAGCACGCCTTGCGGCACCGGGACGTCGGCGAGGTGCCTGACCCCTACTACGGCCCGCCGGCAGGCTTCGAGCGGGTGCTCGACCTGGTCGAGGACGCATGCGAGGGTTTACTCTTACGTTTGGGTTAAGACGGGCAGTTTTGACCAGGGAACTTCCTGAACAAAGGCTGGAACAAAGCTCGACAAAATCGGTCGACTTCGGATAAACTTGAGCAAACAAGTCGGGATCGACGGGGCCTGGACGGGCTCGACGACAGACCGGCCGGCGCAAGCCTCTCTCCGCAGTTCGCAGTCCGCCGCAGTTCCGCTTCGTTGCACAGTTCTTCCGACAGGAGATTCCCGATGCGTCTCACCACCAAGGGCCGATTTGCCGTCACCGCGATGATCGACCTCGCACTCAGGTCGAACAGCGGCCCGGTCGCGCTGGCGGCCATCAGCCAGCGCCAGCAGATCTCGTTGTCGTACCTCGAGCAGCTGTTCGGCAAGCTGCGCCGGCACGAGCTCGTCGAGAGCACCCGTGGCCCCGGCGGCGGCTACTCGCTGGGCCGTGCGGCCTCCGAGATCACCGTCGCCGACATCATCGTGGCCGTCGACGAACCGATCGACGCCACCGGCTGCGGCGGCAAGGAGAACTGCATGGGCGAGGACACCGGTCGCTGCATGACGCATGACCTGTGGACCAGCCTGAACACCCGCATGATCGAGTACCTCGACTCGATCACCTTGCAGAAGCTCGTCGATGAGCAGCTCGCCAAGGGCGTCAGCATCGAGGAGGTGCCGGTCAAGCGCGCCATCTCGACGACCCCGGTGGTCAAGCCGATCAAGGTGACCGCGCCGAACTCGGTGTTCGCGCTCGGCTCTGCATTCACGAAGTGAGCGCCGTCGTCTCCACGAACCTGCCTCCCATCCTGCGATGACCCCGCACTTTCCGATCTACATGGACTACGGCGCGACGACGCCGGTCGACCCCCGCGTCGTCGACGCGATGATCCCCTGGCTGCGCGAGCACTTCGGCAACCCGGCCTCGCGCAGTCACGCCTGGGGCTGGGAAGCCGAGGAGGCCGTCGAGAAGGCCCGGGCCCAGGTGGCCGAGCTGCTCGGCGCCGACCCGCGCGAGATCGTCTGGACCTCCGGCGCCACCGAGAGCAACAACCTCGCGATCAAGGGTGCCGCGCACTTCTACGCGTCGCGTGGCAAGCACCTCGTGACCGTGAAGACCGAGCACAAGGCCGTGCTCGACACCATGCGCGAGCTGGAGCGCCAGGGCTTCGAGGTCACCTACCTCGACGTGCAGGAGAACGGCCTGCTCGACCTCGACCGCTT
>JBILNT010000189.1:0-6505 GCA_044374875.1 Rubrivivax sp.
ACTTCCTCGTCGCCATCGCAGATGTCCGCGCCCAGGATCGCCAGTCACTGGAGCGCGACATCCACGGCACGCGCTCGCTGCGCGAGCTCTGGCACCTGCGCGCCGCTGTCTATCGCGTCGTGGCCGTCGCCCACAGCCAGTCGGAGGCTGAACGACGCGTGGCCGTGCTGAACCAGCATTTCCCCACCCGCGCGCCGCGCTCCGGACTGGCTGCGCTGCAACCCTGACGAACCCTTCCGACCCGCGCGAGGTCGTCGCCACGCCCGTCCTGCCGGGCGCGTCGATCAGCGCCGCAGGCGAGCTGCGAAGGCGCGCCGGAACTTCTCGACCTTGGGCGCGACCACGAAGGCGCAATAGCCCTGGTTCGGATGCCGGGCGAAGTAATGCTGGTGGTAATCCTCGGCACGCCAGTAGCACTGCAGCGGCGCCAGTTCGGTGACCACGCGCCCGCCGAACGCCGCATCGGCCTCGGCCGACACCTCGCGGACGGTCGCCTCCTGCCCGGCCTCGTGCCAGTAGATCGCCGAGCGGTACTGGGGGCCGACGTCGTTGCCCTGGCGGTCGCGCGTGGTCGGATCGTGCACGGCGAAGAAGATCTCCAGGACTTCCCGCAGCGAGACGCGGTCGGCGTCGAAGCGCACGCGGCAGACCTCGGCGTGCCCGGTCGTGCCTTCGCACACCGCTTCGTAGCGTGGGTTGTCGACATGCCCGTTGGCATAGCCCGATTCAACGTCGACCACGCCCTCGACGAGCTCGAAGACCGCCTCGACGCACCAGAAGCAGCCGCCGCCCAGGGTGATGACCTGCACGTTCATGGGAGACCTCCACGGCGGGTTGTCGCCGGCTCGGCAGCCGGCGCGCGCGCCAAAACTTAAACTAGGCCGGATTATCCGGAGGCAGACAGATGGCCGCGAAATTCCAGTGGGATGACCCCTTCTTCTTCGACCAGCAGCTGAGCGACGACGAACGCGCGGTCCGCGATGCGGCCCGCGACTACTGCCAGGAGCGCCTGCAGACGCGCGTGCTGATGGCCGCGCGCCACGAGACCTTCGACCGCGCGATCATGTCCGAGATGGGCGCCCTCGGCCTGCTCGGCAGCACGATCGAAGGCTACGGCTGCGCCGGCCTGAACCACGTCTGCTACGGACTGGTGGCGCGCGAGGTCGAGCGCGTCGACAGCGGCTACCGCAGCGCGATGAGCGTGCAGAGCTCGCTGGTGATGCATCCGATCCACGCCTACGGCAGCGAGGCCCAGCGCCGCAAGTACCTGCCGAAGCTCGCCAGCGGGGAGTGGGTGGGCTGCTTCGGCCTGACCGAGCCGAACCATGGCAGCGACCCGGCCAGCATGCTCACGCGCGCCCGGCCGGTCGATGGCGGTTACGTGCTCAAGGGCAGCAAGATGTGGATCACCAACTCGCCGATCGCCGACGTTTTCGTCGTCTGGGCGAAGAAGGAGGATCCCGATGGCCGCGTCGGCGGCCAGGAGAGCATCCACGGTTTCGTGCTCGAAAAGGGGATGAAAGGCCTGTCGGCGCCCAAGATCGAGGGCAAGATGAGCCTGCGCGCCAGCATCACCGGCGAGATCGTCATGGACGACGTGTTCGTCCCCGAGGAGAACCTGCTTGCGGGCGTCAACGGCCTGAAGGGACCGTTCGGCTGCCTGAACAAGGCGCGCTACGGCATCGCGTGGGGTGCGCTGGGCGCGGCGGAATTCTGCTGGCATGCCGCACGCCAGTACACGCTCGATCGCCAGCAGTTCGGCCGCCCGCTGGCACAGAACCAGCTGGTCCAGAAGAAGCTGGCCGACATGCAGACCGAGATCACGCTCGGGCTGCAGGGCTGCCTGCGCGTCGGCCGCCTGATGGACGAGGGCCAGGCCGCCCCCGAGATGATCAGCCTGATCAAGCGCAACAGCTGCGGCAAGGCGCTGGACATTGCCCGCGCGGCACGGGACATGCACGGCGGCAACGGGATCCATGACGAATACCACGTGATCCGCCACATGATCAACCTGGAGACCGTCAACACGTACGAGGGCACGCACGACATCCACGCGCTGATCCTGGGCCGGGCACAGACGGGGCTGCAGGCCTTCTTCTGACAGCGGGCCGCCCGCGCGCGGGCGAAAGTGCCATCCCGACGCCCCGACGGACCAAGGAACCGCAAACATGACCGAGACGAACCCGCTGCTGCAGCCATGGACGGCCCCGTACGGCCTGCCGCCTTTCGACCCGATCACGCCGGCGCACTTCCGGCCCGCCTTCGAGGTGGCGATGCGCCAGCACCTCGACGAACTCGCCGCGATCTCCAGCCAGGAGGCCGAGCCGAGCTTCGAGAACACGCTGGCGGCCTTCGACCGCAGCGGGCGCCTGCTCGACCGGGTGTCGTCGGTGTTCTACAACCTGACCGCCTCGCACACCAATCCCGACCTCCAGGCCGTCCAGCGCGAGATGGCAGCGCCGCTGTCGGCTCACTACAGCGCCGTCTACATGGACATGCGCCTGTTCGCCCGCGTCGACGCCCTGCACGCCCGGCGCGACTCGCTCGGCCTCGACGCAGAGCAGGTGCGCCTGCTCGAGCGCGTGCACCTCGACTTCGTGCGCTCCGGCGCCCGCCTGGCGCCCGACGCGCAGAAGCGCTACGCGCAGCTGATGGAGGAACTGGCCGCCCTGACGACCGCCTTCGCGCAGAACGTGCTGCACGACGAATCGAGCTACCAGTTGCTTCTGCGAGACGAGGCCGAGCTCGCGGGGCTCCCGGAATTCGTGCGCGCGGCTGCGCGCCAGGCCGCGGCAGAGCGCGGCCACGCCGAGGGCTGGGTGATCACGCTGTCGCGCTCGCTGATCGTGCCGTTCCTGACCTTCTCCGACCGGCGTGACCTGCGCGAGCAGGCCTGGCGTGCCTGGGTGGGCCGCGGCGAACAGGCGGGGGAGCACGACAACCGCGAGGTGGCGAGAGGCATCCTGCGCCTGCGCGGCGAACAGGCGCGCCTGCACGGTCATGCCAGCTACGCCGAGTTTTCCCTGGCCGACACCATGGCGCGCAGCGTCGCAGCGGTCGACAAGCTGCTCGACGAGGTCTGGCCGCGCGCCCTGGCCGCCGTCGAGCGTGAGCGTGCGATGCTCGACGACGCGATGGCGGGCGCCGGTGCCGCGCACCCGATCGAGGGCTGGGACTGGCGCTACTGGGCCGAGAAGGTGCGCGTGGCGCGCTACGCGCTCGACGATGCAGAGGTCAAGCCCTACTTCCCGCTCGAGCGCGTCGTCGAGGCCGCATTCGACTGCGCCTCGCGCCTGTTCGGGCTGCGCTTCGCCGCGCGACCGGACCTGCCCGTCTACCACCCCGACGTGCGCGCCTACGAGGTCAGCGACGCGGCGGGCCGGCCGGTGGGCGTCTTCCTGCAGGACAACTTCGCGCGCGCCAGCAAGCGCAGCGGCGCCTGGATGAGCTCGCTGCGCCTGCAGTCGCGCAACGGTGCCGAGGGCGAGCAGCGCCTGCCCGTGATCCTCAACAACAACAACTTCGCCAAGGGCGCGCCCGGCGCCCCCACGCTGCTGTCGCTGGACGACGCGCGAACCCTTTTCCACGAATTCGGCCACGGCCTGCACGGGCTGCTCTCGGACGTGACCTACGAGCGACTGTCGGGCACCCAGGTGCTGCGCGATTTCGTGGAACTGCCGTCGCAGATCTTCGAGCACTGGATCGCCGAGCCGGAGGTGCTCAAGCGCCACGCCCGCCACTGGCAGACCGGCGAGCCGATCCCCGACGCGCTGATCGAGCGCCTTCACGCGGCGCGCAGGTTCAACCAGGGATACGAGACGGTGCGCTACGTGGCCAGCGCCATCGCAGACATGGCGGTGCACGCTCGCACCGAGTCCGAGCCGCCGGCCGACCTCTGCGCCTTCGAGGCCGACCTGCTGCAACAGCGGGGCCTGCCACGCGGCGTCGGCATGAACCACCGGCTGGTGCACTTCCAGCACCTGTTCTCGGGCTCCAGCTACGCGGCGGGCTACTACGTGTACCTCTGGGCCGAGGTGCTCGACGCCGACGGCTTCGACGCCTTCCGCGAGGCGGGCAGCCCCTTCGACCCGGCGGTCGCGGAGAAGCTTCGTCGCCACATCTATGCCAGTGGCAACAGCGTCGAGCCGGGTGCGGCCTTCGCCGCCTTCCGAGGTCGGGCCCCGACGGTCAAGCCGCTGCTGCAGAAGCGGGGCCTGGTCGATGCCGGGGAGGTGGCGCCGGCCTGAGAGCCTGGAAGGCATCCTCGGACGCATCCGGCCCCGGCCAGCGCCGACGGGCGCCGAGCGGACCGCAGCGGCCGGGTCGGGGGATCCCGAGGGGTCCCTGGCGTGTGACGCAGAATCGGCCACACCCCGCGCGAATGCCGCGCGCTCACCACGAGGAAGCCACGAAGATGCGATCGGACGAGCCGACACGCAGCGCCCCGCTGCATCTCGAGGCCCCCGTGCACGGCACCGTGATCTCGATCGAGGCCGAGGCCGGACAGCGCGTGCGCCCCGGCGACGTCACCGTGCTGATCGAATCGATGAAGATGGAGGTGCCCGTCGAGGCCCCCGGTCCGGCCCGCGTGCTGTCGGTGGCCGTCGCGGTGGGTGACGTGGTCGAGGCGGGCACGACGCTGCTGGCACTCGAACCCCTCGCGGCCGAGGAAGCGACAGCGGACGAGTCGACGGCCCCGCCGCCGGGCCCGCCGGCAACGCGCCAGGACCTGGAGCGCCTGCAGCGCCGACGCGCCCTGCTGGCCGACGCGGCGCGTCCCGAGGCGGCGGCGCGGCGACACGCGCAGGGCCTGCGGACCGCGCGCGAGAACCTGGCCGACCTGCTCGACCCCGGCAGCCTGTGCGAGTACGGCGCACTGGCAGTGGCGGCGCAGCGCACCCGGCGCAGCCTCGACGACCTGGAGCGCAACACGCCGGCCGACGGTCTCGTCACGGCCACCGGCACGGTCAACGCCGCGTGCTTCGGCGCCCCGCGAAGCCGTGTGGCCGTGATGGCCTACGACTACACCGTGCTGGCGGGTACGCAGGGCGTGTTCAACCACCGCAAGAGCGACCGCCTGCTCGAGCTCGCGGCACGCTGGAAGCTGCCGGTGGTGCTGTTTGCCGAAGGTGGCGGCGGGCGGCCCGGCGACGTCGACTGGCCCGTGGTCGCGGGGCTGGACTGCACGACCTTTGCCCGCTTCGCCGCCCTGTCCGGCGTGGTACCGCGCATCGGCATCGTCGCGGGTCGCTGCTTCGCGGGCAACGCGGCCTTGCTGGGCTGCTGCGACCTGATCGTCGCCGTCGAGGGCGCCAGCATCGGGATGGGGGGCCCGGCGATGATCGAGGGCGGCGGCCTCGGGCGCGTCGACGCCGGCGCGGTGGGGCCGTTGGACGTGATGGGCCCCAACGGCGTGGTGGACCTGCGGGTGCGCGACGAGGCGTCGGCGGTCGAAGTGACGCGTCGAGTGCTCGGGATGCTGCAGGGCGACCTTCGCGACGACGCGCTGCCGGGCGCCGCGCCCGAGGCGCTGCGCGACGCCGTGCCGGCGAACCGCAACGCGGTCTACGACGTGCGGCGGATCGTCGAAGGCGTGATGGACGCCGGCAGCGTGATCAAGCTGCGCCGGGAGTTCGGCAGCGGCATCGTGACGGCGCTGGCGCGCCTGCGCGGCCGCGCCGTCGCCGTGGCGGCCAGCGACGTGCGCCACCTCGGCGGCGCGCTCGATGCCCCGGCATGCGACAAGCTCGCCCGCTTCATGCAGTTCGCCGACGCCTTCGGGCTGCCGCTGGTGACCTTCGCGGACACGCCGGGATTCATGGTCGGGCCGGCTTCCGAGAGGACCGCAATGGTGCGCAAGGCCGCGCGGCTGTTCGTGAACGCGGCGGCGCTTCGCGTGCCGGTGGCCAGCGTGGTGCTTAGGCGGGGCTACGGCCTCGGCGCGATGGCGCTGACGGCAGGCCACTTCCACGCGCCGGTCGCCACGGCTGCGTGGCCCACGGGCGAGTTCGGCGCCATGGGGCTGGAAGGCGCCGTGCGGCTGGGCTTCCGCAAGGAGCTGGAAGCGGCTGCCCCCGAGGAACGCGAGGCGCTGTTCGCGCGCCTGCTGGCCGAGGCGGTCGAGCGCGGGCAGGCACTGAACATGGCCTCGCACCGGGAGCTCGACGAGGTCATCGACCCGGCACAGACGCGGGACTGGCTGCACCGTGCGCTGGCCGCGGCGCGGCTGGAGCCGCTGCCGCCGAGGCGGCCTATCGTCGACGCCTGGTGACCGGGGCGATCAACCGCCCTTGTTGCGCATGAAGTCGGCGGTCCCGAAGAAGGCCTCGGCCAGGCGCGCCGCGAGATGCGGGTCGACCTGGCTGTCCTGCATCGCCGACATCATGCAGGCCATCCACTGGTCGCGCTCGGCGATGCCGATCGCATACGGGAGGTGGCGCGCCCGCAGCCGGGGATGGCCGAAGCGCTCGATGTAGTGGTTCGGCCCGCCCAGCCAGCCGCAGAG
>JBILNT010000190.1:0-6499 GCA_044374875.1 Rubrivivax sp.
GCCAGCGCCTTGCGTCTTGCTTCACCCATCGGGTGAGTGTGCCAACACCGCGCAAGTCCGCAACAACACTGCAGATCCAGGTCATCTCGCAGCGGCAACTGCCGGATTTAGGTTCAACGCAGAGGAGAGGAGGACGCAGAGTTTCGCTGATCCATTCCCCTCGGCGTCCTCGGTTCCTCTGCGTTGGAAACTCCCGTCCCTGCGCGTCGGAAGACCGGCTCACTGCAGAGGAACGGAGGACGCCGGGATTCGCCGAGGAGATTCAGCCAATAAGCGGGCAGACGATGTCCGTCGGGGCCGTGCTCACTCCCGCTTCCTCCGCGTCCTCGGTTCCTCTGCGTTGGAAACTCCCGGGCGATCAGACGAATTCGCGCTCGCGCAGCCACTTGGTGGCGACCCACTTCTCGCCGGCGAGAACCGGTGCGCCGCCGTGCAGGGTGCGCGTCACGGCGTGGGGGCGGTCGTAGCTGAAGAAGACGGCGTTGCCCTTGATCGGCGCCACCTCGAGCGCGACGTCGGGGAAGGTGGTGCCGCCGCCGCGCTCGGGCGTGTTGAGGTACATCACCAGCGTGCCCACGCGCTGGCCGCCACGGCGCAGGATGGTCGCGGTGCCCGCCTGCTCGGGATCGAAATAGTCGTGGTGCGGCTTGTACTCGGCGCCGGGCCGGTAGTGCAGGACCTGCAGCCCTTCGCCATTGACCAGCGGCCAGTTCACCAGCGTGGCGATGCGGCGCTCGATGCGGTCGATGAGCGGGCTCTCGCCCCGTTCGAAGAACATGCCGTCGCTGGTGCGCGCCGAGTTCACCTCGCTGCCGCCGGTGGCGTTGTCCACGGTCTCCGAGCGCGCCATGCGCGGCCGCGCCTCGGCGACCAGGCCGTCGCACTCCTCGTCGGAGAGCAGCCCGCCGAAGACCACGACGCGCGGGTTGCGCATCGCGATCAGCACCCGCACGTCGCGGTCGCCGGCACGGATCACCGCCGGCGAGCCGGCCAGGTCGGGCTCGGGCACCGGCACGCCGGGGGGCAGGCGCACCTCCGCCTGCCGGCGCACGGCCACCTCGGCCAGGCGGGCCTCGAGCGTCGACTCCATCGCCGCGATGGCGACATCCTCGTCCCAGCCGCTGGCCTTCATCGCCGCCAGCACGTCCTCCGGACGGCATCCGGCCTCGGCCTGGGAGACGATCCACAGGCGCAGTTCGTCGGTGATCGCTTGGGCAGTGGTGCTCATGACGGGCGATTGTGGCAACGTGTCAAGCCGCGATGCGGCGGCGGAAGACGAGTCGGTCGGGTTCCGAGGCGCCAGCGTCGAAGGCGTAGCCGTCGAGGTCGAAACCCTCGAGCTTCCTCGGGCTCGCGACGCGGTGCTGCACGGCCCAGCGTGCCATGAGGCCGCGGGCCCGCTTGGCGACGAAGCTGATGATCTTGTACTGGCCCGACTTCCAGTCCTCGAACACGCACTCGACGACGCGGGCCTTCAGCGCCGGCCGCAGGGCGGCGCGCGCGTATTCCTGCGAGGCGAGATTCACGACGACGGGGCGCGGTTCGCCTTCGAGTCGCTCGTTGAGGTGTTCGGCAATACGGTCGCCCCAGAAGGCGTAGAGGTCCTTGCCGCGGGCGGTGGGCAGCGCGGTGCCCATCTCCAGGCGGTAGGGCTGCAGGCGGTCCAGCGGCCGCAGCACGCCGTACAGGCCCGAGAGGATGACCACGTGCTCCTGCGCCCAGGCGAGGTCGGCGGTCTTCAGCGTCTTCGCGGCCAGGCCGTCGTAGACGTCGCCGTCGAAGGCCAGCGCCGCGGGCTTGCTGTTGTCGGCGGTCGGCTCGGGTTGCCAGGCGGCGTAGCGGGCGACGTTGAGCTGCGCGAGCTTGTCCGACAGCTCCATCAGCCCGGCCACCTCGGCCGGGGTCTTGTGCCGCAGCACCTCGATCAGTTCGGTGGCGGGGCCGGGGAACAGCGGGTCGGTGGCCTTCTTCGCCACCGGGGCGGGCACCGGGGTCTCGTAGTCCAGGGTCTTCGCGGGCGACAGCAGGTAGAGCATCGTGGGCTGCGGGAAGTTGGTCAGTCGTCGAGGTCCGCGGCCTCGCGCGGCGCGGCGCCGAGCGCCTCGCGCCAGGTTCGCGCAGGGATGTGATGGGTCAGGCGGTGGATGGCACAGCGTAGCAACGCCGGGTGCATCTCGTGGCCGACGCCTTCGGCGATGTCGCAGGTGGCGTCGCCCTGCAGCGCGCCCAGGCGCTGCATCGCGGCGCGTGCCTGCGCCGCCGGGATCACGGCGTCGGCGGCGCCGTGGAAGAGGTGGATGGTCGTGAGCTGCGGCGCGGCAGCCGGCAGCGTGCCGAAGCGCGCCCCGAAGGCCAGCACGCGGCCGGCCAGGCCGTCCTGCCGCGCCGCCGTCTCCAGCGCCAGGATGCCGCCCTGCGAGAAGCCGGCCAGGCAGGTGGCTGCCGCGCTGACGCCCAGTCGCATCTGCTGCAGGCGGATCCAGTCCCACAGCGGGGGCAACGCGTCGCGCAGGCGCGCCTCGCGGTTGCCTTCGTCGATGCCCTGCACCGAGAACCACTGTCGCCCGCCCGGACCGCCGTCGAACGGGTGCGGGGCGTCGGGCGCGAGGAAGGCGGCCTGCGGGAACTGCGCGCGCAGCACCTGGCCCAGCGCGGCCATCTGCGCGCCGCTGGCGCCCACGCCGTGCAGCATCAGCACCAGCTGCTGCGGCTCGCCGTCGGCCGGCAGCCATTCGATCGGAAGTTGCATGGCCGGGATTGTCGCCCGGCAGGCCAATGCCGCGCCCGTCAGCGGAAGTTCCGCGCCTTGGTCGCCAGCCCCTGCAGCAACGCCGTGTGGTCGACCAGCCGGCGCGCGACGAGGTGACGCACCTCGCCCTCGCACTGCCAGACGCCGTAGACCGTCAGCAGCGAGCTGGCCAGCAGCGGCCGGCGCTGCGCCTCGGCCACGGCCGGCCAGACGATGACGTTGATGGCGCCGGTCTCGTCCTCCAGCGTCACGAAGACCACGCCGCGCGCGGTCTCGGGGCGCTGCCGGTGGGTGACGATGCCGCTGGCCCGCGCCAGCCGTCCGCTGGGGTAGCTGCGCAGCACCGCCGCCGGCTGCACCTTGAAGGCGCCCAGTTGCTCGCGCAGCAGCGCCAGCGGGTGGCTGGCCAGGCTCAGGCCGGTGGCGCGGTAGTCAGCCAGCACGGTCTCGGCCACGCCCGGCGCGGCCAGCGCCGCGGGAACGTCCTCGTGGGTGCGGGTGGCCGCCAGCAGCCGGGTCGGCCGGGTGTCCACGCCCGCCACGGCCCAGGCCGCGCGGTGACGGTGGCCGGCCAGCGAAGCCAGCGCATCGGCCCGGGCCAGGCAGCCGAGCGCGTGCGCGTCCAGCGCCGCGCGCCGCGCCAGGTCCTCGACGCCGGCGAACGGCGCCTCGCCGCGCGCGGCCACGATGCGCCGGCCGGCGTCCTCGGCCAGCCCGGAAACCCGGTTGAAGCCCAGCCGCACCGCCCGCAGCCCCCGGGCGCCGGCGGGCTCCTCGAGCGTGCTGTCCCAGGCGCTGGCCCGCACGCAGGGCGCGCGCACCTCGACACCGTGCTCGCGCGCGTCTCGCACCAGCTGCGCCGGGGCGTAGAAGCCCATCGGCTGGCTGTCGAGCAGGGCCGCCAGGAAGGCGTCGGGGTGGTGGCGCTTGACCCAGGCGCTGACGTAGACCAGCAGCGCGAAGCTCGCGGCGTGGCTCTCGGGGAAGCCGTATTCGCCGAAGCCCTCGATCTGGCGGAAGATGGCCTCGGCGTAGTCGCGCTCGTAGCCCTTGGCCACCATGCGGCCGACCAGGCGCTCGTGGAAGGGCCCGAGGCCGCCCTTGCGCTTCCACGCCGCCATCGCGCGGCGCAGGCTGTCGGCCTCGCCGGGGGTGAAGTCGGCCGCCAGGATGGCCAGCTGCATCACCTGCTCCTGGAAGATCGGCACGCCCAGCGTGCGCTCCAGGGCCTGCCTCACCTCGCTGCTCGGGAAGCTGACAGGTTCCTCGCCGTTGCGCCGGCGCAGGTAGGGGTGGACCATGCCGCCCTGGATGGGCCCCGGGCGCACGATGGCCACCTCGATCACGAGGTCGTAGAAGGTCTGCGGGCGCAGGCGCGGCAGCATGCTCATCTGCGCCCGGCTCTCGACCTGGAAGGTGCCCACGCTGTCGCCGCGCGAGAGCATCTCGTAGACCGCCGGGTCCTCGGCCGGCACGTCCTGCATCACGAAGGGCCGGCCGAGCTTGGCCGCGACGAAGGCCAGCGCGCGGCGGATGGCACTCAGCATCCCCAGCGCCAGCAGGTCGACCTTGATGAGCCCGAGCGCATCGAGGTCGTCCTTGTCCCACTGGATGACGCTGCGGCCTTCCATGGCCGCGTTCTCCACCGGCACCAGGCGCGACAGGTCGTCCTTGGCGATGACGAAGCCGCCCGGGTGCTGGCTGAGGTGGCGCGGGAACCCGATCAGCTGCTGCGTCAGCTCGACCCACAGCCGGCAGGTGCGCGATTCGGGGTCGAAGCCGTTCTCGCGCAGCCGCTCGGCCTGCACCTTGCGGCCGTCGAACCAGTGCTGGCTCTTGGCCACCGCGTCGATGCGCTCGAGGTCGATGCCCAGCGCCCGCCCGACGTCGCGCAGCGCGCTGCGCGGGCGGTAGCTGATGACCACGCCGGTCAGCGCCGCGCGGTGGCGGCCGTACTTGCGGTAGACGTACTGGATGACCTCCTCGCGGCGCTGGTGCTCGAAGTCGATGTCGATGTCGGGCGGCTCGTTGCGCTCGCGGCTGACGAAGCGCTCGAACAGCACGCTCATGCGCGCCGGGTCGACCTCGGTGACGCCCAGGCAGTAGCACACCGCCGAGTTGGCCGCGCTGCCGCGGCCCTGGCACAGGATGCCCTGCGAGCGCGCCCATTGCACCAGGTCGGCGACGGTCAGGAAGTAGGGCTCGTACTTCAGCTCGGCGATCAGCGAGAGCTCGTGCTCGATCAGGGCGTGCACGGCCGGCGGCACGCCGGCCGGGAAGCGCCGCGCCGCGCCCTCCTCGGTCAGCCGGCACAACCACGAGGTCGGCGTGTGGCCGGCGGGCACGATCTCCTCGGGGTATTCATAGCGCAGTTCGTCGAGCGAGAAGGTGCAGCGGGCCGCCCACTCGAGCGTCGCCTCGAGCCACTCGGGCCGGTACAGCGCCGCCAGGCGGGCGCGCGGCCGCAGGCGCGCCTCGGCGTTGGGCTGCAGCGCGAAGCCGCACTCGGCCACGGGGCGGGCCAGCCGGGTGGCCGTCAGCACGTCCTGCAGCGGCTTGCGCGAGCGGGCATGCATCAGCACGGACCCGGTGGCGACGACCGGCAGCCCGGTCAGCGCGGCCACGCGCTCGACGACCTCGGCCAGCAGCGCGTCGTGCGGGCGGTGCAGCAGCGAGATCGCGATCGCGGCCCGGTCGCCGAACCAGGTCTTGAGCCACAGCGCCTGGGCGTAGAGGGTCTCGAAGGGCTGCGCAGCGCCCAGCACCTCGGCCGCCACCAGCAGCGCCAGGCAGTCGGGCAGCCCGGCCAGGGTGGGCGCCGCCGGCACGCGGCCTTCCAGGTCGGACATCAGCGCCAGGTATTCGCCCTTGGCGGCGCGCCGGCGCGCCACGGTGATCCACTGCGCCAGGTTGCCGTAACCGCGGCGCGAGGCGGCCAGCAGCATCAGGCGCGGCGCGGCATCGGCATCGGCATCGGCATCGGCATCGGCAGGCTCCCCCGCCGACGGCAGCGCGCGGACGAGCTTCATCTCGGCGCCGACGATGTAGTGCAGGCCCAGCCGCCGCGCCTCGGCGTGCCCGCGCACCACGCCGGCCAGCGAGCACTCGTCGGTCAGCGCCACGGCCGCGTAGCCCAGGGCGTGGGCACGCGCGACCAGTTCCTCCGGGTGCGAGGCCCCGCTGAGAAAGCTGAAGTTGCTGCGGCAGTGGAGTTCGGCGTAGCCGGGAAGCATGGTGCCTTGGGGCGCCAGGCCCAGGAAGCACAATACTGTATTTTCATACAGCATGCAGGTTCGACATGCAGTCAGGCTGACCGAGCGCTATCGTCCTGCCTTGCCGCAATCCGCCCCATCGTCGTCCCATGTCGAGCGCACGCCCAGCTTCCCTGCTCACCACGGCCCGGCACGTCGTCCGTGAACTCGAGGCCGACGAAGTGCCACGCCTGCAGGCGCTGTTCGACGCCAACCCCGAGTACTTCCAGGTCGTCAACGGCCGGCCAGCGCTGGCCAACGAGGCACAGCTCGAGTTCGAGGAGTTGCCGCCGGCGTTCATGTGCTTCACGCGGCGCTGGTTCTGCGGGGTCTTCGCGGCCGACGGCGAGCTCGAAGGCGTGCTGGAGTTCATCTCAGAGCCCGAGAGGCATTTGATTTGCGCCGCCGGCTGTGCTTCGCGCGGCTGACACGGCGATGCAAGCGCCGCGAAGCGAGTCGCCGGCGCGTGAAGTGCCATCTGGGACGTTCTGGGGTCTTG
>JBILNT010000034.1:0-22849 GCA_044374875.1 Rubrivivax sp.
AGCCCGTGCTGCGGCAGGCCGCCGAGGAGATGCTCGACTGGCACGGCTCGGGCATGTCGGTGATGGAGATGAGCCATCGCGGCAAGGAGTTCATGTCGATCGCGGCCGAGGCGCTGGCGCTGCTGCGCGAACTGCTCGCGGTGCCGGCTGACCACGAGGTGCTGTTCATGCAGGGCGGCGCGCTGGCCGAGAACGCGATCGTGCCGATGAACCTGCTGCGCGGCCGCCGCAGCATCGACTTCATCGAGACCGGCGCGTGGTCGCGCAAGTCGGCCGAGGAGGCGCGCAAGTACGCGGCGGTGAACGTCGCGGCCAGCAGCGCCGACACCGGCTTCACGACGATCCCGCCGCGCGACACCTGGCGCCTGGACCCCGGCGCGGCCTACGTCCACATCTGCTCGAACGAGACCATCGGCGGCGTTCAGTACCACTTCGTGCCCGACACCGGCGACGTGCCGCTGGTGGCCGACGTCTCCAGCGACATCCTCTCGCGCCCGCTCGACGTCTCGCGCTTCGGCCTCGTCTACGGCGGCGCGCAGAAGAACATCGGCCCCGCCGGCCTGACCATCGTGATCGTCCGCCGCGACCTGCTGGGCCAGGCGCTGCCGGTCACGCCCACCGCCTTCGACTTCGGCGTCGTCGCCGAGAACGGCTCGATGTACAACACGCCCCCGACCTACGCGATCTACATCGCCGGCCTGGTGTTCCGCTGGATCCAGGCGCAGGGCGGCGTCCAGGAGATGGCGCGGCGCAACCAGGCCAAGGCGGCGCTGCTGTACGGCTTCCTCGACGCCAGCGCCTTCTTCAGCTGCCCGGTGGCGCATGACTGCCGCTCGCTGATGAACGTGCCCTTCAAGCTGCGCGACGAGCGGCTGGATGCCGAGTTCCTGCGCGGCGCCGACGAGCGCGGCCTGGTGCAGCTCAAGGGCCACCGCACGGTCGGCGGCATGCGCGCGTCGATCTACAACGCCATGCCGCTCGAGGGCGTCCAGGCGCTGGTGGCCTACCTGCGGGAATTCGAGGCCCGCCATGGCTGAGGCGCTGCCTGCCGGGAGCCCGCGATGACCGATCCCGCCGGCCCGCCCCTGCTGGCCCTGGACGACGACGGCGTGGCCACGATCACGCTGCGGCGTCCGGCGCACCTCAACCGGCTGCACCGCGAGGACCTCGTCGCCATCGAGTCGCACCTCGCCGCCGTGGCGGCCGACCCTCGCGTACGCGCACTCGTGCTCACCGGGCAGGGCCGCGCCTTCTGCGCCGGCTATCACATCGGCGAGCTCGACGAGTCCGATGCCGCAGCGACCGAAGGCCCGCAGCGCTTCGAGCGTACGGTCGACGCCCTCGAGGCCCTGCCCGTGCCCACCATCGCGCGCCTGAACGGCAGCGTCTACGGCGGTGCCACCGACCTCGCGCTGGCCTGCGACTTCCGAGTCGGCGTCGCGTCGATGGAGCTGCGCATGCCGGCCGCCCGGCTGGGGCTGCACTACTACCCGGGCGGGATGCGCCGCTACGTCTCGCGCCTGGGCCTGGCCGCCGCCAAGCGCATGTTCCTGCTGGCCGAATCGTGGCCGGCCGAGGCGCTGCTGCGGATCGGCTACCTGGACGCGCTGGTCGAGCCGGCGATGCTCGACGAAGCCGTCGCCGCGCTGGTCGGCGCACTCGCCGCGAACGCTCCGCTGGCCGTGCGCGGCATGAAGCTCTCGCTCGACGAGATCGCGCGCGGCGAGTTCGAGGTCGCCCGCCTGCGCGAACGCGAAGCCGCCTGCGCCGCCAGCCGCGACCTGCGCGAAGGCCTGGCCGCCTTCGCCGAGCGCCGGGCGCCGCGCTTCGAAGGGCGCTGAAGCCGCGCGAGCCGGCGCTCGTTCAGCCCTGGTGTGGCGCCGCGCCGGCTTCCCGCAGGTGGCGGTAGACGGTCGTGCGCGAGATGCCCAGCGCGCGCGCGGTGCGGCTGACGCTGCGGCCGCTGCGCTCGAACTCGCGCAGCACGATCTCGGTGGCGCCCTGCTGCAGCGCCGAGGCCCCCGGCACTTCCGCCACGGACGGCGCAGCAGGCAGCACCCGCACCACGTCGTCCAGCCCCAGCCGCGCGTCCAGGCCCTGCATGCGCCGCCACAGCAGCGCGCGCGTCAGCACCGCCCGCAGCTCGCGGAAGTTGCCGGGCCAGGCGTGGGTCGCCAGGCGCTGCAAGGCCGTCTCGTCGACGGCTGCGCCGGCATCGATGCCGCGCAGGATGGCGCGCGCGGCCTCGGCGAAGTCGCGCCGCCGGCGCAGCGGCGGCAGCGCCACGCGCACCGTGTTCAGCCGGTAGAGCAGGTCCTCGCGGAAGCGCCGCGCCGCCACCGCCGCCTCCAGGTCGACGTGGGTCGCGGCCAGCACCTGCACGTCGACGCGGCGCCCGGCGTGCGCGCCCACCGGCCGCACCATGCGGTCGTCGAGGAAGCGCAGCAGTGCCGCCTGCAGCACCAGAGGCAGCTCGCCGATCTCGTCGAGCAGCAGCGTGCCGCCGTCGGCCGAGGCGATGAGGCCCGCGCTGCCCTCGCGCCGCGCGCCCGTGAAGGCGCCGCCGACATAGCCGAAGAGCTCGGCCTCCACCAGCTCACCCGGCAGTGCACCGCAGTTGACGGCCACGAATTCCCCGCGCCGCGCGCTTTCGGCATGTGCCAGGCGCGCCAGCATCTCCTTGCCGCTGCCGGTCTCGCCCTCCAGCAGGATGGGCACGCCCATGCGCACCGCGGCGCGCACCATCGCGCAGGCCTCGGCCACCGCCGGATCGGTACAGACGTAGCCGGGCGACGAGGCGCCGGCCACCGGGCCCGCGGCGATGTGGCCGCCGGGTTCCGTCGCGGCACGCCCCGCACCGCGCACGGCCGGACGTGACGGCGCCGTGGCGGGAATCGCCCCGGGTCGCCGCGCCGGCGGACGCGACACCACGGTGCCCACCAGCGAGCTGCCCATCGCATCGCGCAGCCGAACCTCGTTGCCCACGTGCAGGCGCGCCAGCACGTGCTCGTAGGGCTCGCCGAAGAGCTCCTCGAACGCGGCGCCCGGCACGGCCGCCAGGCCCGCGAGCAGGCTGCGGGCACGTGCGTTGAGCGCCAGCAGCCGCCCTTCGCCGTCGAAGCCCAGCAACCCCGCCGACAGCGTGCCGAGGTACTCCGCACGCGGGTGCACCGCCAGCACCAGGTCCGAGCGCATCTGGTGGGCGAAGAGGCTGTTCTCGATGTGCGTGGCCGCCATCTGCACGAGCGCCTGGGTGTGGCGCTGCCGCGACTCGAAGTAGGACGACGCGTCGAGCGCGCCCACCACCTCGCCGCGGACGTCGCGGATCGGTGCGGCCGTGCAGGAGATGTCGCCCAGCGTCAGGAAGTAGTGCTCGAGCCCGGTCACCGCCACCGACTGCCCGGTGGCCAGCGCCGTGCCCAGCCCGTTGGTGCCGCACAGCTGCTCGTGCCAGCGGCTGCCGGCGACGATGCCGGCCCCGGAACCGCTCATCGCGAAGCGGTTGTCCGACAGCAGGTCGAGGATCACGCCGTCGCGGTCGGCGAAGGCCAGCAGGTAGTTCGAGCCCGCGATCTGCTGCGCCAGCGTCTCCAGCTCGGCACGCGCCAGCCGCCGGACGAACTCGCAGTGCTCGCGTCGCTGGCCCAGGTCATCCGCCTCGACCACCTCGATGCGCGGCTCGGCCGTGGCGTCGAGGCCGGCCTCGAGGCAGCGCACCCAGCTGTCGAGGATCAGCGCAGGCGGCGTGCCGTCGGGCGGCAGCGCACTGCCCCGGGCGCGCAGCGCGCGTGCGTGCGCGACCATCCGGTCGTGATGTCGGTCCATGTCGTCTCCTGGCGTCCGCTTGCCGGCGGCTCGGCCACCCTGGAAAGGGCCGTTGCCACCGCACGGTAACAGCCCTTCGAATCCCGGGGAAACTGCACAGTTAATGGACACACCGTGCACGGCAAGCTGAACACCTGTGCAGCCGCGCGCCGTGCCGGGGCCGCCGATGCCGGGCCTGGTGCGGCGCGCATCAGGGTCGTCCCGCACTGGTACGGCGATTGCAGACGCCCGGATCGTCGCCTGCGCGGCGATGCGTTCCCACATTCCACACACAGGAGACACCGAATGACGCTGCACCGCTCGACTCCGCTGCGCCTGGCCGCAGCCGCCGTGCTGGCTGGCGCGCTGGCCATGCCGGCCATGGCCCAGCAGAACCTGGAGAAGCTCAAGCAGTTCAAGGTCGCCACGACGGACCTGAACATCCCCGTCGTGCCGCAGACCGGGCGCAATGCCGACGCGATCCGCGCCAACCTGAGGAACATCAAGATGCCCCCGGGCTTCAAGATCGACCTCTTCGCGATCGTGCCCGACGCGCGCATGATGGCCGTCGCGCCCAGCACCAACATGCTGTTCGTCGGCACCCGCAAGACCAGCGTCTGGGCCGTGACCGACCGCAACAGCGACGGCGTGGCCGACGAGGTCAAGAGCTTCGCCCCGTCGCTGAAGTTCACCAACCCGAACGCCGTGTGCTGGACCAAGGACGGCTTCCTGATCGTCGTCGAGCACAACCGCGTGCTGAACTTCCCGGCCGCCGAGTTCTTCTACGAGGGCCCGGACGTCGCCGTCATCGAGGTGGTGCCGCAGGGCAAGCTGATCCCGCCCGAGCACGAGAGCTTCAACCACGGCGCGCGCGTGTGCGACGTCGGTCCCGACGGCAGGCTCTACGTCTCCCTGGGCCAGCCGTTCAACGTGCAGCCCAAGGATCTGGTCAAGACCTTCGACGAGATCGGCATCGGCGGCATCGTCCGCATGAACGCCTTCGACGGCAGCGGCCGCGAGGTGTTCGCGCGCGGCATCCGCAACTCCGTCGGCCAGGACTTCAACCCCAAGGACGGCTCGCTGTGGTGGACCGACAACCAGGTCGACGGCATGGGTGACGACATCCCGCCGGGCGAGCTGAACCGCTCGACCGCCCGCGGCCAGCACTTCGGCTTCCCCTGGACCAACGGCGGCGTGCGCATCGCCGGCAGCGGTGCGGCGCCCGACCTCAAGGACGTGCCGGCGCCCGCGGGAATGATCGAGCCGCAGGTGAACTTCCCGGCCCACCAGGCGCAGCTCGGCATGACCTTCTACACCGGCAACATGTTCCCCGAGAAGTACCGCGGCGGCATCTTCGTCGCCTCGCACGGCTCGTGGAACCGCACCAAGGCCAGCGGCGCGCTGATCAACTTCGTGCCGGTCAAGGCCGACGGCACGGCCGGCGCGAACGAGGTCTTCGCCGAGGGCTGGCTCGACGCCAACGGCATCTACCGCGGCCGCCCGGTCGACGTCGCGGTGATGAAGGACGGCTCGATGCTGATCAGCGACGACTTCGCCGGCGCGATCTACCGCGTCACCTACTCGGCCCCCTGACGGCCGGCAGCCGGTGCGGCGCGAGGCGCCGCACCCGGCGACATCCCCCGCCGGGCGTGCCCCAGACGGCCGCCCGGCGGCTTCGCATCGAAGGACCCTTTCCCCATGGCCCGACAACTCACCGTCGTGCTGGCGGCGCTGTCGCTGGCTGGCACCGCCGCCGCGGCCGACCTCGAGGCCGGCCGCGTCCGCGCGGCGCAGGCCTGCGCGGTGTGCCACGGCCAGCTTGGCGTCTCCACCGCGCCCGACGCCCCCAACCTGGCCGGCCAGCCCGCCCTCTACGTGGCGTCACAACTGCGCGCTTACCGCAACGGATCACGCAAGCACGAAGTGATGGGCGTGATCTCCAAGACCCTGAGTGACGATGACATCAACAACCTCGCAGCCTGGTTCGCAGCCATCCGGGTCGAAGCCCATGCCCCTGGCAAGTGAACCGCGCCTGCGCGCCGTCGCCCTCGCGGCGCTCCTCTTGGCGGCGGGCACTGCCCACGCCCAGGCCCCGGCGCCCGCCGACGCGGTGGTCATCACCGCCAGCGGCAGCGAAGCACGGGCCTTCGACACGCCCTACGCCGTGGGCGTGGTCGACGCCGAGGCCTTGCGCGCCGCGGGCCCGCTGGTGAACCTGTCCGAAGTGCTGACGCGCATCCCGGGCATCGTCGCCAACAACCGCAACAACTACGCGCAGGACCTGCAGATCAGCTCGCGCGGCTTCGGCGCGCGCGCCAGCTTCGGCATCCGCGGCCTGCGCCTGTACAGCGACGGCATCCCCGCCAGCGGCCCCGACGGCCAGGGACAGGTCTCGCACTTCGACCTCGCCGGCGCCCAGCGCGTCGAGGTGCTGCGCGGCCCGTTCTCGGCGCTCTACGGCAGCAGCTCCGGCGGTGTCATCTCGCTGGTCAGCAGCGCCCCGACCGAGCGGCGCTGGTTCGTCTCGGGCGACGCCGGCAGCGACGGCCTGAAGCAGGCCCGCATCGGCGTCGAGGCCCCTCTGGGCAACGGACTGAGCATCCGCGCCAGTGCCAGCCGGTTCGAGATCGACGGCTTCCGCCCGCAGAGCAGCGCCGAGCGCACGCTGGCCAACGTCCGCCTGGGCTGGGAGGGCGCGCGCGACCGCGTCGTCGTCGTGCTCAACAGCCTCGACCAGCCGGCGCTCGATCCGCTGGGCCTGACCCCGGCCGACTTCGCGCTCAACCCCGACCAGACCGCCGGCGTCGCGCTGCCGCAGGACGCGCCAGGCCAGGCCTTCCGTTACAACACGCGCAAGAACACCCGCCAGGATCAGGCCGGCGTCAGCTGGCGGCACCGCTTCGCCGATGCCGGGGCGCTGCAGGACAGCCAGGTGGCGCTGTACGCGGGCCGCCGGTCGGTCACCCAGTGGCAGTCGATCCCCGACAGCGTGCAGACGGCCAGCCAGACCCACCCGGGCGGCGTCATCGACTTCGACCGCAGCTACCAGGGCGTGGACGCGCGCCTGCGCTGGCGCTGGGCGCTCGAGGGCGACCGCACCCTGCAACTCGTCGCTGGCGCCAGCGCCGACACCAGCGCCGAAGACCGCCGCGGCTTCCGCAACTTCGTCGACACCGCCGATGGGCGCGTGCTCGGCGTGACCGGCGAGCGCCGGCGCGACGAGCGCAACCGCGTCGGCGCGCGTGATCTGTATGCCCAGGGCGAACTCGACCTGGCCCGCGACTGGACGGCCACGCTGGGCCTGCGCCGCGGCGAGGTCGAGTTCCGCTCCGCAGACCGCTTCATCGTGCCCGGCGCCAACCCCGGCGACCCGCCCCTCAACGGCGACGATTCCGGATCTTTCTCGTACAGCTACACCAGTCCGGTGGCCGCCCTGCAGTGGCGTGCCGCACCCACGCTCAACGTCTACCTGAGCACCGGCCGCGGCTTCGAGTCGCCGACCTTCAACGAGGTGGCCTACCGCGCCGCGCCCCTGACCGGGATGAACAGCGACCTGCGGGCGCAGACCAGCCGGCAGTGGGAGCTGGGCGCCAAGTGGCGCCTGGGTCGCGACGTCGCGCTGGACGCCGCGCTCTTCGACATCCGCACCACCGACGAGATCGGCGTGCTGTCGAGCAGCGGCGGTCGCACGGTGTTCCAGAACGTCGGCCCGACGCGCCGCCAGGGCGCCGAGCTCGACCTGCGCTGGCGCCTGGCCAGCACGTTGAGCGCCCAGATCGCCGCCACCTGGCTGGACGCCACCTACCGCGAGACGCGCGCCGGCACACCGATCGTGACCGGCAACCGCATCGCCGGCACCGTGCGCTCGGCGGCCTACGCCGAACTCGCGTGGCAGGCCTACCGCGGGGCCGAGTTCGCGCTCGAGGGACGGGCCCAGAGCGACGTCGCGGCCAACGACGCCAACACCGTCTTCGCCCCCGGCTACGGCATGCTCGCGCTGCGCGCGCGCTGGCAGCTCGACCTCGGCCCCGGCAAGCTCGAACTGCTGGGCCGCGTCGACAACCTCGACGACCGCCGCGTCGTCAGCAGCGTGATCGTCAACGAGGGCAACCAGCGCTTCTTCGAACCCTCGCCGGGCCGCACCTGGCTGGTCTCGGCACGCTGGAGCGCCGCTTTCTGACGGCGGCTGGGGGGCTTTTTCGGCTCGGAACAGGAGTTTCCAACGCAGAGGAACGGAGGACGCGGAGGTCAGGGAGTTGTTCCCTGAACCCTCCGCGCCCCTCGGCGCCCTCGGTTCCTCTGCGGTGAAGCTCCTCTATGCAGTTTCCAACGCAGAGGAACGGAGGACGCGGGGGTCTGGGAGTTCTTCCCTGAACCCTCCGCGCTCCTCGGCGGCCTCGGTTCCTCTGCGGTGAAGCTCCCGCAACGTTGACCCGCGCGAACTCTACTTGTACTATCTTCCGGTACAAGTAAAGATCCCTTCATGACCATCGAGACCACCTACAGCCAGGCGCGCGCCGAACTGGCCACGCTGATGACCCGCGTCACCGACGACCGGGAGGTCGTGGTCGTGCGTCGTCGAGATCACCCTGCCGTCGCCATGATCGCCGCCGATGAACTGGCGAGCTTGATGGAGACCGCGCACCTGATGCGTTCGCCGGCCAACGCAGAGCGGCTGCTGGGCGCCATCGGGCGAGCGCGTGCGACCGCAGGCCCGCTGGTGTCGCAAAGCCCCGCCGAACTGCGCCGGTCCTTGGGCCTCGATGAATGACGATCGCAGACGCGTGGCCGTCTTCGATCCCGCCTTCATCGAGGATCTGCGCTTCTGGGTCGAGACCGACCGCCGCACCGCGCGCAGGCTGCTCGACATCGTCGAAGCCGTGCTGCGCGACCCTTTCGCGGGCATCGGCAAGCCCGAGCCGCTGAAGTACCTGGGCAGCGACATCTGGTCGCGCCGGCTGACGCAGGAACACCGCTGCGTCTACCTCGTCGGCCACGACCGGATCGTCTTCCTGCAAGGCCGCTACCACTACTGACCTGCTGCCTCTGCGGTGAAGCGCCCGCGAATGCAGTTTCCAACGCAGAGGAACCGAGGACGCAGAGTTCGCAGAGAGCTTGCTCGAATCCTCGGCGCCCCTCGGCGCCCTCGGTTCCTCTGCGGTGAAGCTCGGCGAATGCAGTTTCCAACGCAGAGGAACGGAGGACGCGGAGTTCGCAGAAAACTTCCCCGGATCCTCCGCGCCCCTCGGCGCCCTCGGTTCCTCTGCGGTGAATCCCCCAGACAGACAGACAGCAGAATGCCCGCTCAGCACCGCCGCGGCGCGTCCAGGAACGCTCCGATCGCCACGGCCATGCGGTCGGCCGCGCCGCGGTGGGCCGCGGTGAAGGCCAGCGCCTGCTCGACGCGCTGCGCGTGCGCGGGGTCTCGCGCCAGCGCGACGGCACGCGCCACGCCTTCGTCGATGTCCCGCACCCGCAGCGCCGCCCCGGCATCGGCGGCCAGCCGCGAGGCCTCGGCAAAATTGAAGGTATGCGGCCCCATCACCACCGGGCAGCCGCAGGCGGCGGCCTCGATCAGGTTCTGCCCGCCCAGGCGCGCGAAGCTGCCGCCGAGCAGCGCGACGTCGGCCATGCCGTAGAACACTGGCATCTCGCCCACCGAATCGCCCAGCCAGACGTCGGCCTCCGCCGCCTCGGGCGGCGGTGCGCCGCGCCACGCACTGCGCCGCACGCAGGACAGCCCCGCGCGCTCGACCATCTGCGCCACCTCGTCGAAGCGCTGCGGATGGCGCGGCACCAGCAGCAGCAGCGGCCTCGGCGAAGGCTGACTCAGCCACGCGTCCAGCAGCGGGCCTTCCTCGCCTTCACGCGTGCTGGCGGCCATCACCACCGGCCGCGTCAGGTGGCGGCGCCAGGCCAGCCCGCGCGCCACCGCGTGCGAGTCGGGCGTCACGTCGAACTTCAGGTTGCCGAACACCGCCACCGCGTCGGCGCCCGCCGCACGCAGCCGGCGCGCGTCGTCCTCGGTCTGCGCCAGCACGCTGGAAAGCGCGGCCACTGCCGGCCGCATCAGCGCGGCCATGCGGCGCGCCTTGGCCAGGCTGCGCTCGCTCAGGCGCGCATTGGCCAGGACCATCGGCACGCCGCGCCGCCGCGCCTCGCGCATCAGGTTGGGCCAGACCTCGGTCTCCAGCAGCACCCCCGCCACCGGCCGATGGTGGTCGAGGAAGCGCGCCACCGCGCCGGGCGTGTCGTAGGGCAGCCAGGCCTGCAGGTCGCCTTCGCGCAGCAGCCGGGCCCCGGCCTCGCGCCCGGTGGCGGTGCCGTGGGTCAGCAGCAGGCGGATGCCGGGGCGCGCGCGCCGCAGCGCCTCGATCAGCGCCGCCGCGGCGCGCGTCTCGCCCAGGGAAACGGCGTGGATCCACAGCCTCCCGGGGCCCGCGGCACCCGCGCCGTGACCGAGCCGCTCGCGCCACGCCAGGCGATAGCCGGGCTCGCGGCGCCCGCGCCACCACAGCCGCCCCAGGTAGGCCGGCATGAGCGCGCGCAGCAGCAGCGAATAGGCCTCGCGGGCCAGCATGGCCTTCAGGCGCGGGGTGCGAGCAGACGACGCCATGCGCCGCGCCGTCGGGTGCGGGCGGGTCAGTGCGCCGCCGCCGCCACCTGCGCGTCGGGCTTGACCGCGCGCAGCGCGGCCATGAACTCGCCCTCGATGCGGTGCAGCGCCTCGGCCGTGTGGCCCTCGAAGCGCAGCACCAGCACCGGCGTCGTGTTCGAGCCGCGGATCAGACCGAAGCCGTCGGCGAAGTCCACCCGCAGGCCGTCGATCGAGCCCACCTCGCCGCCGGCGAACTTCAGCCGGCCGTCGGCCACGCGCGCCTGCAGCTCGGCCACCACGCGGTGGTGCTCGCCTTCGGCGCAGGGCACGTTCAGCTCGGGCGTGCTGAAGCTGGTGGGCAGCGCCTCCAGCAGCGCGCTCGGGTCGGCGTGGCGCGAGACGATCTCCAGCAGCCGCCCTGCGGTGTACATCGCGTCGTCGAAGCCGTACCAGCGCTCGCCGAAGAACACGTGGCCGCTCATCTCGCCGGCGAAGGGCGCGCCGGTCTCCTTGAGCTTGGCCTTGATCAGCGAGTGCCCGGTCTTCCACATCAGCGGCACGCCGCCGGCCTCGCGGATGGCCACCGGCAGGCGCTGCGAGCACTTGACGTCGAAGATGATGGGCGCGCCCGGGTGCCGTGCCAGGATGTCGCGCGCGAACAGCATGATCTGGCGGTCGGGGTAGATGACCTGCCCGCTCTTCGTGACCACGCCCAGGCGGTCGCCGTCGCCGTCGAAGGCCAGGCCCAGCTCGGCGTCGGTCGCGTGCACCACCTTGATCAGGTCGGCCAGGTTCTCGGGCTTGCTGGGGTCGGGGTGGTGGTTGGGGAAGTCGCCGTCGACGCGGCTGTAGAGGTCGATCACCTCGCAGCCCAGCGCGCGCAGGATGCCGGGCGCGCTGGCGCCGGGGATGCCGTTGCCGGAGTCGACCACGATCTTCATCGGCCGCGCGAGGCGGCAGTCGCTGGTGATGCGGTGCGCGTACTCGGGGCCGATGTCCATGCGCGCGGCGCGGCCCGGCCGCCGGGCGTAGTCCTCGGCCTCGATGCGCCGGCGCAGGGCCTGGATGTCGTCGCCGTGGATGGCGCGGCCAGCCAGCACCATCTTGAAGCCGTTGTAGTCCTTGGGGTTGTGGCTGCCCGTGACCTGGATGCCGCTGGAGCAGCCGTGCTTCTTCCGCGTGGCCGCCACGTAGTAGAGCATCGGCGTGGTGACGGGCCCGAGGTCGACGACGTCCAGCCCGGTCGAGACCAGCCCGCGGACCAGCGCCGCTGCCAGCCCGGGGCCGGAGACGCGGCCGTCGCGGCCCACGGCCACCGCCTTCTCGCCAGCCGCCAGGGCCTCGGTGCCGAAGGCTCGGCCCAGGTGCTCGGCAAAGGCCTCGTCGATGGTCTTGCCGACGATGCCGCGGATGTCGTAGGCCTTGAAGACCGAAGCGTGGACTTGCATGGATGATGCTCGTGAGGGGAATCCTGGACGAGCATTCTAGGCAGCCGCGCCGGCCGACCCACCGGCTGGCGCCATGCGGTCATGCACGACATGTCCGGAAACGGCGAGTCATCGGCCCTGCGGCACCTATGATGACTGCATGTCCCTGGACGCCCAAGCCGGCCGGCCCTGGCGCTCGCACGCCGTGACGCGCCCGTGGCAACACCTGGAGAAGCCTGCGTGAGACCGTCACCCGCACCCGGCACATCGGCCGTGGTCGCACAGGCCCGCGCCGACACGCCGCTGGGTCCCATCCTCCTGGCCGCCACCGCACACGGACTGGCCGGCCTGTGGTTCGAAGGGCAGAAGCACCACCCCGCGCCGTTCACCGCGCCCATCGAGCCCGACCAGCGCTTCATCGCAGGCGCCCTCCGCGAACTGGCGCGCCACTGGGCTGGCGAGCCGGTGGTCTTCGCCACGCCGCTGGACCCTGCCGGCAGCGCGTTCCAGCGCGCCGTCTGGCAGGCCCTGCTCCAGATCCCGCGCGGCAGCACCCGCAGCTATGGCGAACTGGCCGCCGCCCTCGGCCGGCCGCAGGCCTCACGCGCCGTGGGGGCGGCCGTCGGCCGCAACCCGCTGTCGGTGATCGTGCCCTGCCACCGCGTGCTGGGCAGCGGCGGCGCCCTCACCGGCTACGCCGGCGGGCTGGATCGCAAGCGGGCATTGCTGGGGCTGGAGAGAGACGACGCGAACGCCACATCGGGATGACACGCCCAAGCGGACATCGGTGCGCCATCATTGCTATCATTGAATGCATTGCTGTCAACCGGAGGTGGCTCATGGGGACCTTGACGATCCGCAACCTCGACGAGCCGCTCAAGGCGCGTCTGAGGATTCGCGCTGCCGAGCGCAACCGGTCGATGGAGGAGGAGGCCAGGCAGATACTTCGGGCCGCGCTCCAGGAGCCGCAACTGCCCGTGAGTGACCTCGCCACGCGGATTCGAGCGAGATTCGCCGCCCTGGGTAACGTCGAACTGGCCATCGCACCACGTGAGCAGATGCGTCCTGAGCTTGATCTTGGGGCACCGGAACCTTCGCTGCCCGCGGCGGACGCCAGGACGAGCAGGGCTCGCTCGTGAGTACGCTGCTGGACACCAACGTGCTTTCCGAGTTGCTGCGCCCCAGACCCGAGCCTGCCGTGGTGGCGTGGCTCTCGTCACAGCCACCGGACAGCGTGTTCGTCAGTGCGATCACGCAGGCCGAGATGTTTCTCGGTGCCCGCATCCTGCCCGCCGGGATGCGCCGCAGCGCGCTTGAAAGCGCCCTGCTTGGCATGTTCGAACAGGACTTCGCGGGGCGTGTTCTCCCCTTCGACGCGTCAGTCGTGGCGCCATACGTCGACATCGTTGCTGCCAGGAGATCACTCGGCCGTCCGATCAGTCAGTTCGACGCGCAGATCGCCGCCATCGCACGTCGGGCTCGAATGCGTCTGGCCACGCGGAATACCGCCGACTTCGCGGACTGCGGCATCGATGTGACCAACCCTTGGATGGACGCCGCCAGCTGACCGCGCCACGCGGCGGAACGAGCACCCGAGCCGCCTCGATCAGCGCAGCCTCTCCCGACTCGAGACTGACGCCCCCATGAACCGCCGCCGCCACGCCTCGGGCATGTCGCCCATGCGCAGCATCATCGGCAGGTCGGCGGTGCCGAAGTCGGGGTCCCAGGCCGGCGCGCCCAGCAGCTTGGCGCCGCAGCGCAGGTAGCCGCGGATCAGCGGTGGCGGCTCGGCCGGCAGGTCCGCGCGCAGTTCGTCCACCGGCAGCGGCAGCCTCGGCCGGACCTGCAGGTCCGGCGTCGCGAGGTGCCCGGCGCTCAGGCGGTGCCACAGGCTGGCGGCGAAGTGGCCGCCGTCGCGCATCGGCACGCTGGCGCAGCCGATCATCAGGTCCAGCGCGTTGCGCTGCATGAACGCGGCCAGCGCCGACCACAGCATCATGATCACCGGGCCGCTGCGGAAGTCGGGATCGACGCAGGAACGGCCGAGTTCGGCCAGGCGCGGGCGCAGCGGCTTCAGGCGCACCAGGTCGAACTCCGTCTCCGCGTACAGCCCCCCGATCAGCCGGGCCGCGGCAGGCGTCAGCACGCGGTACGTACCGACCACCCGGGCGGGCGCGGCGTCCGTCTCGCGCAGCCGCACCAGCAGGTGCTCGCAGTGGGCATCGAAGAGGTCGCAGTCGATCCCGGGTGAACGACTGCGCAGCCGTGCACCCATCTCCTGGGCGAAGACACGCCAGCGCAGGCGCTGCGCGGCCTCGACCTCGTCGGCGTGGCGTGCCCAGACGGCCTCGAGCGGGCCGGGGGCGCCGTGACCCTGCGCGGCATGTCCGGCGGGTTGGCGGCACGGGAGAACGACATCGGAAACGGTCTGCATGCCGCGATGCTCGCGGCGCCGGTTGACGACCCCGTGAACGCCGCATGACGCCGCAATGACAGTCAAGGCGCGGACGAGCCGGCAGCGGCGGCGCGCATCGAGCAGGAGCCGGCGTCTCGTGCGCAGCCCCCGCCCCAGCCTCACGAGGGCGGCTTCCCCCCGGCGCCGGCAGCGCGCGAGGTCTGTCCCGGGGCCAGCGTCGTGGCCGGCGCATAGGGCAGCGGCCCGGCGGGGACCACGCCCCAGCGCATCAGCACGGTGGCGATCTGGTTGGCGTACCAGCGCTGGCGCGCCGGTGTGCGCGAGTGGTAGGCCCCGATCGCCGCCCAGCTGTGCCCCAGGTCGCGGACCTGACGCGCGTAGTGCCATGCGGCCACGTACGCGCTCAGGCAGGGGTCGAACAGGTGGCGCTCGTCGATGCCCTGGCGCCTGAGCTCCGGCAGGTGCACGCTGTTGATCTGGAACGCACCGAGATCGATCGATCCGTCGGTGTTGCGGCCGACCGCGTCAGCCACGTAGCGCGACTCCTGCCACGCGAGCGCCGCGAGCACGTGCGGGTTCACCCGATGATGCCGGGCCGCCGCGACGATGCACTCGGGGCGCACGGTCTGCGGGGACGCCTTCGCCGGGGCCGAGACCTGCGACGTGGCGCCGGCCCCCGCGCCCCAGCCGGCACACGCCGCGACGGCCAGGGCCCGCAGCACCACCGATGCACGGGCCGCCAGGCCGGGGCCGGTGCGGCGGGCTTCACGCGAAGGCGGCGGCCTCAACGGGGCAACTCCGGCGGGCGGGAGGCGAGGCGTGGCGGGCAACGCGGGGCCAACGCGGTTCAGCCCGACTGCGGGTAGAGCAGCAGCAGGCCGATGAAGGCCTGCACCACGAGCCCGAGCAGGTTGTGGCTGTCGGTGTGGCCGTCGGCGAGCAGCGAAGCCAGGCGGCCGGCGGCGGCGCCCAGCCAGGCGGCTCCCGCGGTCAGGTAGGCGACCGGCTCCCCGGTCAGCAGGGGGATCCCGCCGAGCGCCAGCAGCATGAGGCCGAAGGTGCTGCGCGCCTCGGTGATCGCGTAGCCCTCGAGGAACTCGAGGCGCGTCGCGGTCAGCAGCCTGCGCGGCGCCAGCACGCCCACCAGGCCGATCGAGCAGGTCAGCAAGGCACCGGCCACCGGGAACCACGTGTCCGGGCTCATCGTGCCCACCTCGGCATGCGGCACGGGCCAGGCCGCACCGGCGGCGCTGCGCGCAGGAGGCCGGTCGACCGTGCGGGCATGGCGTCGTCTCTCATGCCCGGATTCTCTCTTGAATCGCTTTACGTGTTTTCGTGGGAACGTGAAATTGCGGGCATTCCCGCGGGGTCGGCGAGGCCCTCGCCCGCTGCGCCCGTGCCGGCTCCCAGCCAGCGCGAGACCTCGGCGATCAGGCGCTGCGGCCTGACGGGCTTGGGGATGAAGTCGTTCATCCCGGCCCGCAGGCACTGCTCCCGGTCGTCGTCCTGCACGTTGCCACTCATCGCGACGATGGGCGTGTGCCGGTGCAGCGGCAGCGCGCGGATCGAGCGCGTTGCCGTCAGTCCGTCGACCTCCGGCATCTGCAGGTCCATCAGGATGACGCCGTAGGGTTGCTCGCCGGCCATCGCCACCGCCCGGGCGCCACCGTCGGCCTCGTCGACCTCGTGGCCGTGCCTGCGAAGGATGTCGGCGGTGACACGCCGGCCGAGGGTGTTGTCGTCGACGATCAGCACCCGGGCCGTGCCGCGAGCCGCCGCAGGCGGCCGGGCGCCTTCTGGCGGCCGGGTGCGCGCCGGTGGTGCGGCCGGCCGCAGCGGCAGCTCGAACCAGAAGCGGCTCCCCTGGCCGACCTCGCTGCGGGCGCCTATCCTGCCGCCCATCAGCTCGACGAGCCGCCGCGAGATCGCCAGCCCCAGCCCCGTGCCGCCGAAGCGCCGGGTCGTGGTGCCGTCGGCCTGCTCGAAGGGCTGGAACAGGCGCGGCAGGATGTCGTCGGGAATGCCGATGCCGCTGTCGCTGACCTCCACGCGCAGGCAGCGTCGGGCGGCACCCGCCGGCACCACGCCGACCTCCAGCCGCACGAAGCCGCGCGCCGTGAACTTCACGGCGTTGCTCATCAGGTTGAGGAGCACCTGGCCGAGCCGCACGGGGTCACCCTGTATCCACTCCGGCACGTCGTCGGACACCTGCACGGCGGTCTCCAGCCCCTTGTCCTGCGCGCTCGGGAGGATCACGCTGCAGGCGCCCTCCACCACACGCCGCAGGTCCAGGCCCGTCGCCTCCACCTCGAGCCGACCGGCCTCGATCATGGACAGGTCGAGCACGTCGCTGACCACCGCCATCAGCTGCTGCGCCGCGAGGTCGATGGCGCGCAGGCGCTCGGCCTGCTGCGCGCTGGGCCGGTCCTCGAGCAGCAAGTGCACCAGGCCCACGATGGCGTTCATCGGCGTGCGGATCTCGTGGCTCACGTTGGCCAGGAACTCGCTCTTCGCGCGGCTGGCCGCCTCGGCCCGCGCCCGCGCGCCGGCCAGCTCGGCGGTGCGGCTTTCCACCAGCGCCTCGAGGTTGTGACGGTAGGCCTCCAGCTCGGCGAGCAGCCGCTCCTCGTCGGTGATGTCGGTCTCGTTGCTCACGAAGTGCGTGACGGCGCCCTCGGCGTTGCGTACCGGCACGATGGAAAGACTCATCGTCCGCTCGACGCCGTCCTTGCGCCGGTTCACGACCTTGCCCTGCCAGGGCATGCCCAGCCGGCAGCACCTGGCCATCTCGTCGAGGATCAGCGCCTGGGTGGTGCGCGCGCGGATCTCGAACACGCTGCGCCCCAGGAGCTCGGTGCGGTCGAAGCCCGTCATGCGGCAGAACGCATCGTTCGCGAACTCGATGAGCCAGCGGTCATTGGTGATCAACACGCCGCTGGCGCCTTGCTCCAGGGCCTGCGCCATCGAGGCCAGGCGCTCCTGCGCCCGCACCGCCTCGGTGACGTCCTGCAGCACCAGCAGCGCCCTCAGCGCGCGGCCGGCAGCGTCGGCGGTACGGCGCGCCCGCTCGCGGACATGGCGCTCGCCCGCGGCGACGCGGACGCGAAACCCGATGTCGTCCGACGGATCCGGCCCGGGTGCGCCGCCGCTGCCGCCGCGGATCAGGCGCCGGTGGAAGGCCCGCAGGCGGCCACGGTCCGCGGGGTGCACGCGCCGCAGCGCGGCGCGGTAGGTGGCCGGCACGCCGGGCGGCAGGTCGAGCAGCCGACGCCAGCCGTCCGACCAGTCCATCGTGGCCGCGCTGAAGTCGACGTCGCAGTGCCCCAGGGCGGCGACGGCCTCGGCGTCGGCCAGCTGGTCGAGGCTGTGCTGCAACCGCGCCTCGGTGGCCTTCAGGCGCGTGATGTCGGTGGCGATGCCGACGATGCGCTGCAGGTGTTCGTCCTCGGTGACCGGGAAACTCTGGTCGCGCACCCAGGCCCGCGTGCCGTCGGGCCGCCGCACCGGGTACTCGAGCTCGGTGCGTTCGCCCGCGCGCTGCCTCGCGAAGGCATCCTGCGCGGCAGCGCGCCACGCCGGCTCGATGGCCTCGAAGTACAGCCCCGGGGTGCGCATCACCGCGTCGGCCGGCACGCCCCAGACCCGCTCGAACGACGGGCTCAGGTACACCAGCCGCCCCGCCCGCAGGTCGTTGACGTAGATCACGTCCTCGAGGTGCCGCGTCAGCTCGCGAAGCCGTGTGGCGTTCACGTGCGCCTCGCGGTTCGCCGCCTCGACCCCCGACATGTCGACGACGTTCGCCAGCCACCCGCTGGTGCGGTCGCCGGCGCGCAGCGCGCTCACGTAAAGCAGTACCGGCAAACGCGTGCCGTCGCGCCGGACGAACTCGAGCCGGACGCCTTGCGCGGGGAATCGCCCGTCCAGCGCGGCATCGAAGGCCTGGCGGATCGGGGCGAGCTCGTCGGCTGGCCAGTAGACGAACGGCGGCAGGCGGTCGACCAGTTCCTCGCGCGGCCAGCCGACCATGCGGCAGAACGCGTCGTTGACGTAGATCTTCCGCCCTTCGGTGTCGACGACAACGATGCCGCTGTGGACGGCCGTCTCTATGGCCCGCGCCAGCCCCAGGCGGAATGCGTCGTCGCCCGGTCCTACGCTCATGCCACTGCCCTCGCCATCCTCGCATGGTACTCCTCAGGGTACCTTGCTTGCCTGCCTGCCTGCCTGCCTGCCGAGCATGCGCAGGCCGGCCGGTCACCCGGTCAGCAGCCCGATGCTTCGCAGCACGCGCTCGAACTCCGACATGCGCACCGGCTTGAGCAGCACGGCATCGAAGCCGCGCCTCATCAGCGTCTCGACGTCGGAACGCTGGACGTGGGCGGTGTAGGCAACGACCGGCATGTGCGAGAAGCGGGCGTCGGCCTTCAAGCGCTGGCACAGGTCTTCGCCCGACATGCCTGGCATGCGCAGGTCCAGCAGCAGCGCTGCGAAGGCCTGCAACTCGAGGACCTGCAGCGCCTCCTCGGCACTGGACACTTCGTGGCTGGGCACACCCAGATTGCCGCAGACGGCCATCGCCGCCCGCCGGTTGACGCGGTTGTCGTCGACGATGAGAAGGGTCTGCACCATGTTCACCCCGAGTGCGGCCCGTGCGCCGACGTCACGGGCACCAGGGCCTCGACGTGAAGCCGGTCGGGCTGGGACTCCAGCACCGCGAGCGTGCCGCCGAGCACGTCCACGAGATCCTCGATGAGCAGCAGCCCCAGCGCGGCGGCCGCCTCACGCGGACTCCTGCGCAACGGCGTGGTGGCAGCCGCAACGTTGTCGGCGCGCGGCGCCGATGCATTCACCGAAGCCGGCGCCGGCGAGGGTGCCGGCGCGGGTGCCGATGCCGATGCCGATGCCGATGCCGATGCCGATGCCGATGCCGATGCCGATGCCGATGCCGATGCCGATGCCGATGCCGATGCCGATGCCGATGCCGATGCGGGCGCCGCCGCGGGCGCGGGCCGGGCCGGATCGGGCAGCGGTTCGCAGCGCACCGTGAGCCGCAGCCGCGTGCTCGTCGCCATCGAGGCCTCGAGGCGCACGTGCGGCCGCGCGAAGATGCGCGAGGTGGCCTCCAGCAGGGCGCGCACCACGCGGCCGACGCGCGCGTCGTCGCAGCGCAGTCGCTCGGGCAGCGTGGGCGAGACGATCACCGCGAAGCGCCCGCCCCGCGAGCGCACCGCCAGCGCGAACCCCGCACTGGCGGTGTCGAGCATCGTGCGCACGGACACGTCCACCCGGTCGAGGCGGGCGCGGCCGATCTGCAGGTCGGCGATGTCGATCAGCGTGTCGATCATCGTCGCCATCTCGAGCGCGCTCTGGTTGATCATGTCGGCGATCTCGGCCTGCTCGTCGCTTCGCACCAGCTGGATCATCAGCTCTGACGAGGGCAGGATGCCGTTGAGCGGCGTGCGCAGTTCGTGGGAGATGCTCTGCAGGAAGTGCGTCTTCGCCTGGTCAGCCACCCGCAGGCGCGAGCGGCTGAGGTCGACCTTGTGCAGCACCACCGCCAGCCTGCGCGCCTGGCGCCAGACGATGAACGCCAGCCCGGCAACCACCAGCGACTCGATCACCGCCGCCAGCGCGAGCATCCAGCCGCGCCGCACCGATTCGTCGTGCACGGCCTTCATCGACACGCCCACCCCGACCCGCAGGTCGCCCCGCGGCAGGGTGACGAAGGACCAGGCGCGCTCGACGCCGCCTTCCTCGACGGCCACCGCGCCCGGGCCGCCGTCGATGATCGCCTTGAGCCGGGCAGGCAGCAAGGTGCCGGCCTTCAGGGCGTCTGCGGCCCGGCTGCTGGCCAGGACGCGCCCGGCGCCGTCGGACAGCAACACGACCGCGTCCACGCCGGCCACGGCAGCGCGCGCCACCCCCGCCAGCGACGAAGCGTCGACGGTGAACCAGAGCACCTCGGGCAGGCGGTCGGAGGTCACGTCGCGCACCGCGACGCCGAAATGCCCCGTGGGCACGACCGGCGCCGCCACCGAACCCTGGAGCCGCTGCAGCGCCACGACACCCGGCGGCGAGTCGAGCCCGGGCAGCGCCGGCCGCTCGGCCTTGCGGGCGCCCGACGAGGACGCCCCCGTCGGCGCCCGGCGCGTCTCGGCCTCGAAGGCCAGCAGCAGCCGCCCGTGGACCTCGACCCTCTCAATGCGACTCGCGACCTGGGTCGCTGCCAGCGCCGCGATGGCCTCCGACTGCCGCAGCACCGAGGCCTGGGCCTCCTGGTGCTGCATGCGGATGACCAGCACCACCAGGCCCCAGACGACCACCAGCAGCAGCGCGGCCATGGCCAGCGTGGCACCCCGGATGACGTCGGCCTCGACACGCCGGTCGCGCGGCCGCGAACGCCGGAAGGTGAGTCCGGCGTTCATGGACGGGCGACGGCATGCCGACGCGCCGGCGCGGCATCGCGCGACGCGCCGCGAGGGGCGCCGCCGTTGAGGAATTCACGCTTCACGGAGATCGCAGCATGGTGAGCCTGTGCGTCGAATTAAAGCACGTATACTTATTTTGATGGGGCTAAAAGCACGCATTTTCGTGAAGCGCTTCACCTGACCAGCAGTCCGGCCGCGCGACGCACCCAGGACCCACGATGCTCGAACATGCCGGCTCACCGCTGCCCGACGTGCATGCTGCCAGCGTCAGGCCGTCGACCCACCGGCACGTCGCCATCGTCGACGACAACCCGGCCGATCGCCACTGGATGCGGGCCGCCTTGAAGAGCCTCGAGGATTGCCGGGTGACCGTGCACGGCGACGCGCGGGACTTCCTCGCCATGCTGCGCGCGGGCAATGCACCGGACCTCACGCTCGTGGGCTACCGCATGCCCGTGGTCGACGGTCTGCAGGTCGGTGCCGCGCTGTCGGTGGCCGCCGACGCCCACGGCCACGCCAGCGCGTCGTGGGTGCTGCTGACCGGGCTGCCCGACGACGAGATCGACGAGCAGGCGCGGCGGCTCGGCGCCCTGGACGTGCTGTCCAAGCCGATGCGTGCCGACGACCTGCGGGTGCGCGTGCGGCGGCTGCTGCGCCGCGCGGAAGGTCACGAATCCCTCGCGGCCGGCAGCGTGGCGGGCGGCGGCATTTCCGACGAGGTGCTGTTCGAGGTGCTCGCGCGCGTGTCCCGCCTGCGCGACGACACCACCGGCAGCCACGTCAGGCGCATGGCGCTGTACGCCGTCGAGATCGCGCGGCAACTCGGCCAGCCGAGCGACTACCTCGACGCGCTGCGGCTGGCCGCGCCGCTGCACGACATCGGCAAGATCGGCGTGCCCGACCGCATCCTCAACAAGCGGGGCGCGCTCGACCCCGAAGAGATGTCGGTCATGCGGCGGCATGCGGCCTACGGGGCCGCCGTGCTGCGCGGCTCGGGCTCGAAGGTGCTCGAGATGGCCCGGCAGATCGCCCTGTCGCACCACGAGAAGTTCGACGGCAGCGGCTACCCGCAGGGCCTGCGCGGCGAGGCCATCCCGCTCGAGGCCCGCATCGTCTCGGTGGCGGACGTCTTCGACGCGCTGACCACGCGCCGCCCCTACAAGGAACCCTGGCCGGTCGCGGTGGCGACCGACCACATCCGCAGGGAGTCGGGTGCGCACTTCGACCCGCAGGTAATCGACGCGTTCGTGGCCGTGCTGCCGCAGATCGTCCGCATCAGCGAGGCACTGGCCGATCCGGCCGACCCCGCCGTGGCCGACAGTGCCCCGACAGCCGTCCCGTTCGCCGCCCGGTTGCCCGACCCGGCAGCCGGCCTGCTGGCCGCCCCGGCCGCTGCCCCGACAGTTGCCCCGGTAGCCGCCTAGGACGCCACCGTGAACACCCCCCCGCCCACCGCGCCCGCTCGTCGTCGCGGCCCGGCCGCGGCAAGCGCGCGGGTCAGTGCACCGCGGCGCTCAGCCGCGGCGCGCGCGCTGTTGCAGGAAGGCGTCCAGGAAGCCGCCCAGGCGCTCGGCGGACAGGGGCTTGCGGTAGACGATCACGTCGTCGGCGAGCCCGCCGCGGGCCTCGATCTCCTTCAGGGTGATGCCCGTCACGACGAGGATGGTCAGGCGCGAGAAGCGTTCGGAATTGCGCAGCACCCTGATGAGGTGGAAGCCGTCGAAGGGCTCCATGATCAGGTCCGTGATCACCAGGTCGGGCTCGGACTCGCTGCACTTGAGAAGGGCCTCGGCCGCGTCGCGCGCGAAGATCGCCTCGAGCCGGCCCTCGTAGCCCGCCAGCACCTTCGACATCGCCTTCATGACCACCGGGTTGTCCTCGACGACCAGCACACGGACGTGGCCGCGATGCTCCGCCAGCGCCGCCGCGGCGCCCGGGTGCGCCCCGACGCTCAGGCGCGCTGCAGCCTGCTTGAGCGACTCCAGCGCCAGGCGCCGGTGTCCGCCGCCGGTGCGCCAGGCGCGGATCGTCCCGGCGTCGACCATCTTCTGAACCGTCGAGATCGAGACCCCGAGGATCAGCGCGGCCTCCTTCGTGCCGACGAACGGTTCAGGTTCGGCCAGCCGAGCAACCTTGATGGCTTTTCTTGGCATTCTTGCGCTTTCCCGGTCCGGTCGAC